>DASYAN010000063.1:0-17556 GCA_036501345.1 Ktedonobacteraceae bacterium
GGTAGCTGACGACCCAATTTGAGGGTACTGAAATCAATCGAAAAATCAGGGTGGTACCACGGAAAGACCTTTCGTCCCTTTGGATGAGAGGTCTTTTTATTGTCTGTTCCTTTTTTCATCACTAGCATAATGTTCGATTGCTGTCGCACTTGTAATCTTCATCATTTTGAACACATCTTGAGAGGCATAAACGATGATTACACGCACAAAATACAATCCTAAAGAGATTGAGAGCAAATGGCAAGCTCAATGGGAGGCGGATCAGCAGTATCATGCCTCTGACGATTCACCCAAGCCCAAGTTTTATCACTTGGTAATGTTTCCCTATCCATCTGGCGACTTACATATGGGACATTGGTACAATTACTCGCCCTTCGATACTTACGGTCGCTTCAAGCGTATGCAGGGTAACAATGTTATGCAGCCCATCGGTTTTGATGCATTTGGGCTACCTGCGGAGAATGCTGCCATCAAACGTGGCATTCAAGCACGCACCTGGACGTTGGCTAACAGTGAAAATATGCGCAAACAACTGCGCTCAATGGGTGCACAGTGGGATTGGTCTAGGGAAGTCGTGACTTGTCAGTCTGACTACTATCGGTGGACGCAGTGGCTCTTCCTGCAATTTTATAAGCATGGGCTAGCCTACCGGACCAAAGCCCCCGCCAACTGGTGTACCAATTGCAACACTACTTTGGCCAATGAACAGGTATTGGCCGATGGTACCTGTGAGCGCTGCGGCAGCATAGTCATACGCAAAGAGATCGATCAGTGGCTGTTGAAGATTTCTTCCTATGCCGAGCGGCTGCTGGATTTCTCTAGCGTAATCGATTGGCCCGAAAAGACAATGGTCATGCAGCGCAACTGGATCGGGCGTAGCAAGGGTGCGGAGATTCGCTTTACTGCCGAGATTGGTGGGAAACATGAGGAGATCCCGGTCTTTACTACCCGCCCGGATACGATCTATGGAGTAACCTTCTTCGTATTGGCACCAGAGCATCCCTGGGTAGAGAAAATCACAATCCCTGAACAGAAAACTGCCGTTGATGCTTATGTGAAACAGGCTCTGCGCATGACTGAGATCGAACGTATGAGCGCCGAGAAGGAGAAGACTGGCATCTTTACAGGTGGCTATGTCACCAACCCTGTGAGTGGTGAGAAGGTTCCCGTTTGGATCTCTGACTATGTGCTGATGAGTTATGGTTCAGGTGCAATCATGGGCGTTCCCGCTCACGATCAGCGCGACTTCGCGTTTGCTCGTAAATTCGGCATTCCAATCCGCGAGGTCATCCGTCCAGAGGACGAGCAGCCGAGTGATCCTGAGACCTGGACGCAGGCAAAAGAGGCTCTTGGCGTCATGGTCAATTCAGGTCCCTTCGATGGTACACCCGCAGACCGGGCAATCGCAGAAGTTATCCAGTATGTTGAAGGAAAAGGCATTGGCAAGCTGATGGTGAACTATCGTCTGCGAGACTGGTTGATCAGCCGCCAACGCTACTGGGGTGCACCTATTCCAATCGTCTATTGCCCTGAACATGGCACAGTTCCAGTTCCAGAGGATCAACTGCCAGTCTGGCTGCCCGAGAATGTCCAGTTCAAGTCTACCGGTGAATCGCCATTACGTTATGAGCCAGATTTCTTAAACACAACTTGTCCTATCTGTGGTGGACCTGCAACACGCGAAGCAGATACGATGGACACCTTTATCGACTCGTCTTGGTACTTCCTGCGCTATGCCGATCCTCATAATAGTGAGGCCGCCTGGAATCCAGAGAAACTGAAAAAATGGCTGCCTGTCGATCAGTATGTTGGTGGTGTCGAGCATGCCATTCTGCACCTGCTGTACTCACGCTTCTTCGTCAAAGCTCTGCACGACATGGGACATTTAGACTTCGATGAACCGTTCTTGCGCTTGTTCCATCAAGGTATGGTGTTGGGCTCTGATGGGCAGAAGATGTCTAAGTCGCGTGGCAATGTCGAAGCTCCGGATAAATATATTAGCAAGTATGGCGCGGATACTGTACGTTGCTACATGATGTTTATTGGACCATTTGATGCAGGTGGCTCTTTCAAAGCAGAGAACTTGGAGGGTATCTGGCGCTTCCTGAATCGCTTCTGGAGTCTGGTCAACGAAACTTGGACTGATAATAAGCGTGATGTAGAGACCAGAGAAAGTAAGGCTATTGAGCGGCTGCGCCACAAAACCATCAAGCGTATCACCGAAGATCTGAGTAACTTCCATTTTAACACTGCTCTGGCTGCCCTAATGGAATGTAATAATGCGCTGATCAAACAGCAAAATGATGCGGTTGCCCAGAGTGCTGCCTATCGTAGGACCCTGGAGACAATGATGCAACTGCTGGCACCGTTCGCTCCACACATCACTGAAGAGCTATGGCAACAGACTGGTCATACGGGCAGCATCCACAACACCGACTGGCCTGCTTACGATCAAGCTTTGACACAGGATGAAGCCTTTACTCTGGTTATCCAGGTTAATGGCAAGGTGCGCGAACGTATCGAAGTCCCAGCTGATATTAGTGAACAAGAAGTTCGCGAGTTAGTTCTGAACAATCCGAGAGTGGCAACATTCATTGGTGAAACCACGATCCAAAATATCATTTATATCCCCGGGCGTCTAGCGAATGTGGTTGTACGCAAAGGCTAACTATAAGCTAGCAACGGACACATACAAAAACAAGCCTGAGAGTGCTTGTAACATGAACCACCCTAAATTTGAGTGGATGGAATTAAGAGGAACAGGGCTTTTCTAGGAAAAGGATAATCCTGTTCTTCTGTTCTGTGTCCTTGGGATCATATTGCTCACATGGGTGATATGATCTGAGACAGCTTCATTGCAACCTTCACAAGCTCTCTCTGCTTTTAATGCATTTTGGCTGTTCTGCTTTGTCCCCGTTCGTAACCCCATAGCGTCATTCTTTATATAGGGAGAGAGGCTCTTCTTGTTGAGATCCTAGTCTTTCCAAGCTGAGAATTGTCCCTCTTTCCCCCTATGAAGTGTGCAAACTTCTGCTAGAATAGGTCCTTAATGGAAGATCACTACCGAGTATGCTGATAAGGTACTCTGGGCAATCGTTTTCCAACCAAGGTTTTTGACGAGTCTATCCTGGTGGATGGAACTTTTCGAGGGTTTCAAACGTATATAGGGTAGATAGCTCATATGGGAAACCTCTACAACAAGAGCGTTGATCTGTATGAGTATGTATCAACAAATCTGTAAAATATTTCACACTGTGAATGTCGATCGGGACATAGCTGGTGGGTCCTTTTCCGCTTATACTTTGCTCAAACGGAATAGATTAGGAGGGGATAGGGTAAGCAGTATAAGTGCATTGATATTTGAAAAAATGCAGAGCTGAGCGCCTTTTCTATTAGAAAATCTCTTCTAATAGCTAGGGATGTTCTGAAGTCTCTAGCACCATTCATCGGAAGACATACAGTGGTGGATTGGCCCTCATCGGCACAGGTGGAAGGATAGGAAACATGAACACACAACCTTTAGAAATACTACCAAACGTTGATAATAGTGTATCTGATACTGATGTTTTAACACAGTTAGGCTTCTCTAAAGATGAGATTATCTCGGTACTATGGTTACGGCAGTGGTATCAGAATGGTGGAAGTGACCGCATAGAAGTACTGCGGCATCTAGAATTTCTCAAACTTCTCGTGGTGAACGGTAAGATTGAGTCATAAGAATTCCTGGTGTATCTACTTCTATTGTTGTGTATAATACGCGATTTGGCTGTTCTTTGTATATTTTCTAGCAAATAGCGGAATACATATAAGAAACGCTTGGTGTATTTTGAAAGACTAAGCGTTTTTTTGCTGCCTTGCGAGATACAAGCCAGTGATACTTCTCTGCTTTTCTACTTAACGCGATCCTCTGGCAGAGCTAGGAAGATGGTGCAAAAACCATTGTGTAGAAGCTGTAACCAGTTTGGTTTGTAAGGGTACTTTGGCACGCCTCGTAAAGACGTTGTAATCGTTGAGACAAATATAATCCAGGATACGACGATAGAGTGTACTGCTTAGTTGCACAGCAAGACGGCAGTCCTTACTAAGCATGGAGATGCCTAATTGTGAACATCGATAATAGTTATCAGCACGGGATATCTGGAAGCGGAGCAGTTCACAAAAACCCTCATTCATGACACCAGCTAGAAGATCCTTTTCAGTGTAACCAAAGCTAGCCATTTCCTCCTGAGGCAGATAGATACGATCTCTGTGGGCATCTTCACCGACATCACGTAATATATTGGTTAACTGCAAGGCAATACCCAGTTCAATGGCATGGGCAAGAGCAGTATCATCGTGATAACCAAAAACAGGAGCAGTTAATAATCCAACGGTCCCAGCTACGCGGTAACAATACGAATAGAGTTCATCAAAAGTCTGGTAGCGTTTCACTGTGAGATCCATCTCAACGCCATCCAACAGTTCCAAGGCAGGACTAAGCG
This sequence comes from Ktedonobacteraceae bacterium, assembly GCA_036501345.1. Lineage (GTDB taxonomy): Bacteria > Chloroflexota > Ktedonobacteria > Ktedonobacterales > Ktedonobacteraceae > DASYAN01. The sequence goes on from DASYAN010000063.1 coordinate 4,482, forward strand.
GTACTGGATAGTGTTCGAGCATATCACTCCAGGCTTGCTGCACTGGCCCATCTGCGAATCCTTTATGCTGGTAGACACGTTCCAATGATAGCCGCCAGACATTAAGAGCCTTGCGTGGAGCTACCGATCCAGACAGATGACCTTTGGCGGGAGTCAGCCTCACCGCCTCATCTGCAATATCATCAATGATACGACAGAAAGCATAGATCGCCCAGATTGCACGTCTTTTAGGTTGTGGCAAAAAAGACGATCCCCAATAAAAGGTCTTTGATGCACCCTGCGTCACACGACGGCAGTATTCATAGGCCTCCATCACTGACTCCCGGCGCATCAAATTTTTTCTATCCTCTCTATCCCTCTGGAATACCTGCCCGCGTTGCACAATGCATAGTATAGCTCAAAAACCATAGGAAATGGATACACAACAAGAGAAATACCTCAATCATCCTATTGACAGATTTTTTCTGCTGAGACATCATACAGACACATGTATCTAATAATGCAGAGATATGGTCCTCTTCAAATCGGTAATGACTATGGTCTGTATAGTCAGGCCAACTCGAACCAAAGCACGGCTATTTACGTATATAGGAATGATGGAGTCACGAGGCACTAACCAGGTTGGGAGTTGCTTCATACGATGAACTACGAAAAGATATAAGGACTTTTATGCGCATTATTCTCTACTTAGGAAAAGGCGGCGTTGGTAAAACGACAGTTTCAGCTGCTACTGCAGTTCGTTCCGCCCAACAAGGAAAACGAACTCTGGCAGTCAGTACTGATCTAGCACATAGTCTCGCCGATTGCTTACAGACGAACCTCACATCTACTCCCCAGGAAATCACTAAAAATCTTTGGGCGCAGGAGGTTAACGTACTGGATGAGATGAGGCAAGGTTGGGGCAAATTGCAAGAGTCGATGACGAAAACTCTGCGCAAGCAAGGTATCGATGCAACTATTGCCCAGGAACTCGCGCTTATTCCTGGCATGGATGAGATTGTCAGTCTCATCAATATCTATCGTAATGCACGCGAAGGCAATTTCGATGTAGTAGTCATCGATGCAGCTCCTACGGGTGAGACCGTACGCTTGCTCAGTATGCCAGACACTTTCCAGTGGTATGCTAGTCGCCTCATGAAGATGCAAGGCGGAGCATTAAACCTGGCCCGTCCGTTGCTTAAAGCGGTACTGCCCACAACTGAAATTCTGGATGCTGTGCAGTCGCTTAGTGAGCGTGTCAAAACGTTGCGCGATGTGTTGAGCAATCCTGACATTACTTCCTACCGCCCAGTGGTCAATCCCGAGCGCATGGTGATCAAAGAAGCACTACGTGCAGAGACCTACCTTGCACTCTTCGGCTACCCTATGGACGGCGTGGTATGCAATCGTGTCATTCCACCGGGCGACTATCAGGATATCTTTATGCAGGATATCTACCGTACCCAGGAAAAGCTGCGTCAGCGTATCCACCAGACCTTTGCTCCGCTCCCGATCTGGGAAGCACCCTATCGTTCACAGGAGATTCTTGGTATTACCCAACTGGGCAAACTGGCAGAGACCATCTTCGGCGACGAGGATCCGACGCAGGTTTTCTATCGGGGCTTGATCCAGGAGATCATCCAGCAAAACGACCAGTACATCCTGCGCCTGCCGCTGCCCCATGTCGAGATGGACAAGGTATCGATGACCAAGAAGGGCGACGAAGTGACCATTGAGATTGGCAATTTCAAACGTGACATCACTCTCCCTGCTGTACTGGTCAATCAGGAAGCCACCGTCGCCAAATTTGTAAATAAGGCACTAGAGATCCACTTCACTGCGCCACCACAGCAAGAAGATAAGTCGGCCTGACACATAAGAGCTACCACCTATCAGCACTCCTGGTGAAAACGAGGGTTGCAAATGAAACAGGTTCCCTGAGAGAGATTAATCTGCTGATTTTCCTCTCTCAGAGCGGATAAGGTTGCAAGTAGACTCCCTCAGAAGCCAATTCCCACTTGACAGATGTTCCAACTTCCATCTATTATGGACGCTGAACTATTGACCATTATAGAGCGGATCTGTATTAGTCGTCTTATGTCTATGTCGAACCAGAAAATTACTCCGCTTGCTACCTATGTAGAGCGAGCGCGTAAAATATTACAATTTGAGCAGCGTACTAATCACCAGGATAAGGCCATCAAACCAGGTGGGCTAGAGGCGTTTATCGCACGCTGGTACGACGAAACCAGTGCCATCTGCAAAAATACTGGACATGATCTTGGTGCTATTCATCGTTTCGTTGAGCATCTAGAGGGTTATCATCAACAGGACCCAATGCTGCGAGCCGCCAGTTTGCGTGCCGCCCTTGCTATTCTCAACGAACTAGATGGACATGGCCCTCAGCAGGATATGCCTACCACTGTACAGGCAACCCAAGCCACTAGTAACGGGAATGCCAAACAATCCAAACAGGCAATCCAAGCCACTAGTAACGGGAATATTAAACAATCCAAGGTAGAACCTTCCGCCGTACACTCCGTATCGCCTGCTGAACCTACAAAGAGAGAAACAGCCTCATCGCAGCAAAATTCCAATTCGCTTCGTTTAGATACGGGTATGTCGCAGGGCCATACAGTGCTGGCGCTTTTGAGTGCTGACATTACAGCCGTTCCCGGTGTAGGTCCCACGGTTGCCAAACGGCTGCAGCATCTGGGCATCCGCACCATACGTGATTTGCTCTTCTATTTTCCACGCGAACATCGCGATTATAGCAAGCTGGTAAAGATAGCCCACATCCCTTTCGGTGAGGTGACAACTACGATGGGCTTGCTCTGGGATGTCAAAAGCCAGCGTACGAGCAATGGTCGTTTACGTATTATCGCTGAGATCTCTGATGAAACAGGTAAACTGTATATCTCATGGTTCAATCAAGGATACTTGCAAAAACAACTGCAGACAGCCAAAGGTGAGTACCTTGTTGTTACAGGTGTCAAGCAGCGTTTTGGCAATAAAGTAGAGTTCTCTGTACGCAGCCACGAACTACCAGAACGGGGCGATTTGCTGAATACTGGACGTCTGGTTCCCATCTATCCACTCACAGAAGGGCTGCATGCCAAGACACTATTGCGCTTCACGAAGTATGTTGTTGATCGTTATGCACAGATGGTGCCCGAGCATCTTTCCATGGCAATACGCACAGCTGGTCAATTGCAACCGTTACCGGAAGCTGTAGCTCAAATCCACTACCCAGAGAATGAGGAGATGCGTGCAGCAGCCCACCGACGTCTGGCATTCGACGAATTGTTCATGATTCAACTTGGTATGCAAGAGCGACGTAGCCGTTGGCAGTACGAAGCAGCGCAGGGAAATGTTTTTGCCATCTACCACGACCGAGTCTTTATAGATCCGCCAGTTTCATCAGATCAACAGGATGGGCAGCACGAGACAGCTGAAATTACTCCAATTGGTTCAACTCTGTGGTCGGTCATTACAACCGAGAAGCCGCTAGAAGCAACGCTACCATTTTCTTTTACGGTAGCTCAAAGGCGCGTAATTTGCGAAATTTTTGCCGATATCGCACAGAGTAAGCCGATGTGCCGTCTCTTGCAAGGCGATGTTGGCGCAGGAAAAACTGCTGTTGCAGCTGCCGCCCTCTTTATGACTGCCCTGAATGGCTACCAGGGCGCGATCATGGCCCCTACAGAATTACTTGCCGAGCAGCATGCTCGTAGCATCAGTGCTATGCTTGAGCCATTCGGTATCCGCACTGTATTGCTCACGGGGAGCATGCGCTCGCGCGAACGTATGCTTGGACGCGCAGAACTTGAGACTGGGCAAGCTGCCATTGCCATTGGGACACATGCCCTGGTTCAGGAAGGTGTGACTTTCCAGAAGCTAGGACTGGTTATCATTGATGAGCAACACCGCTTTGGTGTTGAGCAGCGTGATGCTCTACGCCAGAAAGGCTACCATCCCCATATGCTGGTTATGACCGCTACGCCGATTCCGCGAACGCTGGCCCTAACGCTCTATGGGGACCTGGATGTCTCTATCATTGATCAACTTCCCCCCGGTCGCCAGAAGATCATTACGCGCTGGCGCACTGGCACGCGGCGCAACGAGTCCTATACTACTATTAACCAACAGGTCTCAGAAGGACGTCAGGCTTTCATTATCTGTCCATTGATCGAAGAATCAGAGTCACTGGAAGCCAAAGCTGCGGTCAGTGAATATGAGCGTTTGCAGCGTGAGGTATTTCCTCGCCTGCGTTTAGGCTTATTGCATGGCGCAATGAAACCTGCTGAGAAAGATCAGGTGATGCGTAGCTTCCGCGACCAAGAACTCGATATCTTGGTTGCCACATCAGTGATTGAGGTGGGGATCGATATCCCGAATGCAACAGTGATGGTGATTGAGGATGCAGATCGTTTTGGTCTTTCGCAATTGCACCAGTTCCGTGGACGTGTTGGTCGCGGCAAGCATCAGTCCTACTGCTATGTGCTGAGTGCTGATGCTAGCATACAAGCTCAGGAGCGCCTGGGCGTCTTTCAGGATACGGACGATGGTTTCCGCTTGGCTGAAGAGGATTTACGACTACGCGGTCCAGGCGACTTTATCGGTGTACGCCAGAGTGGGATGCCCGAAATGAAGATTGCGGACCTGAATGATACCAGGTTGATTGAGCTCACCAGACAATTGGCTGCGCGGCTCTGGGAGAGTGATCCCTACCTGTATAAGCAAGAGCATAAAGCTCTGCGTGAAAAGATGCATCTCTTCTGGCAGAATTTTATGGCGCATTAGTCTCTAGCAAAGATCACTTACTAGTGGTATAGCCTACTTTCATACACTTATTGCATAGCACAGAGGAAAGAAGTACAATACGTTCTTGAAAAGAGACAGTAATCTGTCAGAAAAGGTGGTAAAGTTATGGCAAAGAAAAAAAACACACAACTATCTATCTCAGAGGAAGAGAATACACAGGTGCAGCATGTACTTGAGCAATATCACCAGCTTGCTAATAATTTGCATGTAAGTGAGGACCAAAAGCAGGTAGAAACGGCTTTGGCTGAAATCAATACTCTGTCGGAAAGTGTTCAGATGGCTTTGCTTAAGGAATTGTCAAAAGAAAAGCAGGTCGATGCTGCCGATGTTCTGATCGCTATCAACGAATTGAGTCCGTTGAAAAGCATTCGCAAGGAGGCACGGCGCTCGTTGATACGGCTCGAAAGCGCGAAAATTTATCCACGTTGGGAGCCACCTATTGATCGAACTCCTGCCATCAGCGTAAGCCAGCTTACGACGAATACGCCACGCTTCTGGAAAGGTCTTGTTAGTGATACACGTGCATCGGGCGAGGTCCAACTTCTTCTTTGCTGGGAACAGGGAGAGGATTATAAGGAGATTCGCATTCTCGGATTTTTGCTCGAATTTATGTACGATGGTGTCAAAGACTTCTTTAGCAGTATTGACACCAAACGAGGCTTTGATAAGTTCGTAGCTGAGATAAGAGCGAGTATGCCTGATGTAGAAGTGAAGGATTGCTCATTAGCACGGGGACGCCGTTTGCTATTGGAGGCCCTTGCCGTCAATAAACAGCATGGCACTGCACCTTCCAAAGACTATCGCTTTAACCTCTCGCTCGTCAAGCAATTGATACTAGAGGCGCCCGACTTTGAGGAAGACGTTGATCTTGAGGATGATGCTGATCTTGAAGAAGAAAGCGAGGAAAGTATCAATTTGCACGGCCTGCATCCTCATGATGTTGTTGTTGACTTTGTTGAATCTTGGGTTAATGAGGATTATGACATAGCCTATAATCTTCTCTCTCTCGATAGTCCTTTGCGCGAAGGTCTCTCAAGAGATGAGTGGATTGAACGCCGTGAGTCTTGGGCTGCTGAAGTCCACCCGGACAGCCTGAAACCGGACTTTATGCACGAACACGAACTGCAAAAATCGCAGCTTTGGACTCCTAACCCATTGCCTGTAAGTGACCCAACGACCCGTAAAGAGATCGAGACTGGCTGGTCCATCACACTAGATAAGATACCATCCGACAATACACTACCAGAATTGCCTAAAGCAACTCTAATCTACGAAGAGACAGGACGGCATTGGTTCTGGCCAAGATATACCCTTGTACAGGAAAATGATGACTGGCGCATCCAAAATATGACTGATGAGGGAATGAATGCGCAAAATCTTTCTGTTGAGGAGTTGCAACATAAAATAGAGGATCTCTACGGACGCGCAAAAGAGTTTGCGGATCGGTACACACCTGAAGAGGTTGAACAACTCAAAGACCAAGATATGCGGAACTATCTTGCAGCAACAAGCAGGCGTATAATACAAGCAATCTATCATACCGATATACTTATCAAGAAATTTTCGCTTGATTTCTCACTTTATGAACAAGCTGCTCTGCGTATGGCTGCTGCTAACCAATATGAACGTAGCCTTGCCTACTTGAGACCATTGACGCAACGTTTTCCAGAGCAGCGAGGTTTGTGGTTGAGGCGAATGGCCGCTGTTCAGAAGCTGCTCAGCAAAGAACTCTTTGATGAAGGATACGATGAACAAGCTGAACGTAGCCTGGAACTTGCTGAGGAAGCACTGCAAGAATCGCTGACTGTTGAGAATAATATTGAGGCCCATATCTCCATTGCTGAGTTGCTTATAGAAGATAGTGAACGGCTTGATGAAGCAGAAGGCCATCTCTTGCAGGCTAAAGAGCTGATTACCAATCCAGAGGAGGAGGCACATATCGAACTCCATTTGGGTGAGATCGCTACGGAGCGAGAGCAATTTGAGAAGGCACTGAGCCATTCCCAACGTATTGTCGAACTCCAGCCAGACTCTAGCGAAGCCTGGTTTGATGTTGGGGAGGCACATGAAGCACTTGGGCATTTTGAAGAGGCCGAGACTAGCTACAAACGTGCCATTGAGTTAGAACCTGATAATGAGGGTTACTATTATACGCTCAGTAAATTATATGCGCAGAACGATCAACCCTTGAAAGCTATGGAGGTGCTTGAACAAGGCATAATTGCCAATCCAGATTCCACTATCTTGCACCTATATATAGTAGCCGTGGTCATAGAAAGCGGTGATTACCACCAAGCAGAAATGTTGCTGAACAAGATAGAGCGTGTTGATCCAAAATCCGAGCTTGTGCACATGTATCATCAGTTACTCAATTTGAGTAAACCTAAGTATACGTATGACGCCAAGAAACTGAATAAACCTTTGAAACAAAAGAAAAAGAGAAGATAGCTAAAGACATATGATATAGTAGTCTCGCGGCTTCGCTTTCTTACTCAATACTACAAATCAATCCTAATCCACGTTGTGCTGCTAGATGTACGGCTTCCATCAAGGAGTCTGCATGATCTGGCAAAACCTCATCGATCATGCGAAACTCTTTGACTGGCTGGCTTTGTTCCTGGCGAAAGCTGGCATAGTCTGCTTTTGCGGTTACGCGGTCTGGTGGTTGTTCATCGCGCAGACAATCTGCCAGATGACGTACCTCGTCGGGGATTAGATAACCAACATAGGCTTCATATGGCTCACCTGCTCGATAGCCAAAGGGCAAGCTGCGTCGTCCACAAGCTAAGAGTTCAAAGAGTGCCATTGCTCGTACAGAGCGCATTGCAAGCCAGCCACGTAGATGCAATGTTGTGGGATGGCGTCCAATTTCTACTCCTTTGCACGCATTATCCATGTCTTCTATTTCTGGGATTGCTTCTGTGTCAGCATCCTGTTCTATTATTGGCTCATTTGCCTCATGTGCTGATACACAGAAACTAGTGGGTTTCTGGAGTAGTGCCATATGATCCCAACTTGTTGGCCATGCTGTTTCCGGCCGTATATTTGCTTCAGATTGCAAGAGCTGTAATTGACAGTGATTTTCGACAATTGCGCCCCAAATGGCACGAATGGCGTCCGAGTTTTGATAAAGCTGGGGAGGATGGTAATATACGTAACTATCACTTAATATAGTGAATTGCTCGGCGGCGCAAAGAAGCTGATACTCTTTGTTGGTATGGGGACCTCGTGGAAGCTGCTGCACAAATGTTTTGGCTCGCAGCCAGGTGGATAATAATTGCATTGCAGAAGGAATGAATTGTTCTTCTAATGCACAGCGTGTCTGCTGATACAGTTGGTGGATAAAGGTTTCGTTCCCATCAACCAACCAGTGTGCAAATGCTGGCATAACGAGACCGGTGTATGCCTCCCAATCAAATCCGTAGACACGTGCCATCATCGTGTCGGCCCAGGAGACCCCTATCGAAATACCGCAGGGGAGGAATGGGCGTTCCTTTCTAGGGGCTTGGGCACAGGGGTAAACCTCTGCCTGAACAGTTCCCTTTCGGGAGGGCCTTTTTAGGAGAAAGACCCAGAAAACTCTTGCTCGATGATGAGCCACCGTGTCAAAGCACGGGTAATATGACCCTTCGAGACTGCGATACAGGCATAGGTCTGAGACCGTCTGCTTCGGCATGACAGGTAGTGGTTTAGACTAGGGTGGCATCCAAACATACTTTCGCTACTCTCCCTAGCGCTTGAGCCTGGGATTTGGCTATTTCTTAGCCCGTATCGCTGCTGCTCTCCAATGAGAGCCCTCTAGACAAGAACTTACGTTGCGCTAGCCGTTTCGCAAGCCCCTAGGCTTTAGCCAGGGGTTCTTGACACCTGATCTCCTCTTTAGAGGATGCTATCACAATCTAAAATGTTTTGTCAATAGGATATAGATATATATACATCTCAGTGTACTAAGCTCTGCTCTCGCCCCGGTAGGGCGAAAAGCCCCATTTGAGCTTGCCGCATCACTGATGCTAGCATTAAATCATCCTTAATGGAAGGTGGTTGAATAATTACTGGTGGAACGGATAGACCTTGTGATATTGGTGGAGAAGATGGCATAAATGAGGTAGGCGCATCCATCAATCCTCTTGCTGTATCTGAGAGTAATGGCATATGCCCATTGCCATTTGACTCGATAGCTCTGGTTACTTCGAGAGATAGGTCGAGAGAATTTATTGGCAATGGCTGTAAGTCGTCGTTCATTGGATAATTAGCTACCCTATTCGAGTGCATAGTAAGCATTTGCTGTGGGAAAGCCGTAGTGATCGGGCGTAGGTCGCTTGGTGTATATGTCGGTTGTGCGGGTAGCGTTGAGATAGGAAAAGCTCCTGAAGCACCTGTGGAGAGTGCTGTGGCGTTTAGAGCAGCACCAGATGCGGATTGTAGAGCATTGAATGGAGCTTGCATCTCATAGCTACTTACCCATGGGCTAGCTTGAACTGCCTCCTCTAGTGCTAGCCTATGTCGCTTGATCTGCCACTTCATTAGAAGCCAAAGCGTTCCTCCTCCAATCATTAACAGAGGAGCAGCTACACCAAGAGCAAGGGATAATGTGAATGCATTGATACCCTTGTCTGCTGCGTTTTGTAGATGGGGAGTAGTCGGTACAGGGACTGTAGGTGTTGTTATGCCTGGAGTGGAGACGGCAGTAGTGGGCGTTGCACTTTCTGGAGTGGCATCTGGCGTAGCGGTAGCAGTAATTGCTGTTGTCATGGGGTCAATGGGCACTGTATTTATTGATGTTGGTTGTGCCTGTGGAATCGGTGGCGCTTGTGTAGGTGCGGGTGCAGGAGTTGGTGTGGGAGCCGGCTTTGGAGTAGGAGTTGGTGTGGGGGCAGGTGTGGACGTTGGTGTAGGGGCAGGTGTGGACGTTGGCGTAGGGGCAGGTGTAGAAGTTGATGTAGGATCCGGCGTGGCAGTGTCTGCTAGAGGGACAAGTGTCTGTAAAGAGCTCGAACTTATAGCATAGCCTGTCTGGATACTTCCTTTGAAGCCAACAAATGAAAAGAGTAAGATTATGTAAAAGAGCAAGCCTATTTTGAGAAGTTTTTGTACGATAGCGCATAGGTTTTTTCTCATGAATACTAACCCCCTAACGCAATAGAGCTTTGTCACAGAAGAAATAGATTATGTGTCTCTCATTTCTCATGGTGGAGGAACGGTGTAGAGGGCTTGATAATCAAGCACTACTTTGGAGTAAGTGTAAGTGTCTATTGGAAGAGCTGTCAAGCAAATAGAAAGATGTACTAATATCTCTCTTTGTTATAAAACAAGCTTGTAATGAAGCCAGATATTTCTTTCATTGCTGACCATTATCGATTTCTAGGGGATCATGACGACGAAAACCCGCCATAAGCCACGCTAGTTTGCACTGCAGCGGGTTATGGCGGGTTTAATTTGAGACTGAGACGATCAAATCAAGGTTGAAAGTCCACTAAGCAAAATCGTGCAACAAATGGACCTGGACAGGTTGACGAAGCATACGCAGAGCTTTTACTTCGATCTGACGAATGCGTTCCCGTGTCAGTTTAAAATGGGAACTAAGCTCTTCTAATGTATGACAGTATCCATCCTGCAGTCCGTAGCGCATTTCAATCACTTGACGCTCTCTCTGACTGAGCGTATCAAGAGCCCTTGAAATCTGGTCACGCAGAACTTGGTGTGTCACAACTTCAGCCGGAGCTGCTGCCTGTATATCTTCTAAAGTGTCTGCTAGATGGTACTGTTCATCATCTATAAGGGGAGCATCCAGTGAGATGGGTGCTTCCGCCATGCTTTGTAATTCAACGATGCGCTCTTTCGTCAAGTTTGTTGCCTGGGCCACCTCTTCCGGGAATGGATCCCGTCCAAGATCCTGGTAGAGCTGACGAGTGATACGCTTTATTTTATAAATTAATTCAACGACGTGCACTGGAATATGAATGGTGCGTGTATGTTCAGCAACCGCTCTGCTGATTGCTTGACGAATCCACCATGTTGCATAGGTGCTAAAACGAAATCCTCGCAATGGATCAAATTTCTGTGCAGCGCGTATTAGTCCCAGATTCCCTTCCTGGATGAGATCTAGTAAGGAAACCCCATGGTTATTGTAACGTTTCGCTACGCTCACGACAAGACGCAGGTTGGCCTCAACTATACGTCGTTGTGCTTCAATATCACCATCGACAACGCGGCGGGCTAATTGCATCTCTTGCTCGGCTGTTAGCAAGGGATAACGCCCAATTTCCGCAAGATATTGCCTGATGGCATTCTCAACTTCGCTTTCACCACTTTCTTCGCTTTCATCCTCTTCATCCAGATAAGTTTCCTCTTCATCTTGGAATTCCGGCGAGAGGGTATTTCCTCTTCTCCTTCTCGATCTGGACTCTAGACCGCCAGTATTCAGAGAGAAGTGTTCTTCTTCATTTTGATAAGAATATTCTTCAAGATTCTCATCTATCTTTTTTAGATTAGCTCTCTTCGCTCTGCTCGTGGTCGTTGTTGTATGGTGAGTGATTGACTTTTTGCGTGCTCGTTGGGTATGCTGCCTTTCTTCACATGTAGAAGTTAAATGCCGCTGTTCATCGAAACACACTGTTTGTAATATGTTTGCCTGTTTGGTCTTGGCTACCATATACCTACTCCTTAAACCTCAAATCCCATTCCACAAATTGGTAACCGGAGACTGGTGATGCTGAATTGTGCCCTTTGTTTGTTTCAATCTCGAATGAGTCCTCCATACCCCTTCTTGCTTGAGCACGATTAGCAGCACACTGCCCGAAAATTTTTCGGGTATGTTCCCCCTACATGTTATTACTGCAAGATATGTGCCAATATAGAGATATCATATCAACCTTGCTTGAAACTCTTTGAAACTGGAGAGATCTGCAAGCATAATCAGCAGCACCTGGAAAAAATTTCCAGGTGCTGTGGAAATTTCCGCAGTTGATTTGTAGTTTTTTGTCCTCGACTCCAAAGCGCTAACGTGGTACAATGCCTTGCATCGATACTGCCCAAAGAGGGTCCTAATAAGGAGAAATTTGTTATGTCACGAGGGCGCAAAGGATCACCACAAGAGAGTGTGGATAGTATTTTGCTTGCCATCAGTCGCAGCGAAGATGTTGATGAAGATACGATGTTGCGCTATCTAGATCGTCTCGATGAAGAATGGGCTGAAGGTGCACGGGAGAAGGTCTTACGTCTGCTTCGTAGTAACGATGCTATGGCCCAAGCTGCTGCTATCCGTATTCTAGGTGAATTGGCTACCGATTTCGATATTGAGGTACTAGAAGATTTTGTGGCTGATCCTACAATTAGCGATATGGCAAAGCTCTCACTCTCTCCTATTTTAAAAGAACTGGGCTCTGAAATGGCTGATGATGGGATTATTGAATACCTCAATGATCCTGCTGGCGCAATTCGGCAGATGCAATTACGTCTTCTTGAAATTGTTGGACAGAGTGAAATGGGTGTAGAAACCATTCTAGACGATGTGGTATCGATGCCTGTTGAGCGACGTCTGGGCTTTATTCATTGGCTCGGCAATAGCAATGATCCTCGTGCTGTCAGTCTCCTGATCCCCTTGTTAGTACATCAAACCGGAAAAATTGTCATGGAAGTGATTGATGCGCTAGAACAATTGGGACCTATCGCCGTTAATCATACCATCCCGGCTCTAAATTATTTCATCGCAACTACCTCAAATCGCGAGCTAAAACAACATGCACGCGCTGTGCTAGGGCGGTTGACAATGCAATCAATGTTGGGAATAGAGGATGCAGCTCTGATGGAGGCTCGCCGATACCAATTACCTGTTCACGAGGCACGGGTGAGTTCTATTGATGGTTCTGGTACCCAATTGATCATGCTCTCCTGGATGCGCCCTGATGGACTGATCAAAGGCATCAATGTGTTGAGTCAGTATCAAAAAGGCATTAAGGACTGTTATGGGGTGGATGAAATGGATGCGGAGCACTGGGAGTCATTGGTAAGTGACCTCAATGAACAGGGCTTCAGCAGCTTTATTGTGCCTTTTGAATATGCCCGTGCTCTCATTCTCGAGGCTCGTGCTTACAATAAACGTTCACGTTCCAAATTGCCTATTGCTTATGCCATCTGGCGTCCCTTGATCGAAGGTCTCCTACCCATAAAAAAGTTCACATCGCCGTATCTGACAATCCTAGAGCCAATTCCTCTCGATTCTGCTACGCAGGCTTTAGCACAGCAAGGTGACGAGCTTTATGAGCTGAACGAA
>DASYAN010000064.1:0-10315 GCA_036501345.1 Ktedonobacteraceae bacterium
TCCTCGTTTTCTGGTCGGAAATATGGAGCAAGCACTGGCCTTTTATGGACAACTCGGCTTTGCGACCACCTACCACGACGAGGGGTTTGCCATTATCGAACGTGATGGGATCGCTTTGCAATTCAATGTCTCCGATCCAACACAAGAACCACCAAAGGGTTGCACGGTATGTTATATTAGCGTCACCAATATCGAGGCATTGTATCAGCAGTATTTGCCAACTGGCGCTATTCGGTCTCCACAAATCACGTCTCAGCCCTGGGGGACGAAAGGATTTTGGCTCTGCGACCCTTTTCGCAATATCCTGATTTTTGAGGAAAGGCTTCCTGAAGAAGAGAGCCACACGGAACAAGGAGCATAAACGCGCGAGCAAGGGAACAACGTGAACAGGCACCTCGTGTTTCTGAACAAGTTACTCCGTCCCTGGTTCCATCCAACGGGTAACATTGCGCACTGGCCGCAACTTTCGCGGGGGATATGGCACAATCACCACAGACTGCCCTTTCACCTTTGCTTTGCTTACGAAACCACATATCGGACCAGCCTATTGAAAAAGGTAAGATCAAATGGCTATTACTTGCAACATTCTGAGCTTGATGAATAAATTTACTGTGAGTTAACCTCATCCACTTCGGTGTTTTTCAACAAGCTGGGACGATTCTGAGACGAGCCAAATCATCCGAACAGTGTGGATAGAGTTCACCACTTGCAAGTAGTGAAGCGTTCCACTTCCCCATAGCACAGATCCGTTACGTGAATTTGTCACCTTGACAACTATTGCTAATCTGTCATACAATATTGACAAGGTGACAACAATGGGTATTGATGAGCAAGAGCGCGAACAGGCGATTTTAGACGCAGCGACACAACTCCTCCTTCGGCATGGGTATAACAAAACGACGATGAGCGATGTGGCTGATGCAGTAGGTTTACATCGAGGATTGGTCTATCTCTCTTTCCCATCCAAAGATGTGTTGGTCGAAGCCCTCATTGTCCATGAAATGAGTACGTATGCACAAGCATGGAGTAAGCATCTCGAAGCTGATCCTTTGGGAGGGACGGTTGCCAGTGTGCATCGCAGTATGCTACATGCGCTCAAACCTTTCCCATTGATGGCTGCGATTCTCACCCGCGACGAAGAGATCTTCGGCAAATACCTGCGCAAACCGGACAATCTCTTCACTCGTTTGCCCTCCAGCCTCACTCTTGAGTTTCTCCAGGCCATGCAAGAGGTAGGGGCTGTCCGTCAGGACGTGAATGTCGCAGCAATGGCTTTCATCCTGGATACCCTTACTCCTGCCATCCTGGAGACGCTCGCCTCTCACCTGGAGGCATTTCGTGGGAACTCCAGCCAGTCGAACAAGCCATCCTTTGGTGTATTGATGGAGACGATTGCCGAGATGCTGGAGTGCATGTTAACACCTGCTGAGGGCGCAAATCTTGCAGCAGGCAAGGCCATCCTGCTTCATGGCCTCGATCAGGCGCAAGCGCGTTTTACTGAAGCGTTAGACCAGCAGAAGAATGCGAACACGTGATGGCATCGATGGATCGCCCGGTCGAGAGGCACGATCTGTGCCTCAAACGGATGGATGTCTGGAGATAACGTCGTGTCCTGACCCACAGCCTGATGGAAAGAGGTGACTTATGACTCTTTTGATCAAAACACTTGTATGGACCGTAGTGAGCTTTCTGTTTATTGCTCTGGTTCTGTTTCTTCCGGCGGGCACGCTTCTGTGGCCTGCTGGTTGGATCTTCCTGATCCTGTTAGAAGGCTACACTCTGGTGAACATCGGGATGCTGTTCACATCCAGTCCCGACTTGCTGCAAGAGCGCTTCCGTCTCTCTCAACCCAATCAAAAAACATGGGACAAAGTGCTTATGCCTCTGTTCTACCTGCTCTGTCTTGCCTGGGCCATCCTGATGCCACTCGACGCGGTACGATTTCACTGGTCGCACGTGCCTCTTTTCCTTCAGATCATAGGCACTATTGCCTTGATAGCCTCGTTTCCTCTCATGATCCTAACCTTTCGGGAAAACGCGTTCCTCTCGCCAACGGTACGTATTCAGGAAGAACGGGGACAAACGGTGATCTCCACCGGCCTCTATCACTATGTGCGCCATCCGCTCTATGTCGGTGCGATCCTCCTCTTTCTCGGAACGCCCCTGCTGCTTGGATCATGGTACGGCTTACTGTTTGCCCTGGTCCTGATCGCTGGGATGGCGGTGCGAGCCATACTGGAGGAACGTGTATTGCGAGAGGAATTACCAGGGTATGATGCCTATATGGCACAGGTCAAATATCGCTTCATCCCGTATATCTGGTAAGCAGGCGCGGGCTTCTTTGGTACACAGTCTGATGAGGGTGCCATGACCTATCTCAACACCTTTCTTGCTCCTCAAGATCTTTCGTTGCTGTCATGGTTGATATCAACCAAGAGAAAAGACCGCATCACATGAGTGAAGCCAATCATGCCAATGCCCGTCTGAAGAGGCTTCAGGAATCTATGATGAGTTTTCGCAAGCCCCTCTGACTATCGAATTCAATAAAAGAAAGGCTACTGATTTGGCTTTACAGGCGGCTTTATACTCGGCTATGAGTTGTAGAGCTTCGGTGCTGGGGGTTTTTAGTGGGTCTGAAATTTTGTCTGCATTGGCTTCTGATGAGAAGTTAAGCTAGATATTTTTGGCATGATTTTTGGTTAGTAGACAGTAATATCAGGGAATGGAGCGGTTATCAGTAGTAATGAAACTATGCAAGAGAGACGAGACAGCTTCTCTCCAGCCTTTGTACTTGCTCAGACGACGGATACCATTGCTGAGCTTAGTGATTTACTTCTGTTGCGCTGAAAGAGTAGATTGCTCGGCCTCTCTGATAAAAGAATGCATTCCAATAAGTATTTCCTCTACCATTCCATCAATGGTTTTATAACCGCCGAGGTTTATTGAGTATTTAATAGACCTAATTGCTGGACAAAGGCCTTCTCGTATTAAACATGCGTTCATAAATGCAATATTAGTTCTTCCATTTGCATCTTGTTTTTGGTGCAATGTATGTAATTGATTGGTAGCCTTAGCGATACATCTGATGATGTCATACCTGTCTCCGCCGGCTGTTTTTAGGTCCCTATTATATTCCGTCAAAATAGTATCGACATATTGTGGGCCCATCCGTGGTTGGTAAAGAGTTTTCATCTTTATAACATTCGCAATAGATAATAATTCTGCAGGATCGTCATAACCATGTCCAACTAGGCCTAGTACAATTGGTCTTTCAGGTAAATCTGATAGCCTAAGCGCTGTTGTTAGCGGTAAGCTCCGGAACAGTGGACGATCATTGATATATATACGCTCCATTTCCTCAAGAGCTTCTATTTGCTCGTGTAGATCTATTGCATCATTTGATTGTTTAATGTTATAACTAGTAGATTCAGCATAGTCTCCCGAAGTAATACGTATACCGCTTAACTCTCTCATTTGCTCTTTATTATGAGAGTGTTCAGTCAAAATTCGATGCATGCGTGTATACTCAATGTAATTCCAAGGTATAGACGCAGGCCTTTCGTCGCTCATAGATTGCTGTCCTCGTATTGGTAGAAGGACCTGCTCGAAGAGATCCAGCATACCTTGTCGATATCCTGGAGATTGGTCGTCATCGACCAATCTCCCTGGGTCATCATTTTTCTCTGCTCTTGCGTGGTCTGGCGCAGGAATATATAATTTCCACCACAGTCTTTCAGGGAGGTCCGCTAAAGTAGGACATTGTTCAGGTAATTGCTCTAAAAGTGTCTGTATGGACTGTGTTCGCTTTGCTTTTATTTCTGCTTTACGATGATTATCTATAGACAAGAAGCGTTCTAACGTTTCTTGTTTTTTAGACGATGTAATACGAAAAGATTCCATATTTCTTAGAATTTCTTCTTGATCATCATTTTCTAATATTGGAAAATTTCTATTATTTTCCTTTTGAAATGAATCAATTATAGCATATTGCTCGTTAAATTCGCTAATAGAATATCTAAGTTTCTCAAAAACGTTCACATGTTTCTGAATAAATGCTTGTGTAGTATCAATTTCATGAGTAATACGTTTAAATTTTTCCATATTTGCACTGGTGACTTCCGTGGTTCGTGGGACAGGCTTAAAACCTTCAAAGCTGGATCTTAGTGCCTTTCTTATTTCTTTTCCATATTTCTTTTCCTCTGCCATAAGCCGGTCACGTTTTGCTAAAAGCTCCTCTGTTTGAGTAAGAAGCTTCTCCACCTTTACTATCTGGTCTTCAATTACTTGAATAATAATAATATTACCTTGTCTTTGATCGCTAGAAGCATTATTCAGTTCCTCTTTAAGCTTTAATTGTTTTTTACCTAATTCACTAATTTTTTCATCATTTTCTTCAGATTCACGGTCTATTTCCGATATGGTTTTTTCAGTTTTTCTAGTATTATTCATAATATTATATATTTCTTTGTTTATTTTTTCTATATCATTATAAATATTAATAATCTTTTTTACCATCAATATTATTTCTTTTATCTTTTTGTTGAATTTTATAACCGATTCTGCAACCGATTTTTTTTGAGCATCATAATCATCCTGAGCTTTTTCGAGGTTAGGTTTTAAATTTTCTATATTACGAGTTATATTCTCGATTTGTATAATAATACTTTTATGCTCTTTAAGATATTTAGTATTTTTTCCTATGATATTTTCTTTAGTTAGTTGATTTTGCATTTTTTCGTCATTTATATCAGAAATTTCTTTTTTTGCTCTTGCAATATCACTCTCTGCTCTTGCAATATCACTCTCTGCTACTCTTCGCATTTCTTCTCCTCTTTCTGATAAATTTTTATTTTCTATTATATTACGTTTAAATCTTGTATTAATCTCTTCAGTAATGTCGGATTCACCTGATAGAGAAATCTGACTACGACACTCACTATTTGCTGCTTTATTATACTCAATCAATAGTGGTGATAGTTTAACAACTCTACTAGCCGTGACCACTCCCTTAAGAGACCAGCGTATCAAACTTCTAGCCTCTTCCCGACGATTTCTACCAGTATCCCTCATTAGTACGTTACGTAGCTTTGAAGTTTCCTCGTCTTCCTCATTATGTTTGATAATAAGCTCATCTCTTCTTTCATAAAAAACATTATACATATCCTGCGATGTTATTTCCTCTATTTTGATATTTTTAACTTCTTCCTTTATTCCTAAAAATTTTTCGTTAAATTCACTATTCAATTCATACATACCCATCATATCTTTAATATCTTTAAAATAGATTGTAACATTCCATGACATTTTTTTATCATTTTCGAATGTTTTATTATTTTTTTCTGTTGTTAATATTTTTTGCAGATTTTTTATGCTTTCACTAGTTTCCATTCCAAAAGCATTCATAGTGTAAATTTTTTCATGAAGTGATGCATCATCATCATTTTTATGAAGCTGTCTCCTAAATTCTTCGCTTTTCTCTAGCAAACTGATCCGCCATTTTTCAAGTCTTATTTTTTCACCTCGATCACCTAACACTTTATTTTTTTCTGATAGCTCTATCTCTAAAACCCCTTTGCGTTCCTGTAACGCAGATAATTCAGTTTTTCTTTTACTTCGCTCTATCTCTAAAACCCCTTTGCGTTCCTGTAACGCAGATAATTCAGTTTCTCTTTTACTTCGCCGTTCCTCTAAATCCCCTTGACTTTTCTGTAACGCAGCTAATCTAGTTTCTCTTTTACTTCGCCGTTCCTCTAAATCCCCTTGACTTTTCTGTAACGCAGCTAATTCAGATTCTTTTTCTCTTTGCTGTACCTCTAAATCCCCTTTATCTCGCTGCAAATCATTTAATGCTATTATCATATTGTTTTCTATCTCTTTTTCTTGTTTTTCTCTTTCTTGTTTAAGTTCATCATTTCTTTGTTGTTTTCGGGAAATTTGATCCTCAAGATCAGCACATTCACTCTCTATCTTACTACAGGCTACACTTGTGTCATCTTCATGTTTTTCCTTTTCTTTCTCTAATAATTTCTGTAATTTGATCTCCTCTAAACTCAATTGTGCTCTAAGCTTCTCACACTGAGAATTAATACTGAGTATTGCTTCATCTAACCCCTTCTGTCTCTCCCGGCGCTCTGCTACCTCTCTAGCTCTCCTAGCTTGAAAGCGCTCCATTTCTTCCAGAGGGCCTCCTCGATCAGTTTCGTGAAGCCCACCCCTGTTTCTCTCCAGTTCCTCAAGTTCAGGGGCAGACTCAGGCTGCTCTCCCTCTAGTTGCCCAAGATCAAGTAATTGGTGAGAACCTTCAGAGGTAAACAAAGAAAGCGCAGGTACCCCTGGCTGGGCAGACTGAGGCCGCGGAAGCTCTGATTTAGCATCAAGCCCACCCTTGTTTCTCCCCAGTTCCATAAGTTCAGGGGCAGAACTACGCCGCTCTCTCCCCCGTTGCCTAGGATCAAGGAATTGGTCAGAAGAACTATCAGGGGTAGACAAAGACGGCTCTCCCTCTAGTTGCCCAGGATCAAGTAATTGGCGAGAACCTTCAGAGGTAAACAAAGAAAGCGCAGGTACCCCTGGCTGGGCAGACTGAGACCGCGGAGGCTCTGATTCAGCATCAAGCCCACCCCTGTCTCTCTCCTGTTCCCCAAGTTCAGGGGCAGACTGAGGCCGCCCTCTCTCCAGTTGCCTAGGATCAAGTAATTGGCCAGAAGAACTATCAGGGGTAGACAAAGACGACTCTCCCTCTAGTCTCCCAGGACTAAGTAATTGGCGAGAACCTTCAGAGGTAAACAAAGAAAGCGCAGGTACCCCCGGCAGGGCAGAGCTAGGCCGCAGAGGCTCTGATTCAGCATCAAGCTCACCCCTGTTTCTCTCCAGTTCCTTAAGTTCAGGGGCAGACCTACGCCGCTCTCTCTCCTGTTGCCCAGGACCAAGTAATGGGTCAGAACTATCAGAGGTAGATGGGGCAAGCTTAGGCAGTGGAAGCCCATATCGTTTTTCTACGCCAGAACGCGGTGATAAATCCCTCGGTAATCTATCCATAGTATTGGCTCCTTCGATGGTGCATCTTGAGGTTCCCTTGAAAAACACAACTTCTGGAACTGTCCAGAACACAGGTATCGAAACTGCTCCAGCGTGGTCGACTCATCAGGAAACAGGCGTGTGTTTGGATCTCTGTCAACCCGAATAGTTCCATCCCTATGATGGCTGTAATTCAATATATCTATAGAGGGCATTTCAAAACCCCAAAGCCCTCTCACTATCGGGCTTCAGTAGAAAGGATACCTAAGAGGAACTGTTTTTTGTAGGGAAAAAGCGGACATCTTGCGCAAAAAATCAGACATCTTTGAAATAGGACATCTTGCGCGAGGGCGGACATCTTTGATACAGGGCAAGTAGGACCGGCTTCTCTGTCTTCTGGTAACACTCAAAATATTGTCGTGCCTCCTCCTCCAGTTCAACAACAGGGACAAAGCTGGTTGAGCAGGATTGCCAATTTCGGCGGACAATAGGAAAGCTTCTTGCACGCCTGCACGCCTGCACGCCGCACGCGCACAGATGAACAGGCGTGTACACCCTCTTTTTCGGGCTTCTCACACCTCTGAGAAAGGACGTCTGATTGTGACTCACATCACCACAGCATTGCTTGATCCCTTCATCGCCTCGTGTGTGGGTCGGCGCAATGATTACGCTCTTCAGGTACCGGATGGTCGCTATACTCGTGTTGGGACCGATCTCACCTATGAAATCTTGTTCTGGCATCTGGAAGGGAGACAGACACTTGGTACCTATATCATTAATGAACTGGATCAATGCACCTTTGCGGTTTTCGATAGCGATGTCTCAACTGGTTTGCTTGATTTGGCTACTGTTCAAACGAACCTGACCACCAACGGTATCCTCTCCTATCTGGAACTATCACGGCGTGGTGCTCACCTGTGGGTCTTTTTCTCTGAGCCAACCTCTCCGGCGCTTGTACGTACCTGGCTCTTGCCTTTCTGTCCGGCAGGTGTGGAATTCTATCCCAAACAAGAGGCTGCCAGCTGGGAACATCCTGGTTCTCTGATCCGTCTGCCGCTGGGTGTGCATCTGCGGTCCGGCGAACGCTATCCTTTTATCACGCTCGTCGATGGTCACCCGCTCCCGCTCTTCTCATCGGTGGTCGATGCGCTCGGCTGGTTCGGGGCGATCGATCGAGCTCTGGTTCCTTCTGCATCAACCATCTTGCTTCAACGCGATAACGGTAGCCGACCAACCCAACAAAACATATCCTTCAAAAAAAGTGAGCCTACCACAACAGTTGAGCCAACAAGGACTATTCGGGACTGGTGTACCACACAAGATGCATTTTCCGTGATTGGCAAATATGTCTGCCTTGATGAGAGAGGTATGGGATGTTGTCCGTTTGGCTGGCATCATAACGATGGTCAAGATAGTCATCCGTCGTTTCTGGTCTATCAGCCGTCTCCCCCTGATATCTGTTGCTGGTACTGCCATGTCTGGCAACAGGGTGGGTCGCTCTTTGATTTTCTGCGCTTGTACTACGCATTCGATGCTAGTGAGCTCTGGCATTGCCTCCTAGCAGGTTTCCAGTTCTGAGAGGGAAAGTTCCAAGCGGTGGAGCAAGTAAACCCCACCGCTCAAAATACATTGCGTCTGCATGATGGCTGTACATTTTATCGAAGCTTTTAGGAGAGAGTGCTATGGAAAGTCTAGTCAAGATCCTTGGTGCCTTTATAGATACGCTGGTGCTCAATGTGTATCCAGCTGATGCCACATTTCAAGTCGAAGAGCGGCGTATTGATTCGCTCTTGCGAGAAGAGTTAACACTCTTGAAAGAGCAAGCATAAGAGCTTGAGGAAGATTTCCCGACTCGCTTCGCCTTCAATGGAGCTCCATTGCTCATGCGTGCCAAAGGGGGTGACGGCTTTAATTGGATCATGCATAATCACTGGCTCACTGTTGCGGTCAATCGCAGTTCCAAATCACAAATCCTGGCGCAAGTGCGTTGTTCCTCCGCCTACTTGTGGCGTGTGCGCGACCTGGGTCAGATTCTCGTTGATGTGCATCAGTTCCTCATCTCCATCTTTGGCGAATATATCACGCTGCATGTCTCCAGTTGTGATTTAGCGGTCGATGTCACCGGATTGGATTTGAGCTCAGTCCAACAGGTCAAAGAGCATTTTGTCTCACGTGCTCAACTCACCGGGTTAATCCCATCTTCCGTTGCTGATGATGGCATGATTGATGGTCCTGACTCCATTAAACAGCGCTGGGGTCGTATTACTGGCCTGCCCTTTGGTGCTCGTGGTGGTGCGCTCTCGGCATTGATCTATGACAAGACGCATGAGATCAAATACAAATCTCCAGAAAAAGCATGGTTTCATGATCTGTAGCTCTCCGTCAAGGATGAGAAGGGTGAATCGGTATGGGATAGTGAAGCTCCTGTCTGGCGTATCGAAGTGCGTTACAAGCGGCAAGCCTTGAATGAAATGCTGCAAGAGGGCGTCTTCCATGGTATTGATAACGCCTATAATCTCGAAGAACGGCTTCCAGGTCTGTGGTCCTATGCGGTGGGTCACGTTGATGGTGGTGAGGATAGTCTCCCTGATGGCTGGCTGCGCTATGTGATCCCTACAGATGATACGAACCGCTCACGCTGGCCTGTGCATCCTGACTGGCAAGTCATTCAATCGGCCTTTGCTCCTCCTGTCCTTCCAGAATCTGACTATGAGCGAGAGGAACGAGAGCAAGAAGAATTGCTTCAACTGGTAGACGCGGAGTTAGAGGCTCGTCCTTGGAAGGATACATCCAGGATGAAACGGTATCAAACCTCTTCGGCCTCTGATCCTGCTCCGGTTCTCCTGCCTGCTCTCCCGTTGGATTTGGCTCCCTTTATGCGCCGTCGTCGCTATCAGGTGAATCTGCGTCGCATGATCGCACAGATTGCCGGGTGTTCGATTACGACTGAGGCATGGCGTCCAGCTGGTCGGCTCGCTGATGCTCAACCTGATCTTTCGGATACGTTCCACTTTCTCTATGAGGAGGTCGAAAGCTATCTCGAAGAGAAAAAGCGTGATTTTAACACATTAGTTCAGAAAAAGCGTGTTTTCTACTCTGTCGAAAAAGAAAAGGCTATTGCCTAGGAGGGACCCTATGAAGATAAGTAAAGCCATCAAAGGTTATATTCTTGATTGCCGTACACGTGGTCGTAGTGAACGTACTATTGAGTGGTATGAACAAAAGCTAAATGTCCTTACTCATTGGATGAGTGAAGAAGAAGAGGTTACCACTCTGGAAGAAGTAACCATCCTCCATT
>DASYAN010000065.1:0-6031 GCA_036501345.1 Ktedonobacteraceae bacterium
GCAATCGAACATTATGCTAGTGATGAAAAAAGGAACAGACAATAAAAAGACCTCTCATCCAAAGGGACGAAAGGTCTTTCCGTGGTACCACCCTGATTTTTCGATTGATTTCAGTACCCTCAAATTGGGTCGTCAGCTACCCTATCTTCCGTTGCCGCGACTCTGTCGTTACCAGCACTATTGCAGTAACCTCAATAACGCCAAGTAACGATAAGGTGGACCTGAGGGGGCTCGAACCCCTGACCTCCTCCATGCCATGGAGGCGCTCTCCCAACTGCGCTACAGGCCCATATATGCTATTACAGCATTTGACACACTCGTCTCAAAGATGATATCTACGAGTGCAGCCAACTCTCAATCTACTTCTCATTATACGCTATAACGGGCGCCCCGACAAGTGCTTAATATCTCTTGAAGTACTTTTGGCTTTGCATTTACACTGTTTGCTTAGCCCATCCACAAAACCTATTGTATCAGGTCTGTCAAGATATGTTCACACTTGTTGCTCACAGGTGAGTTCAGTTAAGCATTGTAGTCTCGCAGCATCCGACTACTCTCTGTTATACTCCCTTTAAAAGGAATTGCAAATGACCTACTACTCCTGCTCGTTGCACTTTATTTGTGGATAGTATCCTACCACAAAAGCTTGCGATATGCAATACTTGCATAAGTGGAGATGAGGGGGCTCGAACCCCTGACCTCAACAGTGCGATTGTTGCGCTCTTCCAGCTGAGCTACATCCCCAAGCGAACTAGATGATAGCATAGTCCGCACACCTTGTAAAGTCTTTTTGAGGAAAACTTCGGAAAACCCACAGATTTAGTCCAGATTGGTCACATCTGTGAGCAGCATAGTATGAGATAATATATAGGCATCTTTTACACAAACTTTGGACAATGAGTGGCAGACAAGGCCCGGCTCTGATCCTGTATTATGCGCCGCCCTACTATCCACATATAGCGGCTACTCCCTGTGCTTTGCAAAATGCTATTGCCACAATTGTCCAAGTACACCATGAAACAAGGCTGGTGCATCACGAATACTTCCCTTACCTCTCCGATTTAAGCTATCTACGGCTTGATGTGGGTATCGAGCATTTATTTAAGGAATGCTTTTGAAGAAACTTTGCAGTGATTCACGGCCATCGACGCGAACGCGCAGCAAGATAAAGGGCTTTTGACTGTCCTGTGTCATGCCCACTGGAGGTGGATCTGTAGTAGCTCCAATGTAGCCATCTTGTTCTAAGAGTGCCATGATTGCTTGCTGGACGTATGGTTTCTCAGTGTGGAATGGTTCTCCTGAGGGATAGCAGAACTGCTGGATAAGAATTCCTAATTGCGTCTGCAAACTCTGTTTCGATTGCTGTAACTCTTGTTGGGCTTCGACGTGTGAAAATCGCCAGACTGCTCCGATATTGCGGTGTGTGATGGTATGCGAACCTATCTGCATACCATTGGCGAGCATTTCACGCAGTTGGTCCCACGTTGCCTGTCCCTTCCAGCCAACTTTACCTGTGATGATATAGAACATGCCGCTGTAGCCATGCGCTTGCAAAATTGGATATGCAAATTTATATGCATCATCGTAGCCATCATCAAACGTAAGAATAATTGGTTTACTGGGCAAGGGACCATTGTAGTAGAGGAAATCAAAGAGTTGATTGAAGGTGATTGTGTGATATCCATGCTGCTTGAGATAATCCAATTGTTGACCAAAAATGCTTGGTGTAACAGTGAGACTGAAGTCAAGAACATCGTGTGTTGGAACATCTGTAATATGATGATACATCAAAATTGGCATAGTGATTGTTCTGCTAACAGGAGTAATTGGTGGCAAGATTGGAGCCTCCAGGTCTGCTGGACCACCGCACAAGATCTGCCATTGGTCTGTTGATTCTCTGCCAGTTCTGATTGTAGTCCGTTGTGCTATCAATGGGAGGTTTTGAAAGAGCTGGCTGGGATTCTGGTCCAGCGTAGGCAGTAAAGCAACCTTGTCAGCAGAGACCTGTGGAGAGAGTTGCAGCGAGATAGGCAGGACCTCTACCTGATCGTAACGTACCATGGTCTCCGGGTTGACCCAGAAAGAGAGGCTATGAACTTGGCCTAGCGTAAATTGCTGGAGAGTAAAACCTTGGAAACGTGTTTGCCAGTAGTTGCTGAAGCTAATTTCATTAGGCCACATCGCTTGCACCTGAGGATGCAGAAGCGACCACATGGTGTCGTATTGCTGGTTCAACAGAGCATTCATATATTGCTGTCCCAGAGCTGTAACCTCGTCTGCATCATCAGTTGGTGTGACTGTAGGCGTTGTGACAGCAGACGTTGTGATGGCAGGAATGATGGTAGCTATCGGGGTAGCTTGCTGGGATCTCGCCTTTGTCCGTTGGCTTACTTTATGTGACGAGATATTTGCTGAAACTAGGAGGTATATGCTTACGATAACAGAGAAAAGCAATACGGTGGTAATTCCTATAATCAGCGCTGGCGACCCTTTTCTTTTGCTCTTCTTGGCAATTATAGGAAGTTTTATGGTGGGAATTTTGTCTATACCCACCGCTATTGCTCGTTCTTTACTGTCAACAGCTACAGGTTCGATAGTGGAGATTATATTTGCGCTTAATTCTACTAAATCTGGATTGCTAACCATTGGAGTTGGGTTATCCATACTTGGCTCTATCACCAGATCTGGATTGCTGACAGTTGGGGTTTGGGTAGTTGGGAATATATCCATACTTGGCTCTATCACCAACTCAGGGTCGCTGACTGCTGATATTGGGGTAATAGGAATCGCGTTAGTGCTTAACTCTCCTGAAAGCCTCGGATTGGTGACTACGGGGATTAAAGTGGTGGGGATTGTACCCATTGACTCTATCATCAGTTCTTCATCGTCGAGTGCAGCAGGATTAGTGCTAGGGATTGTACCTATACTCAATTCTCCGACTAGCTCTGGATTGTCGATTGCTACGAGTTGGCTGGTAGTTGTTGTGTCTATCTTCAACTTTTCTACTTGCTCTTTATTGTCAAGAGTAGGGATTAGGGTAGTGGAGATTGCGTCCACGCCCAGATCTTTTATTTGCTCTCTATTATCGACTGCAACAGTTTGGATGATGGGAGGGGTGTCCATGCTCAACTCTCTATACCTGCTCTTTACAAATTTCCACATCTGGGTGGCTCAAGCCTTCTGTGAGCCACAGTAAACTACCCAATATATATTTTTGTCGATATGCGATTATATGTCAATAGATGGTATCGCATTACCCAAATGTACTGTTAGAACTATTAGCCACAGGTATTGACAGCTTCCAGCGGCTCCAAGAAATGGCTGCCGATGTATCAAGGCACCTTCTTCATCATCCTTACCTCTCCCATACTCAAAGATGTAGGGCCTCTTAATTCACTATACAGACGACGAAGTAACTAAGCCAAAGAAGGATGGGGAATGCTGTCGTGACCCTGCACTACAAGCATACCCAACCGACGGGCTTTTTCCAATGACAATCCTCTGACAGCTACATGACAGGGCAATAACAACAAAACCGGGTACCCTGTTTGAGCAGGGTACCCGGTTCTACTCTCTATTAAGTTACTTGACTTTAGCTGTTTGCTTTTTTGGTGGAATGTGAATAGGATGACCTTCAACTGCCAGTACCGCCTCACGCAGTCCTTCACTAAGCGTTGGGTGTGGGTGGATAGTCTCAGCAATCTCATCAACGGTCAATTCGCCGCGCATGGCAACCGAGAATTCACTAATCAGGTTGGTCGCATCGGGACCAATAATGTGTGCACCTAGAATTTCGCCATATTTTCCTATGATGATTTTGGTGAAGCCGTCGGTCTCACCGATGGCGACAGCTTTGCCAATAGCTGCCCAGGGGAAGCGTTCGACGCGTGCTTCGGGATACTTCTCCTTAGCTGCTGCTTCTGTCAGACCAACGAAAGCAATTTCGGGGAAGGTGTAGATCGGGTTGGGTACAACATCGTAGTCCATTGTTGCATCACACCCTGTTGCATTATCAGCAGCAACCTCACCCTCCGTCGAGGCCACATGTGCTAGGCCAGCACCATGTACCAAGTCACCGATAGCATAAATACCAGGCAGGTTTGTCTCCATTTTTTCGTTGACACGTACACAGCCACGGTCGGTGTCAAGCCCCTGTTCAATTAGTTGCTCTAGGCCAGAGCTATTAGCGCGACGGCTAACCGCCATCAGGATGTACTCGGCCTGAATGCTTTGTTGGCCTTTATCTGTCGTGGCAATAACCCTTTTCTGGTTGCCGTCCTCTTCAATGGCCTCAACTCTGGTACCTGTGATGATAGCAATGCCTCGCTTGGTGAGGATGCGAACAAGGAGTTTGCGTACTTCATCGTCAACAGGTGTCAGGACTTGAGGGAGCATCTCCAGAACGGTGACTTTTGTGCCTATAGCATTGAACATACAGGCCAGTTCAATACCAATAACTCCCCCCCCAACGCAGATCAAGCTTTCCGGTATTTTGGACAGGTTCCAGCATGTATCGCTGTTAATAACATTGCGACCATCAATGCCAGGCATCGGTGGCATAAACGGCACTGACCCATTCGCGAGTATGATCTTATCTGCAGTGAACTGTTGCTGGTTCTCATCTTTGGTAACAGTGACAGTGCGGGATGCATCAACAAAGCCATGTCCATCGAACACGTCAATGTTGTTTCCCTTCATTAAGGTTCCAACACCGCCAGTCATACGTTTGACCACTTTATCTTTAAAGGCAACGGCCTTGTTCATATCGAAGATAGGGGATTGAGGCAAATGGATGCCTAGTTCGTCCAACGACCCCAAGCTGTGCATAACTTCAGCAATGTGTAGCATGGCCTTCGAAGGGATACAACCGACGTTAAGACAGGTACCGCCAAGATACTGCTTTTCTACAATTGCAACATTTGCACCTTGCTGAGCGGCGCGAATAGCGGCAACATATCCGCCGGGTCCAGCACCAATGACTACTACATCATAATGATTGCTTGCCATTTAAGTCTCCTAGTAGTTAAAAAATACGTCTTCACACTCGTATGTCTCTACATTAGCTCGATGTCTAAAAAACATTGCACCACGAAGGACGATATTGGTAGGCCGGTGCTCACGCTCTGCTTTGTACATGGGCAAGGAGGTGGAGCGTTGTGCAGATATTCAGATGAAGACGAATAGGTATAAATGAAGTAAATGTCAATCTCCTCGTTTACTCTGGATGTGACTATATGTATTGTACAACAAGATCAGAGGATTGACATCATCAGCACAGAGACTTGCTATCAAGGGCTTTGTGACCTCGCGTGATTACCAATTGGGGGGATGTATGTGACAGCTACGAATGTCAGACGTATCAATAAATACAGAGACAAATTTTCTATTGTCTTATTTATTCTATACTCATATCTCTAGGAATTTCCCCGGCACATGTTGCTACGTGGTGAGTGTCTGGGGTCAAGGAAGTAACCAGGAAACTGATGGGACTGAGCATTATCTGCAAAAGTGCATCTCTCCAATGGGGCTAGGTAGATGGGTATAATGGCGTTTCCTCTCTATGTATGATGCAAGAGTATTAGCGCCGCACTTTAATCAACACAAAAATAAAATGGATTGGGAGAAACAAATGACAACCACAAAGGAATTACATGCAATTGTTGAGGAACTTGAGCTAATTGATATTGGCGATGCCGCCAGTTACCTGGGGGAAGAGACTACCTTAGAGGAGGAAGCATCTACTTCTAATATAAAGGTGTATTCTTTGGATGATTGCGCCAAAATTGACAATTGTGCTTTTTACAGAAAGTGAGCTAAAAAGCTTATCCATGAGCGGTGCCGCCAGTTGAACGTAACGGCTCATTCCCCCCAATCCCCTTGAGGGGATACGGGCAGGGCCAACGCATCTAAATAATGATATTTGGAGTAAGTAGTGTATTAATCAATTTTTTAGTCTAAGCATTAGAAAATGATAGAATATGCATGCTTCCGACTCACATAGATAGAGACATCTTTCCCAGTCTCGATGGAT
>DASYAN010000066.1:0-24820 GCA_036501345.1 Ktedonobacteraceae bacterium
ACCGTGTTCGCTCTGGAAGTCTGTTTGCTTGACCCGGTTGCGCCATTTGTTGGCAGTGCTCGTGCTCATCGTCAAGGCCTCGGCAATCTGGCGATCGGTCGCCTCTGGATGTCGAGCGAGGTAGGCTTTGACGCGCTCGAAGTTATTCGCTTCTTGCTCGTGACCATGTCCTGCAAGAGCTTGCTGGGCGGTGTTCGCTACCTGTTCGCCTTCACATGCGCTAATGTTCGCTACCTGTTCGCTCTGGGGTGCAGGTAAAGCTTGGGATACCTGGGGCTCCTCTGAGACTGTTACCTGGGCCAGTGCCGCACGAAGTGCATCGATCACTTCAGGAGTGAGTACAAGCTGCGTCGGCTGTGGTGCATTGACCTGTGCAGGTGTTGGAGGCACCGACTCACCCTGGACGTGGCGCATCGCATGAGCCACAATGAGCAGCACAATCACGAGAGAACGAACCCAGATCAGGACTTGGTGGTCTCCCAATAGAGTGTTGGTAAGCTCTCTGTTACTACTGGTAACCTGTCTTCTAGAGAGCAGAAATTCTGCTACCAACACTTTAGCAGAAGACCACCCAATCACGCCCGTATCGTTAATCAGCATCAAAACTCGTTCATATGAATAGGATTCGTTATCGGGAGGCTGCGCATCAGTCATATCCAATGTCGTAGGAACGCCGGAAACATCACGCGTGAACCACAAAGCGTAAGCTTGCTGCATCGTGTTTGGATTATCATTTTTTGTGAGCGGTATCAATGTACCCAACTGCACGCTTGTGAGTGTCAGGCCTGTTGCACCAACGTCATTGAGCGTGGTTTGTGCCAATGTTTTTGCCTGATCGAGAGACATTTTCACACCTCTAGCGCTCACTACACTCCCAGTAGGTTGTGAGCCATCATAGACGCTGGTGATATCGAGGTTCGTAAATCGAACAAGACAATCCTTCACAGAATCGGATGAATTGATAAAAAGGTCGGCATTGTTGTAGCCCATTCCAAGGTCTGCCGTAGCATTCAGTGTCTGACCCTGGAAACCTTTATAGGTTACTCCATTATTTACAAGGTCACCTTCATGGAGAGTGGTCAACTGTCCTGTAGATGGCACGTTTTGTACCGTTGCTGGGGCCTGGCTAATACTTCGCTGCAAGTTCGAATAGCTGCCTGCTACGGCGGCGGGCGAGCCTCCAGTGCTTGTTGCGCTTCCATTACTCGGGGTGTCTTGCAACACGCCCCGATAATCCAATTGCCAAAGCGGGCTTGTTGCGCTTCCACTACTTGGGGGGTCTTGCAACTGTAATGCTTGATAGCGGATGTACTGCTTTTGTGCTTCCTCTTTGGTCTCAACGTCGTTTGGCGTGTACAATTGCTTACCTTTTATGAAGGTCTTGATGACTTTGTCCGCTGTGTCTTGAGTGAAGTGCTCTGGCTGCACTGTGATTATGGGCATCTTCGCCGTTTGAGGGAGTTGCGGTTTGGCGCCAATATTCAAAGTGACCTGACCATGCGTGATGCTATCTGTCACGGTTGGCTGCTGTACACCTTGCAGGGAACTTGTGCCATGCGTATTGGTTTGTACCGTGATGCCGTGTTGCTTGCTGATAACGGGCGGTGTTGTCGGTGTGCTCTGGCAAGCTGCCAGCGAACCTATGATGGAGATGAGCATAACAAGCCATGGTATGCGTCTTGCCAACGTCGGCAGGGATAACATGTGGTCAGTATGCATCCATTCTTTAGCAGAAGCTTGTTTCACCTTATTTTCCTCATTTCTTGGTGAAAAAACACCCTTTACTCACATCGGTGATTATTGGTCGTTGTCTTACTGACATAGCTAAACGCCTGTTCAAAGTGTAAAGGGGGGGGCATCATGCGTGTACACAAGTTGTATCAAAGTTGTAAATTGCGTGCGCCGATTTGTAATGAAAAGGAACTTACCCGGGTACAGGCGCAGGCAACGGCTCATTGACATCCAGAGTCATGAAAAGGGACGTGAGGTCGGCGCGTTTAGTGAGCGTCAATCGCATGAGAAGCAATGAATCATTAAACCCCCACAGGGCCGTTTGGGGAACCTGCTGTTGGTTCAGGGAAAGCAGTTTTCCCGGTATATTCATGTCTTGCGCGATGGCTTCGGCGGTATTTACCAGGTCGACCGTATTGTTGTCACTTGCTATAGTTATATGTAGAGATAGCATTATGCCCAGCTGGGCATCCAACGTTACAGCCACTTTCTGGAGGTCAGTAGACTGATCAGCTTTTGCGATGAAGACAACATTCCAGTATTGTAGTGCCGAGTTCCCACGAACATTGGTGAGTGTTCTTGCTTCTGCACTCACTGTATACGCCTGGGGGAATCCATCAAGCGACAGTATCGTACCCTTACTCATAAGCAGTGTTATTTGCCTGATGCAAGCCTCGACTGTCTCGTTCATACCCATACTGCCATTGGCATACTCTTTAGAGAGCGTACTTTCCGCAGCACTTTGCACAAACATCTGCACGTGTTCTGTCAATTGTTTGCTGAGTATGGCAGGTTGTGATGGTTTACTTGCGCCATTGGCTTCATTCTGTTGAGAGGAAGGATTCCCAACACTCACGGTATGGGGATCGCCCAGTGCGCTATCCTCTGTCTTGCTGAGTAATACACCGGGCAGCAGCACGCTGCAAGCAACCAGTACACAAACTGCGAAGGCAACGAAAATGTACCAGGATTTTCTATGCTTCAATTTCACTCTCCTGCACATGGTAATAGGGCAGACTGATGCTGACGCTGGTGCCAAATCCCTCACGGCTACGGAATTGCAACGTAGTATTATGCAGTGAGGCAATTCTGCTGACAATAGCCAAACCCAGTCCCACCCCATTCTGTGCCCTGGAACGGGACTTATCGACCATATAAAATGCCTCAGTGATTTTGCCCAAATCTTCCTGTGGTATGCCTCGACCATAATCGGTCACAGTAAATGTATAGTGTTCACCATCCCGACAGCCGTGCAATTCTACTGTACTGCCTGCTATAGATGCCTTGCGTGCATTATCGACAATATTGATCAGCAGCGTCTTAATAAGGTCGGGGTCGGCCAGAACGAAGCCTTCCTGTGCCGAAGATGCTACTGTAATACCAGCCTGCTTAAAAGAGGGTATGGCAACCCGGACAATGTAATCGAGCAGTTCCGAGCCATTGACCGGCACAAATACAAAGTCATGCTGTTCCAGCATAACCAGGTTCAGCATTTTTAGTGAAAGCGCTTCCAGACGATTTGCTTCGCTATAAATATAGTAGGCGGCCTTGAATGTAGTGGGGGGATCCAACTCTCTGGAGCGGAGCATGTCGGCATAACCAATGATAGATGTCATCGGCGTCTTGAGTTCATGGGTGAAATTGGCGATAAAATCGTCCTTTATACGGGAGGATTGCTCTAACTCGTTGATCTTCTCTTCCACTGACGCCGCCATGATATTGAAACTTTGCGCCAGTTCTCCAATCTCATCGGATGAGCGGATATCTGCCCGTTGCCCGTAGTCTCCCATAGCAATTCTGCGACTGGTCTGGGTTAGTCTGCGCACAGGACGGGTCAGTAGCCATGAGATCAAAAAAGCCAGAGCCGCACTCATGAGGATATTGATCCCTTGATAGAGCATAAAAGCATGTACCTGTGCATCTCTTTGGGCAAAGACGTCGCTGATATCCTGGCCATAACTCAGGTAAATACTCGTGGATCCAGGAGTAAATAATAATCCAGTAACATAGAGATTATAGGTCTCTCCGTCGTGCTCAATATAATAAACAGCCTGGTCAAGGTGCAAGGACGTAAGTCCCTTTATAGGTTGCGTCTTCTTGCCCACAATAGGATAGATTTCTACGCCTTTATTATCATATATCAGAAAATTTCTGCCAGTTTGTCCGCTCTGTCGCATACTTAATGTGATGCTCTGCGCGGCATTGCCGATCATTGTATCCGTATCCGTCACCTGTTGCCCCTGCGACTCTTGCGTGACGATGGCTGATTCAAGCATATATTGCAGCAATAGATGTTCATCGAGTGCAATGCTAATCTCCCTATCTTTGGCAGTCGTGAAGTTTGAGGAGATCAGCAAGTAACCGCCAGTAGCAAAGGAAATCGCCACTGCTACAACTGTACAGATGAAGATTTTAATTGAAAAAAGCATACCTATACTTCCAGTCGATATCCAATCTTGTACACGGTTTTGATTTTGTCTTCCCAACCCAGTTTTTTACGTAGCCGTTGGATATGCAAATCCAGCGTTCGTGTATCACCCATGAAGCTTGAACCCCAGATGCGTTCAAAGAGTGTCTCGCGAAAAAGCGCGATATTCTTGTTGCGCACCAGCATCACGAGCAATTCATATTCCTTCAGCGTCAGTTCCACCTGTTTGCCCTGCTTAGAGAGCAGGCGTGATTCGGTGTTGATCTCCAAGTCATCTACAATCAACACCTTCTGATCCTTATTGTACCGTCGCAGGATCGCTTCGATCCTGGCAGTAAGCTCTGTTATTGCAAAGGGTTTGACGATATAATCATCCGCGCCCAGATTTAATCCCTTCACCCTGTCAGGGACAGAGCTTTTGGCGGTTATAAAAATCACTGGTATATTCAGTGGACGGATATACTCCAGGAGTTCATACCCATCAACGTTGGGCAACATGATATCGAGCAAGACAAGATCAAAGCTGTTCGTTTCCAGCATGTCGGCCGCGGCCAATCCGTCATAGACACATGTACACGTAAAGCCAGCAGCATTTAAACTCATGCGGATCAAATCATTTATTGCGGTATCATCCTCGACAATCAGCATTTTCATATATTCACCCTCGACAATTGTCGGATTGAGCGGTTTCAGACTGCCATAAAGCAAGCATTCACAACTATACCATTTCATTATGCGCGTCAGTTGTAACAAAGTTGTATACACGCTTGCAATCGTGAAAGTTAAAGTAAAACTGAAATGGTAATGCAGCAGGCGCATGTACAGTAGGTATGGTTTCTCATACTCGCTGTACATGCGCCCTGCTACCATTTATTTAGAGGAAAGCCTTAAATATT
Source organism: Ktedonobacteraceae bacterium (assembly GCA_036501345.1). Classification (GTDB taxonomy): domain Bacteria; phylum Chloroflexota; class Ktedonobacteria; order Ktedonobacterales; family Ktedonobacteraceae; genus DASYAN01. The sequence goes on from DASYAN010000066.1 coordinate 5,056, forward strand.
ACAACTATGATACAACTTTTATGCAGAGATGAAACAGCCTTATTATACCATGCGGAGAGGGCGTTTCGTAGCTCCCAAAAAGCTCTTCAGTAGATGGGAAAGCGGTTAGCAAAGACCAGAAAAAAGCCACTTTTTGATGAGCTTGAAAAAGGTGCTTTTTGCCTGTTTCAATTCAGAAAGGCTCTGTTTCTCTGAATTACGAAACACCCTCGAGATCCCAAAAAGGGAACTCTCTATCAGCAAAGTACCGATAGAATCGTTGAAGTTCATTGAAAGGAAACATGAAATGTCCGAAAAAAGAAAGTTCAACCCATTCAACATTTCTCTTAAGGAAGTTCCAATGAGCAGGAAGAAAGCCATTTCTTCTAGCGTAGGCATTGTCCTTGTGCTAGCATTTTTGGCTATCTTCCTGGGAAGTTGGACAGTTGCCTCAGCAATGGCCAGTAGGACAGCAGCACCGTCTGCCAGTAGGACAGCAGCACGGGCAGCAGCACCGTCTGCCGGTAGGACAGCAGCACGGGCAGCAGCACCGTCTGCCGGTAGGAAAGCAGCACGGGCAGCAGCACCGTCTGCCAGTAAGTCAGTAGTGTCGTCTCCCAATAGTCCAGAGTTTGGTTGTGGTACCAACTTCTATCAACAAGCACAAACAAATACTGGACTTAAATTACTAGGCTCGACTAATGAGAGTGCGCAAGCAAATGTGGCCTGCTTCTTACAAGCGTTTCAGCAATGTGTTGTTCCAGCATCAATCAGTTTTGTTGTCAATAGTGGGGGAGCGGAGGCGGCACATGGTGGAACTACTACACGGCCTAGGCCGTTAGCTGTCGATAATAGTGGAACTACTACAGGGTCTAGGCCATCAGCTGTCGATAGTGGGGCAGTTCCCACGGTTAAGGAGTACGACTTCGATACGGAGTCACAATCAGGCGGCTGTGCCATCTCAAAAAGTGTACACCTCAACATGGAACTACAGCCCAAAGAAGCTGAAACATGTGCGCGAGTAGAGCAGACTGGAACTGATTTAAGCTTTGTCGGTTGTGGGAATAGTGGCAAAATCACCTTCCCTCTCGATGGACCAAAATAAACTGCATAATTGCAGCCATTTAGCCTTTGCAAAGATCCCTTTGCCCGCTTAACTGCCCTGGAGGCAAAGCTACCTTGAGCAGCTTTGCCTCCCTGGGATATAACTAATGATCGCAGTGCGTCTGTAGCTCGAAATATAGTATTGGGTATGACATGTGCATCAACCTCTTCTAATCCAAGAATGCGTCCCTGTTCGTTGAGACGAGGGGGACTAGCCTCGTCAAGAGTCAGCTTACCTTACTCTGCCAAATACGAGCAGGGGATGCTCTCCATTGAAGGGCTTTTGGGGGTTAGGAAACGTCCTCATGCAGACTCAAACTAAATAGGAAAGGTATCTCATGATATATACCATGCGTTCCGATATCCGACGCGCCATTCTTTCCAAAGGCTTCCTGGCTGGCGTGATCGGAATAGTAGCAGTAATTGCACTTACTTCGGTGACAGGCATTCTTAAAACCTTCGCGAACAGCCCTCTTTTGCCAAGCAGCTATCATGCACTGATCGTTGTGAATGCGCTACCCTCAGATCCAGTTGTGTTAGCTATGCCTATTATTTGCACACTACCCTTTACTCCTGCCTTTGTGGATGACATGCAGAGCGGCTTCATCAAACAGTTTTTGCCGCGTACTGGTATCAATGCCTACATCTGGGGCAAACTTGCCGCCTGTGCCATTGCAGGTGGATTTGTGCTGTTCAGCGGAATAGTGCTGACCTACGTTCTCTCCACGTTAGTGTTCATGCCGCTAGAGACGACGTTCACCGAGGGAGGGGTTGTAGGCACATCGTTCATGCTCCTGCTTGGAAAAGCTGCTGTCTTCTTTTTCTCTGGCATGTTCTGGTCACTGGTAGGCCTTACAGTAGCGGGCGTCACACAGAGCAAATATATGGCATATGCTTCGCCATTCATTTTTTATTACATCCTTATCATCCTGTACGAACGATACTTTGGCACATTCTACTACTTATACCCCAAAGAATGGTTGAACCCCTCCCAAATTTGGGGACAGGGCAACTGGGGCTTGATCCTGTTTCTGACGCTATTAACGCTGGCGATCAGTGTGGTGTTTACCATCTTTGCAAGGAGGAAACTTGGCAATGGATAAAATCAGACAAGTCGGTCTGGTTGCCGCTTATAACTTCCGTGGGTGGCACAAAAATCCACGAATTTTTGTCACCTTCGCGTTGGCCTTCATTCTGTGTTTTCTACTTTCCAACAAGGCGGTCCAGTTTGCGAATGAGTATAAAACCACCCTACAACTGGTAGAGGCCTTCGTTTGGACGTTTAGCGATAGCAATTCAATTTTGCTTTCGTCGCTGCTGCTGGTGTTGCTGTTCGCATACATACCCTTTTTGAATGCGAATGTACCCTTTTACCTTATGCGCATTGACCGTAAGACATGGCTGCTGGGGCAAGCTCTGTATGTCATCCTGGCTACGAGTGCGTACCTTCTCTTTATCCTTGCCGCGACCGTACTTTTATGTATGCAGAATTCGTTTGTTGGCAACATATGGAGCAAGACAGCTGCGATACTTGGCTACTCCGGCGCGGGAGCAGCGGTAGCGTTACCTGCGTCCGTGAATGCATTAGAGATGTCTACACCATATGCGTGTATGGGCACTATCTTTTTATTGATGCTCCTCTATGTGCTGCTGATTGCTTTTCTCATATTGGTACTTAACATCATCAAAGGGCAATTTTGGGGTGTCACCGGAATTTTCATCTTCAGCTTGTATGGCTTCCTGCTCAATCCACAATTAATCAAAGCATTGTTTAATTGGCCAGATGAATTGATGTACAAAGCGAATGTGGCGGTGGGCTGGCTCTCACCGCTCAACCAGGCCACCTATGGCATGCACAATTTCGGTTACGATCTTCTGCCCAGCCTGTGGCAAAGTTGTGTGATTTTTGTTGTGTTAATACTACTCTGCTATGGTATAGCATTGCATGCCATACGGACCTATAATTTTAATTTCGCTGGAACAGAGGGAGACGCAAATGAATAGAGCTATTCACATAGAGCACGTTTTCAAAAATTTCGGGCAGGAACATGTTCTCCATGATATCTGTCATGATTTTGAGGCAGGCCAAATTCATGGGATCGTTGGCAATAACGGTAGCGGAAAGACCGTGCTGATGAAGTGTATCTGTGGCTTTCTGCCCCCAACAAAGGGAAAGATCCTCGTTCATAACAAGCACGTTGGCAAAGATGTGGACTTTCCGGATGATCTAGGCCTCATCATCGAAACACCTAGCTTCCTACCAGGGCTATCTGGCAGGAAAAACCTGAATATATTAGCTTCACTCCGGCACAGTATTAAAGAGGTAGATGTGCGTAATGCTATCACACTTGTAGGTCTCGATCCCAATATGAAAAAGCCGGTGAGCAAATACTCGCTTGGCATGCGTCAACGACTGGGAATAGCACAGGCCATCATGGAGAATCCCACCCTCTTAATTTTAGACGAGCCATTCAATGGTCTGGATAAGCAAGGTGTCACAGATATGAGAAAGCTGATCCTGAGTCTGCGTGCGCAGGGAAAGACTATTTTGCTGGTCAGCCACAATGCACAGGATATTGATGTACTGTGTGACACCGTATGTGAGATGGACGCGGGAATTTTAACAGTGGTGCGCACATCGACTCATGGCATGTGGAGTTTCCCGAATTTCTGATATCCTAAGCAAAAGATCCAATCATTGCTATCTGTTGTTCTTCCATGATGACGGTTCCCCCTGATTGTGCTGCGAGATTTTTTCTTTTACTCTACTATGCACAGTCAAGAGGAAGACCATCAAAGGGGCCGCTCGCTCCCTAAGGATGCATTTCTTCTGATGGCTCAAGACCTGATGAAAGTTGGAAAGAAGGTAGCAAACCACTATGAAGAATTTCTTACCAGTCTTACAAAGAGGTGGTCTCCCCTGTGCCCAAGCCCCAAATAAGGTAGGCTCATTCCTCCCAATTCCCTAAAGGGGATGGGACTCCTGAGCCGTTACGTTGAATATATTGTGGCCCGCTCACCAAGCACATGTTGAACTGTAGGAAGAGCAAAGCTTATTTTTGATGGATTTGCATATATTTTACTCCTAATGCGTCTTTCCCAACTCGCAGCCTGGACTGGTAGGATGATTATTGGCAGCATCTTGAGCTATAGTCTTGTCAAACCCTACAACCTGAGCCTGCATGTCTTCTACACCCAACTGAAGAGCTTCCGGTACTGAAGCTATCCAGACGTCGATGTCATCCTGGCAGATATGAGTACCGCTATCTTCTACCGTACACGTGTAAGCTGGCTGATTAAGGTCATTTGGGTGATACAGCTTCAACATGGTCCCAAATGGAAATTGAGGAAGGTAAGCAGCACAGGCTCCAACGTGAGTTGGATGACCGTCTGCCATCGAGCCGACATCCGTATAAAAGGTTGCTTTGACTACAGTCATTTGGCCTACCGGAGGAGGCTTTCCCTGGGTTATCGGCGCATTGGTAGGGGGAGCAGGTGTTGGTGCATTGATAGGGGGAGCAGGTGTTGGTGTCTCCAAATTTGAGTTTGCAAATGAGTCCTTAGTTTTAGACAAAATATATGAATTATATCCACAACATGCGAAAGATGAAACTATTAGTATACATAGCAGAAGTGTAAAATTTTTCATTCTTCCAACATGGCGTACATTCGCTGTATCATCTTTGAGATCCTATGCGATTTGCAGAAATATTGAGCCATTATTGCACCTGAACCAATAAATAGCTATGGGGGTTCAATCTTTCTGAATACTGCTATAGCAAGATAGCGCCATCACCTTTCCGAATTAGTTTGAGTCGATGGATCAAAGAAATGTAATCTCTCTATTCTTTCACTAATCGCAAGCCGATAAGAAATGTCTGTAATTATAAGGATAAATGTATTCTTCCTATTTGACTAGTCGTTTATAGGGACAGTTTTGGGAACACTATCTTTGCGGTTTCGCCGTAGAAAGTACTCAAGCTACTAAAAAGGCTATGTCTCGCGAAAGAGTGGGGTAGCAAATATTAACAAAGGCCCATACCTCGATACTTTCGAGGTATGGGCCTGGGTCCAAAGCAACCTTAGGAGCGTATGGAGCCCGCTTGCTGTTGACCAAGTTGATGGGCAAGCGTCGCCTGCTTTTTCGCGGCTGCCTCTTCTTGCTGCAGGTTCTGCTGGAGAAGAGGGACGCACTGTTGCAAGCCGAGGTGACTCGCAGCGTCAATCAGACTACGGTAGGCAGACATTTCCAGATACTCACTCTTAGAGCCAGCATTTAGATCGAACATCGTAAGTGCTTCTTGTGATGGTTGCTCTCGCAGAAATGCGTCGTGATCCTGCTTAAGGCCAGCCACTGCATGATTTTCTAGCGTAACGGGGGTTCGACCAAGAATTTTGAAACATTGCTCTAGATTGCTTACGTGCTGTCGTGTCTCCCGCTCATGCTGCAAAAAAGCTTCCTTGACCTGTGCCTGCTGGCACTCTTGAGCTAACTTTGGCAATATCTGAACTAATTTCTGCTCAGCATCATACATAGTGCAGAGTTCGTAGAAAAAAAGATCTTGTGGACTTTGAACTGTCATTATGAATCTCCTTTTAGCATAAATGTTCCGACTATCCGCAAGTATAACGCCTACCTATCAGAAAAAGTGACTGAGCCTTTGGGAATTTTTTATTCTGCTAGCAAAGAGAAGTTTCCTACCTAAATTGATGCCGGAGTCAAGAACTGTCCCTCTTTCTTCCTATTAAGAGCCTGCAATCTTCTGTTACAATATGATTATGGATAACGTCGTAGCTACACTTAGGTAGGAGAAGCAGTCTTCACGGTTGTCCTGCTGACTACATTTCATTGCTCAATTTTGGAAAGTCATGGCTAATCATTAGCCCTATCCGCTATAAGCTTTCAACTTGATACAATAGGGCATGTAGCATTTTTTGCTATTGTCGGCTGTTTGCCCTCGTTGCAGGTCAGCCGAACGCGAGAAAAACTAAAAGAGAGGTCATAGCTATGACGTATACATCCATCCGTGAAATTGCCGATGAGATCCATTCCGGTATTATTACTCCCACCGAGCTGGTCCAAGAGAAACTTGAGTGCATTGATAAGCAAGATAGCGATATCCAAGCCTTTGTCACTGTGATGCATGAGCAGGCGCTTAAAGATGCAGAACAGGCTGAGCGTGAGATGCGCACTGGCCTCTATCGCAGCCAACTTCACGGTATCCCCATTGCCATAAAAGATTTGATTGCTGTCAAAGGTGTACGAACGACAGCCAGTTCGAAAGTATTGGCAGACTATATTTCATCTGAAGATGCGATGGTCGTTGAGCTTTTGCGCAAAGCTGGTGCGATCATTATCGGCAAGACTAACACCTTTGAGTTTGCATATGGCCCCTTTGCACCGCCAACGCGCAATCCCTGGGACCATACGCGTACCACTGGTGGCTCCAGCGGTGGCTCGGCTGCGGCTGTTGTAACTGGTATGTGTCCCGGCGCAATTGGTACAGATACTGGTGGCTCTATTCGTATTCCGTCCGCATGCTGTGGTATTACTGGTCTCAAACCGACCTACGGGCGTATCAGTTGTTATGGAGTTATTCCGCTGAGCTGGTCGCTTGATCATGTAGGTCCTATGGGACGTAGCGCTGAGGATTGTGCTATTCTCTTTGATGCAATCGTCCAGTATGATCCTCGCGATCCCAATAGTGTCGCTGGTCCTCCTACTCGCAACACATCCACACTAATTGGAGGAGTAGAGGGACGTGGTCCGCTCTCTCTACAGGGATTGAAGTTCGGCGTCCCGCAGGAGGCCTTTGTAGCTCCGCTGGACTTGGAAGTACGTAATGCTTGGCAGGCCGCTCTGCATGTATTTGAGGAAGAAGGAGTAGAAATTGTGGATGTGGAGTTGCCGCGTCCGACAATGGAACTCTATCGTACAATTCAAAGACCTGAGGCCGCACTGGCACATATTCAGAAGGGCTGGTTTCCTGCTTTTCAGAATTTATATACTGATAATGTACGCACGCGTCTTGTCCATGGGCAGCAGGTAGCTGCAGTTGATTATCTACAAGCACAACAAGAGCGAAGGAATCTTACAAGTAACATGCGTGCGGTTATGCAACGTGTGGATGCTTTTGTGCTGCCTACGCTGCCTATTCCCGCAATATCTGCAGAATTAGTAAACCAGACGATCGAGGTTGATGGTGTGACAGAGGAGGCTGCTACCGCCTTTCTGCGCCTGACTATGCCCTTTAATCTTACAGGATTGCCAGCAATCTCATTCCCTTGTGGCTTTAGTTCAGATGGTTTGCCGCTTGGCCTGCAAATTGCTGGCAAACCGTTTGAAGAGGCTACTGTTCTGCGTATTGCCCATGCCTATCAGCAGTTGACGGACTGGCATCGAAGAGCAATACCCTTAGCCATAAGTTAAGAAGAAAAGAGTATCCATAGAGCATATGGATTCGTACTGTTGTATATCAGCGTATGCTATCAAGTTTCGCTTGTACTTGTCCCTTGGCCGCTGTAGGTAGAGGCAGGGATAGGTATGACGTGGCAGTCTCGCAGCAGAAATGGCAAAAATCGCTTAATTGCTATTAATTTGTAAGAGGAGATTAAGATGCAAAATATAATGGAATGTGCAACAGATAAAGAATTTTTACGCTCTATTGCTGGTAACAACTATAAAATTCCCGGTGCTCTCGATTCTTTTGATTTTGCCAGGGCTCTCTTCGCAAACTTTGCGTCTAGCGATGGAGAACTGCGTGACGAGCTGAGCTACATGATTTTTGCCAATGGAATTATTGCTAAGCAGAAGCTGACCCCGGAGCAATCTGAGAAATTACTCAGTACAGCTCTAGATAATGGGCACCTGTTTTACAGAATTGGCGAGTTCGATACCGACTCTGTATTTATGCGCAGTTTTTCGAATCTGGTTATCGCTGCACTCCTTTACAGTGATGCCCAGAAGCCAACATTTTCTGCTGAGATTGTCCAGTGGACGAAAAAAGCGTTGCTTGAATATGCACACTCGGAAAAGGACTGGCGTGGGTATGTGGAGGAGAAGGGGTGGGCACATACAATGGCTCATCTAGCAGATGCGCTGGATGAATGTGCACAAAATCGTACTATGCGTGCGCAGGATCGCAAAGAGATCTTGATGCTGATCAGCGATCTGGCAAAGTCACCACAGCCTCTCTATCACGAAGAGGATGTACGTCTGGCTATGGTCGCTTATCACATCATCCTAGGCAAACAGGTTGATGAAGGGTTTCTCAAAACATGGGTGGATACCTGTTTTGTGCAGCGTAATGCCGATGTTGTTTCTTGGACCCAGGGGACAAATGCCAAGAATTTCTTGCGTAGCCTCTATTTTCTGCTACATTGGGACAGCGTTGTACCAATGTTAGCAGAACGTATCTCTACTGTATTAAAGCAGCAGGATGAGGTCTATCTCTTCGCCAAGGCAAATGAATAGACTGTTTGATCGTTTTCGGCTCATCGCCTACTCACCTTGTAGAAGTACGAAACTCCACTGTGACGCCCTACGGACAAAGTAGAAGTCCAATCGGAAACGTTGGGGCAATTTGCATCTCTAAACTGAGGATGTATCTGTTGGTATGACCCTCGTAGCGTAATTGTCCATCGCCTGTTGGCTACACGTCTGGCAGACCGAACGATTCCAACGTGACCGGCGCTTCTATTTGCGCCATCTACTTTGGGTTGTAGTACCTCAATATCGCCCACATGAGGTACACGGTCCACACTCCATCCTTGCTTACGTAGCCAGCCCGGCCATTGATAGGCGTTAGGATAGGTGGAAGGTAGGTGATAGTGGTTGGCCACGTAAGTTGTACACCAACATCCTCCATCAGGAGAGGCAAATCTTGCCTGTGCTTGAGGAATAAAACCAGTGCTCAGAATCCCTGTTGCTATCAGGAGAGCTGCACTGATAAAAAAGGCAAGAGAATGCTTTTTTTGCATGTAGAACCACCCTTTTGTCTAACTGATCTGGACATGTTGCCGGGTGTATTTGAATTAGAGGGCATGGCCTAAATATACTCAGCAACTTTCTAACAACCATAGTCGTCAGCAATAGCTGATGAGATTATGGCAGAAGTGGTTGTTGAAGAATATCGATGATTCTGTCAGGAAAGGGGGCATGGTGGATGTGGATAGTTATACGCCGCGCCAGCGGAAGCCACCTTTGTAGCGCACGCGTGGTAGTATCCCTAGCCGTCCCAGGTGATAATAGACAAGGCAGCCAGCACAGAAGCTCACAGTGAGATTGAGACCGGCTAGCACAAAGACAATCAGAGCAAGAATCCAGCCAAGGATGGTAGCATGGGTCAAGAAAAGCAGGAGACTTGAGGCCAACAGGAAGACAGCACCAACGCTCTGGGCAAAACGATGTGGGGCTGGATCATCCTCTACGATGCGTGGGCGTAGCAAGCGTAGTGGTAGTGCAACTTTCTGATAAAGGAGTTTGAAGGGGCTTGCAGCGGGGACAAGAGCGCTCAAGGCCAATGCCAGGCCAGTAATAAGCATAATTATGGGTGTATTCAAGACAAAGCCAAGAACAACTAAGATAATAACGCATGCTTGTGAGAACTTGCCAAGATGTGTATCTACTTGTGGGGTAGCAGGTATAGTATTTTGCATTGTGACAATCTTTAGACTTTCTTCCCAACGGGGATGAGATGGTACAGTCTACACATTTCCTAGACTTACTAGCAAGATAGTACATGAGCTTATATTCTGTCAAGGCATAGATCAAATAGGGACAATCCTATCAAGCAGGATTGTCCCTATTTGATCTATGCTTAATCTGGAGGTAGTTTAAGGCGCAGGTGTGGGTCGGGGAGCGTAATTCCTCCTGAATGTGTGAGGAGGTGTAGGCGTGGGTGTGGGTATAGGGGCAGGCGTAGGTGTGGGTGCAATCCGGGGCACATAATTTCTCCTGAACGTGTGAGGAGGTATAGGCGTGGGTGTAGGTATAGGCGTGGGCTGGGGTGTGTAATGCGATATGTCCCTGCCAAATGTGTGAGGCCCATTTGGAAGCGGGTGTGGCTGACTAGGGATAGGGCTTCCATTACCACATTTTCCAGCGTTGTTCCCAATGTTTTCAACAATATTTCCCCTTTTCCCTGTATTATTGCCTGCGACAGATGAATTGCGATAATTACCAGACTTTTCGGAACCATCACTTTTCCTATCATTAGTGATAGAGTTATGAACTCCTTCAGCTAATCTGTCTTCAGGGACAAGAAATCCATTAGCACATCTTCCAGGGTTATACCCAATGTTTTCAGGATTTATTTCTGTAGTGACAGGAATAGGAGCAGGATTACTTACAGTGGTGCTGCTTGTACTTGTGGTAGGAATGGGACTCACAGAATTGGAGGCATTGCTAGCAAATGGCGACGGGAAGCCTGGTGTGAGAGTCAATTCGTCCACATTGAGGGCGTTCTGGCTATTTTGTGAGCTGTTAAAGCTGATGGTAATGGTATTATTACCTTGAGTCAATAATACAGGAATGACGTCGAGATCATATGCACTCCAGCTATTGGTGCCAGGAAAACTAATTTGGGCAACCACGGAACTGGAGGTGCCAGAGGAATAAATGGGACCAGTTGGGAGGCTGGCTGTGTTCTGATTGCCATTGACTTGCAGATAGCGCACTGCATTGCCCGTTCCCGCTGCATAACGGATGATCAACAGCTCCGTCCCGGCTGCTGCGGCAGAGACGGTGTAACTCACTGACTGGCCATTCAGAATCCAGCTACCGATATATCCGCTATTGCTGAAAAATCCCGTAGACTGTGTTGCTAAGCTCAGACCGCCCTGCAAGGTCGCATCTTGTGATTGATAAGTGCTAATATTGTTGTTGTTAGGCAGATCTTGCAAAATCTCGACTGCTGATGCCGCCTCCCAGGACTTAATCGGGCCCGTTGGTGCTGGCTCTGCCCAGTCGGCCCCGACAAGATTATTAGAGGGAAGTCGATCGTTCCAGGCGAGAGCGGCGTTCTCATCGAGCACTTGCCCGTAGGTTGCACTTTGAGAGACTGCATGATTGGTGTTGAAGGCCAAATCTGCAAGATAGTGAGCATAAATCCCCTTATAAAGGCCTCTCTCATTGGTGCCTCCCGTGCATGTATTATTTTCATTCACGAAAGAACCATCATTGACAATGTTACCATTATTGCCACTCAGACTGTTACTCGTATCCCCTACAGCAGTGTTATTGTTACAATCCGACTCATACTGGATGATGCCATCACCATCGATAGTGACATTGGTAAGAGATGCATTGGCAACATTGTTGGCATCTGCCAGGTAATTGACCGATTGAGTGTTCGTTGCACTTGAATTATTCTTTGTTGCATCATTGAGCGCAAGAGCTGCCCCAATAAAGAGGCCATAGTTATCGCTAAATTGATTCATGATAACGGTATTATTAGTGTTGTCATACCGATCATAAGCAGCGCCAGAAGCACTCGTCAAGCCTGTCAAGTGAGCTCGTATCCAGTTGTAGATGCCTTGAGCATCGCTGAGGTAGGTACTGTTCCCCAGGATCGTGGAGAGTTGAGCTGCGGTCATCGCAGCCAAAGCGTTAGAGGCCATATTCTTCTGAGTGGTCTGATTATTGAGTGTCCAGATTCCCCCGCCAGCTTGAGTGGTATCCCAAGACTGATAGATTTTGTCAAAGAAAGCCTTAGCGCAGTCTTTGTAAGTGGTATTGGTTGTAATGGTGTAGGCTTGCAGACTGGCTTGAGCCCACCAGGCCAGGGTTTCGTTACTGGCATTAGGTACCTGCCATTGTCCACAGTTGGCCCCATAGACGCTGGTGACATGGGTATAGATATCTCCAATCATCTGATTGTAGGTACTATTCTTGGTACGGCTATAGGCATCCATCACGATGTCCCAGTCGACGGCTTCGGTCCACAAGTCCGCTTCGGCGTGATTTTGGGTATCCGTGTAGAAGAAGTGGTTGGTTGGATCATAGAAAGCACTGATGAAAGAGGTGATGGCTTGATCCTGATCGGAAGGAGTAAAGATGGGGGAAGCCAACGCGGGAGTAGTTCCCACGAGTGTCGTAGTGATCTCCAGACTAATGAGGATGAGCAGGCCAATGGTACTTACTACCATCTGCATAGGCCGCTGAGGCTTATGAGCAAGGGTGGAGAAGCACTTTTTTACTAGTTCTACTATCTGCTGCATATTAAATTCCTTTTTGCGTGTTGACAAGCTGATAGGATACTGAAGTGTAATCGAGAGGTAAGCTCTCTGCATGATTGGTAAGACATATGCCTATGCCAACCTTGTTCTTAAGTAGCGCTATGCAGAAATATTGAGCTATTCTGGTATGTGATCCAGTGCCGTTTATGTGGGTTCAATCTTTCTGAAGCTCGCTGCTCTATATTTAAGAATATCTGGTGGGAGAGGTTTTTCTAGGGAAAAACAGGACAACTTGGTGAAACTGGTCTCCTCTTTGGTCAGCTTACTCGCCTTTTCTCTGTTAGAAAATGCCCTCCTTAGCTTATAACGATTATTGTAGGCGAAGTCAGTACAATCCTACAAGGGGGAAATAGGGACAAATGTCGCATCTCGATTGTCTTGAAATTATCCTTTTTGGATGTTATGTATGACCAAGTGCTTGACAGAGTTGTGCGTTTTTGGTATCCTACTACCAGTCGTTAAGACGTAGGCCGGTGTAGCTCAGCGGTAGAGCAACGGTTTTGTAAACTGGCTTATCGATTGCTTAGGTATCTAAATCAGCTCCAGAAGTGCTTTTATCCCCTCTACAACATTCATTTCAAGCTAGGCGACATACTGTTTTTACGGTTAAATGTGGATTGGTTTTCACCTGCTGGTTCGTGTCTCCTGCTTTTCCTCGTGCTCTTTGATCTAGAGAGTGATTTTCATAAAAGGCATGTTGCAGACATATGGTATCCTGCGTAGCTTGCGTATTTTACGTAATATTGATAGCTTTTCTGATAGCTCTCAATAGTTCCATTTTTGTGCTAAGTCGAAAGAAATTTGTATTAGATAGGACTAATCTCTTGTTAATTGTCAAAAACTATGTTATTTTATCGATCTTACACAATCTTGGTGATAAGCTCTTCAATAGAGTAGCAACAGATCTGGATCTGAGCTTGAAAAAGTTGAGAAGCCAGAAAGATAACCTCATCCTTCACCAAATTTGTGTAAGATCGGGATAATCCCAACATTTACACTCAGCCCTATGAGTCACAGGGAGCCTGACCCTCTCTACTTATGCTACCCGAGATTTTGAAATGATGCATCTACTATGCAAAATTGAGTGTCCGTCGTCCTTTTTGTACATCCCATTCTGCTAGCTCTATTATATTTTGCATTCTTTCTTTTAATTCAGTTGATCTTGCACTTTCAGCAAGTTTTATAGTTTCATGCCATTTAGTTATAAAATCTTGACTATTTGATGCTTTTGTATGACCTCGTTCATGTGATGGTACCAGATTCATTAAATCATTTAGCGCGTTTTGTGCACCTTCATCAATGCAGCTATCAATATCATGACGCATATCTACTCTTTTTATCGCTCGAACTATCTTTTCATAATATTCTTTGTTCCACGGTCGCCCATCAGGAGACATATGTTCTAGATGAGGCTGGGGTGTAGGTTCTCTTTGAAGTCGCTTGATTCGCTCAGCACCAACACGGTTTTGATCGTTGGAAGAAGAGGCTACATCGCTTTGTGTACGAACTAGAGCATCTCTTGTGGGAGACTAAGGCTTCACTTGTGATGCTGCCTGACGATTTGTGTCTGGCAGTGTGGGAACGTGAGATGTGCTCATGGCTTGAGCAAAGGAAAAGCCAAAGGATTCGCACATCTGTCTAGTATCGTTACTGTATAATCCATCGTCAAAAGCTTCTTTAATATATTCAAAAGCAGTATTAGCATCTTCTGAGGTTTTTCTTCTATATTTAACATAATCTTTGATGACCAGCATATTCGTATATAAGTGTTCATATTCTGCTTTTGATTTACTACCACCTTCAGCTTGCGTAAATTTGTCATATAAAGCTCTTAGCTTATCCTTATAACCTTCTCCATATATAAGATGATCATATATTGTGGTGTTATCCTGATCAGCGTGTTGAGCAGTCGCGAGCACATCATGCGGATGCATTTCTGGTCTATGGGCATCAGATGTGCCAGTGTCCAGTCGAACACGCGAAGAGCTAGCGATGGGCCTCTCATGATCTGTGCCTGACGCTACAGTATCAGAGGCAGGTTGTGGTCTATGGGCATCAGATGTGCCAGTGTCCAGTCGAACACGCGAAGAGCTAGCGATGGGCCTCCCATGATCTGTGCCTGACGCTTCAGGTATGCTCATGGCTTGAGCAAAGGAAAAGCCAAAGGATTTGCACATCTGTCTAGTATCGTTACTGTATAATTCATTGTCAAAAGCTTCTTTAATATATTCAAAAGCAGTATTAGCCTCTTCTGAGGTTTTGCTTCTATACTTAACATAATCTTTGATAACCACTATATTTGCATATAAGTGCTTATATTCTGTTCTTAATTTACTACCATCTTGAGCTTTCTTAAATTGATCATATAAAGCTCTTATATTATCTCTATCTATAAGATGATCGTATATTGTGGTGTCATTCTGATTAGCATGTTGATCAGTCGCGGGCGCATCATGCTCACGCGTTTCTGGTGCATAGGCATCAGATGTGCTAGTGTCCAGTCGAACACGCGAAGAGCTAGCGATGGGCCTCTCATGATCTGTGTCTGACGCCACACCCTCTAGTTCTGATTGGTAACTAGTGTAAATTTGTCGTTGGGTTCGCCAATAATTTAATTGGATCTGTAAATTTTTGTAGTCATTCTCTGCTGAAGCTTTCTTTTCTTGCCCTCTTTCTAGTTTTCTTTCTAGTTTTCGTATCTTTGTTTCTTTTTCGTCAATTTCTTCTGTTAATCTGCTGTTTATAGGATGAGTAACGCTAGCCATTGCTGATTGAAACACAGAGTCTAATGGATATGCCTCACTGCTTCTACTTATTTCAGCTCCTTCCTTTTCCATTTCTTTTACAAACTTTTCACGCCGTAATTGAATTATATCCCTACTGTGCTCTTCTATAATTCCTCTTATACGATCACACTTACTACCCAGTAAGATATGGTATGCTTCTGCATCTGTTAAGTATTTATCTATTTTCTCTATAAATTGGATTAATCCATCATTAAGTCGTGGATTATTATCTCTCTGGTCAATGAGTTGCTTTAGGTCGAGTTGCTTCTGTTTTAGCTCTCTATCAAGTGCTTCAACTTCTGCTTTTTTGAAAGAATTTGCATTGTTGTGGCGATCTTCTAGAATTTCGCTAGGTAGGTGTACATCTGAAGGAGGTGGGGGAAAAAGGATGTGGGATGGCGGTCCATCGAAATCTGAAGGAGGTGGGGGAAAATGGACGTCGGGTGACAGTCTCTCGCTATGGCTTGTTCTGCTTCGTGTATCTAATTGTCTTAGTTGTCCTGCCCCGCCATGGCTGGAGTAGTACCTTGGATCTGCCGCGAAATCTCTACTACGTTTTGATCTTCCGTCGTGGCTGCTTCCAGAAGAAGAGCTATCGAGTTCCGATGGTCCTCTTTTTCTTGCATGGGTATCACTCATAATATTCCTTACCTGTAAAACTACTTGAAATACTTTTTATCTACGAATAGGTTTATTAAAAAACATTTAAACTATACATAGTAATAACGATAACAATATATCTCATTGTGTGCTGTATAAAAGCATGAGAGAAAAACTTTTTATCCGCAGCAAGGACAATACTTCCATGAGTATGGGGAACAACCAAATCCAGTCACATGGAAGATTGTCCTCACAAGTGAAAGGGCATAAGGAACCAATGCCTTTCAATTAGTTATAGTATACTGGCTAGAAATACTCTTTTCTAGGGGGAAAGAGGGACAACTTTGGCAGCAAAGGGCCACTTAGGGCTCACAAAGGCTCTGCTTATCTGAGTTACGAAACGCCCTCCTTTTAATGAGAACAACTCACAAGTCATACAGGGTTGACACAGGACAAAGTTTGATACTAAAATTAGTATCATGAAAGTAGACAATGGATGGTCGATTGAGTATTACGTTACTGAGAGTGGGACAAGTCCAGTACGAGAGTTTTTGCTTGGATTAGATAAGAAGACCTATGCGCGTTTCCTTAAGTCGTTTGATCTGTTAAGAGAGCGTAATGTACAGGCAAGAGAACCCCTTGTAAAACACATAGAAGGGAAACTGTGGGAGCTGCGTGAAGAGAGTAATACAAATATTTATCGCATTCTCTATATTTTCTTCACAGGTAAGCGTATTATATTATTACATGGATTTACCAAGAAGACACAAAAGATACCAAAAAGGGAGATAGAGCTAGCATTGCAGTATTTATCTCGCTATGAAGCGGCTAAAGGAGGTAAGCATTGAAATGGCAGAAAATATTGTAGTAAATGGACAGCAAGCCTATGAGGAAGATTATGCTCGTGCTATGAGTGATCCTGAGTTTCGTGCTCTCTATGAGCATGAAGCTCAAAAAAAAGAACTCTGGTTGCAGCTAGTGGAGGCTCGCATGGCAAGCGGATTGACGCAAAGAGAAATGGCAAAACGTCTGAACGTTTCACAAGCACAAGTGGCACGTATTGAGAAAGCTGGCTATGATTGCTACACACTCAATACCTTGCGTCGCTACGTTGAGGCTTTGGGTAGTGATTTTAGATTAGAAGTTGCAATAAAACAAGCCTAGGTAAGCAAGGTGTTTCTGTTCAGAGTAGCCATTTAGATAAGATCTAGGGCATCTTTGTATTCTTGTATGACAGGAGTACTTGACTCACTAACTTTCATAGCAAAGCTTCTTTTGCCGGGGTGGCCTTTAGCAACTTCTGGAAAGCCCATATGTCTTAGGAGACGTATCCCATCGGGTAAGCGGCTCCTGGCAGTGAGGCTATCGACAATGATACCCTGCTTGCCTAGTTCTATGAATGTATCTAACATGCCACTTATGAGTTTAGAACCATAGATGCGTTTTTCTAGTTTATCGATACCTGGGGTAACTCCCATTGACATGATATACAAGTGAGTATGCTTTGGTGATTTGAAGTCTTCAACCTCATTTGGTGTGATGTCGTCAGGACTGATTTTATCCTCTAGGAGCTTTTCTATTATTTGTGGACTTAGGGGCAATAAAGAAGCATAAGCAACTACCTTATTTTCAAGGTTGACCACAAAAAATGTGTATGGATTTTTCTCAAGCCAGGAAATGCGGATTTCGGTTGGTGTAACGTCGTTTCCAGCAGTATAGAAAATTGCTTTGCTTATGTCTACTATCTCTGGCATATCTGCTTTACTAGCAGGGCTAAATATGCTGGCTTCAGTATCTCTATTGGTTAGAAAAATACGTAGTTCTCTCGCTAGCTTGTCCACTTCTTCTTTAAGGTAAACTGATTGCTTTCTTCCTGGGGGCGTGATGCTTTTCAGGTTGCCCATGAGAACCTGATGGCGTAATGCACTATAGGTCATACCTAGTTTTTCTTGTGCCTCTTTGGCAGAGTAGAATTTTTGTGGATTCATTGCATTTCCTCTTTGTCTACAATCTCCGATATATTTTCTTTTACTAGCAGGGCTAAACGTGCTGGTTTTTATGTCTCTATTGGTTAGAAAACTGTTGTAGTTCTCTTGCTAGCTTGTCTACTTCTTCTTTGAGGTAGACTGATTGCTTTTTCCCTGGGGGGGTAATACTCTTTAGGTTACCCATGAAAACCTGATGGCGTAGGGCACTATAGGTCATACCTAGTTTTTCTTGTGCTTCTTTGGCAGAGTAGTACTTTTGCGTATTCATGGTCTCTCTCCTTTGGTTAGCCTCTTGCTAGACTCAATCCTAGGTAAATTTTACCATTTCTCCGTAACCTACGCAACTCGGGCATAATTTCCCTTGACTTTTATCTCTGCCTTGACTTATAATTCTATGTAAGTTGCGTAAATTATTTGTTTGTTACGTAGATTGTGTTTAGTCTGTAGCTAGTAGATCACTCAGTTTCTCTGATTTTTCCAGGAAAGGACTTCGCATGTGTTAGATATCATTGGTACACCTGAGAGCTTTCCAGTTGTTTCCCTGCTTTCTGCTGCTGGTTCGCCGATTCCTGCTGACTTTCAGGATATTCCATACTCACCTGTGCTGCTGCTTCGTGCTCATTTCGATGTGTCGATCACTGCTGATCCTGAGTATCAGAGTGCTTGTGAGACTGGCTTTGATGCCTACTTCGAAGAAATGGTTCAGTGGAATGAAGCGGGTACAGATCTGGTGTTTATTGATTGCTTCTCTACTCGCGCTGAGGTGATAAGCTTTGTTGCTCGGGGCATGATAAGAGATCACTGTCCATCCTATTGGGGTGTCGTATCATTTTCCTTCAGTGTTGGTTTTGTGCTCGGCTGGCTTTCTGCTCTGTCGTTGACTGATCGTGCACTGGCTTTGGTTGGTCTTGAGCTTCTGATAGTGCTTGTAGCTCACATGCAGAAAGCGATTTTATAATATGATGTCTTCTTTGTATGTCCAGTTGCAAGAGTCCAGCATGGTCCCATTTATTGGGGCTGTGCTGGTTGCTAGTCATCTTTTTGATAAAGCTGCTCTAGAGGCTATTTCAAACCCCATCACTGAGAAACTTGACAATAGCTTGTATACATCATTTTGTTATCAAATTATCAAAAATCGAAATATACCACTAAAACCATCAAAAATCGAAATTTTCATAGATAATTCCCCTAACCCAAAAACATGTATTATTATACTTACCTTCCAACGAAGATCTTTCACCCGTTCCTCTCTGCTGTGTTTGTCTGAGACCCTCAAATGCTTCTTGCACGCCTGCACGCCAGAACGCCGTACGCTTGCATGTGCACACTTGTTCACTCAACGCAAACACGGTCACACACCAGATACAAAAAAACATATCCTTCAAAAAAACCTTCAAGGTGCTGAGACGTTGGGAAATGATACAAGCGGTGGAGCAAGTAAACCCCACCGCTCAAAATACATCGCGTCTGCACCCTTGTTTTGTTCTTTTTCTTGCTTAAGGAGGTCCTGTTCATGGAAAGCATGGTAAAGATTCTTGGTGCCTTTCTTGATACGCTGGTGCTCAATGTGTATCCGACTGATGCCAAGTTTGAGATCGAGGAACGGCGTGTTGATCCACATCTGCAAGAAGAGTTAATGCTGCTGAAAGAGCAAGCACAAGAGCTTGAGGAAGATGTCCCGGCGCGCTTCGCCTTCAATGGGGCTCCTTTGCTCATGCGTGCCAAAGGGGGTGATGGCTTTAACTGGATCATGCATAATCACTGGCTCACCCTTGCGGTCAATCGCAGCTCCAAAGCTCAGATCTTGGGTCAAGTGCGCTGCTCCTCGGCGTACCTGTGGCGTGTGCGCGACGTGGGTCAGATCATTGTTGATGTGCATCAGTTCCTCATCACCATCTTTGGTGAGTACATTGTGCCGCATGTCTCCAGCTGTGATTTAGCGGTGGATGTGATGGGTCTGGATTTCAGCTCCGTCCAGCAGGTCAAAGAGCATTTTGTCTCGCGGGCTCAACTCACCGGGTTGATACCATCCTCTGCTCCTGATGATGGAATGATTGATGGTCCTGACTC
>DASYAN010000067.1:0-20463 GCA_036501345.1 Ktedonobacteraceae bacterium
GGCTCTGCTGGCTGGTTTGTCAGATTTCGTCCCTTTCAAGCATGGCCGCAAAATTTGATGAGTAATTTGCCTCTCATCTGGCTTTGTAGGCAGATGGCAAAACTTATGGCACAGAACGGCAAATCATTTTGGCAAAGGGCAGACGCTATGGCCCTCAGCCCAGGATTTTCGTTCGATCATTCAGCCAAATTACCATGCGGATACAGAACCCACTTGAGCAAGCTGCTCCATATGGTACAATGTGTATTCAAAAGTATGCTCAAGCGATATCTGAGAGCATTCCCTCGCTAACTGCTAACTAAAGAGGAGAAAAGGAGAGTTTACTAATGCCCAGACAGGCACGATACTCACGATGGTTGACCATCGGCGGATTGCTTGCACTCATCTTTATCCTGGCCTCCTGCCAAAGTGGCTGTGGTAGTAGTAACAGCATCAATAAGCCTTCTCTACCCACTGCTCCGCAACTTATCAGCCAAGCGCAAGATGCAATCCAAAAGGTCAAATCTTATCACTTCAACCTCAGCACTACTCATCCCGGCAAGACCACAAGTAACTCCATTCTGATCGATAAGGCCGATGGTGATATTCAGGTACCCGATAAATTACAAGCCAAGGCCAATGCCACTGCTTTCGGTTTTGCCATCACAACACAGGTGATTGCCATTGCTAATCAGCAGTATTACACTGATCCAATTACAGGTACCTGGACACAAACAACCAACTTGCTAGATCCGCGCACAATTACTAATTCACGCACAGGTATTGCTGGCATCCTAGGACATATCGAACAGCCCAGTTCGCCTACCAATAGCAATGTCGGTGATATCCCTTGCTGGAGTATCAATGGCACCCTCGATGCACGATACCTATCAGTCATCACAGGACAGGCCACGCAACCTGGGCATATGATGAATACGACGATATGTATCGGCAAGGCTGATAATTTGCTCTACTCGCTGCGTATGCAAGGCATAGCAATTCAAGGAGATACAGCACAAACGGTACGTACTTTCTTGCTTTCACGCTTTAATGAGTCCCTCAGGATTAGCGAACCACAGCTGAGTTAAGGGTGTCTTGTCAAATTTTTGCATACATGGAAGGCCACCGAAACGCATGAAGGATTTCTAATGTCACACCCATTGAAACAAAATACGGCCCGACTAGCAATGTTAGTGGCATGTGTGGCAGTGTTTCTCACCGCCCTCGACCAGACAGTTGTTGTGACGGCCCTACCGCAAATCATCCAGGATCTGCAAATTACACCTCTTCAGCTGGATCATGCAGCATGGATTGTTAGTGGCTATCTGCTCGGCTATGTGATCGTCATGCCACTGATGGGCCGCATCTCGGACATTTACGGGCGACGATGGGTATTCGTGATCTGCCTGAGTATCTTCGCGCTGGGCTCGCTTTTCTGTGCCCTATCCCCGATGCTGGGTGATAACTACGATATTAGCTTTCTGCAAAATATTGGCATTGATGTTAGCTCGCCTGGACTGGTCTGGCTGGTAGCAGCACGTTTTATTCAGGCAGCTGGCGGTGGTGCGGTGGTCCCTGTGGCTATGGCTATATCCGGCGATTTTTATAGCTATAAGCAGCGTGCCTTTGTACTGGGTTTGGTTGGGATGGTCACCGAGACAGGCGGTGTGCTGGGACCACTCTACGGAGCTTTGATTGTACAATACTTGGGTTGGCAATATATCTTTTACCTGAATTTGCCGATCATAGGCATCCTGCTTTTCTTCATCATTCGTTTCATCCCCACCAGTAGCATTATGGCTGAAAGCGATCGTAGCAATAAACGCATTGATATGCTCGGTGCGCTGCTACTCGGTGCTTCGCTGGTCTGCCTCAGTCTAGGACTTGCCCAGGAAGCCGCTCAGATTACACCCACAACATTAAGAGCACAACAGAGCCTATCACAGAATAATCCATGGCTGATCGTTGCAGCACTTATCCTGCTTGTTGCGTTTATCGCCCTGGAAATCTATATGGAACGACGTGGACATGGACCAATCATTACGCTTTCGCTGTTCAAACGTGCCCAGTTCTCTGCTACGTCTATGATGAGTTTTCTAGTTGGGACTGCATTAATTATTGCAATGGTCAATATCCCGTTTTTTTTCCTGACAGTCTTTAATCAATCTTCCACTGCCAGTGGTCTTGCGCTCTTACGTCTTACGGCGCTAATCCCGATCGGAGCATTAATTGGAGGGCGGCTTTGCAGCCGTTTTACCTGCCGCTGGACGGCCGTTCTAGGCTTGTTACCAACGGTGCTAGGTTTCTGGTTGATGCACAACTGGACCATGCAGATTGACTGGACTCAGATCACCATCAGCACAATGCTTACTGGCTTTGGGCTGGGACTGGTCATTGCGCCTATCAGCACAACAGCGATCAATGCTGCAAGCAAACACCAGCTCGGTATGGCTTCTTCTGTCGTAACAGTGTTGCGTATGATTGGTATGATTTGCGGCCTAGCAGCACTCACTTCATGGGGACTGGGACGCTTTCGCGCACAAATGACAGCCTTCAAATTGCCACCAAGCGCCACTACACCAGGTACTGAGGTGGCAGCGTATGCTCACTATATTATCAGTACAGCACACGACATCTACGCCAGCATCTTCCTAGTCGGCGGCATTCTCTGCTTGATTGCACTGCTTCCGGCACTATTCCTGGAAGGGTCGAAAAACTCAAGCACTTTTGTTCATACTACCAATGGTAACGATGGCGTTGATTCAGATCATCCTCAAGAGGTTGATAGCTATTCCCAACAGAAAAACGAGGCAAGCACTATACATGAGCAGAGAAAGAAATAGCTCGCATGAGCATCGGCGTAGGCGGGACGAGAGACAGGATGAGTATGAATATGAGCCTGACTACGAACAGGACGAGGAATACGAGGAAGATGAGGAGCCACCTAGGAGGCGTATGCCTCAACGCCAGCCATATCCACGCCCAGCATCTTCACGTCCAACACGTGCATCATCCTCATTGTCTCGATCGTCTGCCCCTCGTTCTCCTCACCCATCATCTCGTACAGCCTACACACGTGCACTGCCTGCTGAAGTGCCCCAGCGTAGAGTCTGGCCTTTCCTGTTGATGGGTTGCGCGATTGGCGTCGTTATGACAGTCCTCGCGCTTGTAATCATTGCTGTAACTGGTATTTACTCACTGCAGAATGGCAAGGTATCCATTCCTATTATCACTCCTGCCAGCCGAACGATCACAACGGAGGAAACGCAGACTGTCCCTCTCAGTACCATTTCCCAGATTGTTGTCTGTAACGTCATCGGCGATGTGGTAGTCAAAGTCGATCCGACAGCAAGCAGTCCGACTGTGACCATCACGAAAAAAGTACAGGCCAGCAGTCAGGCAGCGGCTGACCAGGAATTTCAGCATATGGCAGTCGCGGTACAACCACCACAGACAGTAACTGGGCCACTCTCGTGCGCTAGATTTCAGGCCGCTGCCACACCAAGCGCTAGCACATCGATACCTACACAGACAAGCAATGCCTCATCACCTGCCACAACTGTTGCGGGGAATCCAACTAGCACATTGACGACCAACGTTACATTTCCTGCTGGGTCTAGTAATGCTAGCGTTGATCTGACCATCACGATCCCCCCGAGTACATTACCAACCACCGGGCCATCGGCGATAGTCAACATAGAATCTGCCGGGAACATCTCTGTAGATGGGGTCAGCGGAATCTTGAACATCAAAGACGACAATGGCAACCCGCAAGGCAATGACGATATCAAAGTTACCCACGCGGCACTTGCTGACGGTTCACGGCTATCTACAATTGGAGCCATTACCTTCAACGGCTATCTTGCTCAGGCCTCTGATCCCAACAAAACAGCTTTCTACATCCTGGAAGGTGAAAAGCAGGTAGACGCTACGCTTCCCAGCGATACCAATGTAACCCTGGACGCTTATGCAGTTAGTGGCTCGATTAATAGTCAATTTCCTCTTCAACAGGATTTGCTGCAAAAAGATAAGGAAATGACAAGTTATCATGGTCCTCTCAATTCTTCTGCAGGCCCTCCGGTCAATGCGCAGTTGACACTGCACGTTGGTATTGGGAATGTGAATATTAATCAAGCACAAGCTCCACCAGTGTAATCTCTAACATATTATTGTTATCCATCTGGTATCTAGAGATCAGGGGTGAATAAAGAAATAAATACTCATCATCAAACCCATAGCCATCACAAAATAACGAATCCATTTCTGTTCAATCTTACGGGCAAAATAGGCACCGCCATAGCCACCGATGATAGCCCCAATGATCATCAAGATTGCTTGCGGCCAGATCACCGCATTGGCAATGATAAATGTAGCGGACGCGACAGCATTAATAACAGTAGCCAATAGCACTTTTAGGGCATTCATGCTATGGATATTCTCCATCCCTATCAGGGCTAGAGTTGCTAGCATCAAGATGCCAATACCACCACCAAAATAGCCTCCATAAATGGCAATGATGAATTGAGTTACAGAGATACCAATGATGGCCAATTGTGATATATGCGCCTCTTGTCCGAAGTCACGCACATGTACGTGTAGCTTTTTAGTGATTGGCCCACTCAAGCTAAAGAGCAACGTCGCCATCAGTAAGAGGTAAGGGAGCAAACGCACGAAGATTGCTTGAGGAGTATGTAACAACAAAATCGCGCCTAAAATACTGCCAATTAAACTAGTACCAATGAGCAAGAATATCAGTCGAAGGCGCACCTGTAGTAGTTCACGCCAGTAAGCACCAATGCTAGCTGCTGAACCTGGCCAGAGTGCGACTGTACTGGTTGTATTAGCTTGCACTGGCAGCATACCAGTGAAGATCATCACCGGAACAGTAAAAAAGCTTCCACCACCGGCCACAGAATTCAATGTACCAGCGACCATAGCCACAAAAAAGAGTAATACCAGTTGAGGAAATGCCATTGGCCACCCTTTAAATATCCATCACTATACTTACTATTGTATAGTATAGCACAGAGTTTGGGTCTCGCCAGCCAATGTTAAGTTGGAGATATCACAATCCTATCAATATTCGGAGTAACTCCCCATTGATTGGAGAACTCGATGGTGTTATTACCGGCATTCAAGCTTACTGCAGTCTGGAGTGTTCCTATCTCATTCCAATTATTCATGGCAGATACTGTAATGGTGGTTGATTTTTTATTATTCACAGTCACATGCAGATTTCTGTGGCTCCCTGTATTTCCATAAAGGTAGTAAATAGTGAGCGTGTACTGTCCAGCAGTCTTCTCTCTAACGTTATTGATTTGCAAAGTACCTGTGTGGCCAATATCACCTACCTGCTTTTTCCCAGAGCAGACAGCACAGCTAGCCACTATTGCACCACCAGTGATTGTGTTCCCTGGCGCTTCAGCTTCATAACTTGTGCCGGATCTAGTTATAGCTGGAGCTTCTGAAGAGGGAGGCTGCGCTATTGGGCTGGTTATGACCTGTACCATTCCGTGGAAAGGCAACCCATTGAAAGCCACAAGAATTGCGCTTATTATCAAGATAACCAAGAGCATCGTTGATGCAATGAGCGGAGGATACCAGGAGGAACGAGTGAAAGATCGAAATGTTTCTCCATGCTTCATGTGGCTAATCCCAGTATCCCATCGAGATGGGTACGCAAAAGGAGCATGATCAGACGCATGAACGGGATAGGTAGGGGGCTGATCATCACTGATCAGAGGGTCGATTGGCTGTTGTTGTGCTATTAGGCCTTCGCTCTGAGTACATTCGTAGTCGGCAATTGTCTGGTGCAAAGTGTAGTGCTCTGACTCTGGGATATCTAGCATTGGGGAGTGGTTAACCATAGACGGTACCTGTTGCGCCACCTTGTTCTCACCCCCATCTTCTAGCAGACCTAACTCCTCGATCGTTTTGCCAAAGAGGAGACTCAATTGCTCACGATAGTGCGGGTGGGGCACGACCAGCCGTAATTCCCAGCGGCCCACAGTTCTGAGATTAACTCCCAGTTCCTTCGCAACCTTAGTTTGTGACCAGCCGCGTTCTTCTCGTGCTAGCCTCAACGGGTGTGGTTTCATCTGACGTATCTTCCTTCACCTTTAGGAGATTGCCGATAACCAGGACTGCTAGACTTGCATGCTGGTTGGTTATTTGATCTCTGTCCTTATCATAGAATAACCTGAAAAATGTCGCCTGACAACTGACAAGTGTAGACAACTAGGTGAAAACTTTGTAGATTATTTTGCTACTGTGTTGATCTCAGAGCAAGCCTAACTCTTGGACAGTCTTGCCAAAAAGGGTAGACAATTTCTGGCGATAATAGGGGAAAGGCACTGCCCGTCCTTTTTCCCAGCGGACCACAGTTTTGGTACTGATTCCCAGTGCCTCCGCAACCTCGGCCTGCGTCCAGCCTCGCCGTTTGCGCTCTGTTCTCAACGCAGAATTTTTTGTCAACAAGGAGGGTTGTATGTAATACATCTTCCTTACTCTCCTTTCAGATAGAAGTCGATCCCATAACTTGCTTTCCTGACTACATTTTCTTTCTGGTTGGCCCTCAGTCATCACAGCTCCCAAAGGTCTGCATATACACATGTCTGTATATACAGACGTATTTGAGACCACCGTAAGAAGAGGTAGCAGTGTTGATATCCCAAGAAGATCCATCTTTGCCATATCGAGAGCCATCAAACTCGTCTCACCAAAGAAAGATGACCTCCAATAACTAGGAACCGAGAAGGGTATTACAATTGCCTTTGTGGAACCAACCGGGAATAGATCCACCTAAAGTGACACCAAGTAAAACAATGACTAGGCCGACGACCGCACAGGTGATGGCCTTATTGGACATAGCGATTCTCTGCTCAGCTCCCCAGGCTGTGGCACGCATCAGCCCGCCTACTATGATGCCGATCACCGCTATGGCAACCCCCAGTGCCATCAGAATGTTGATGATTGTGCCAATACCGCCTGTAAGAGCTTCGACAAATGGATCACTGCAGTCAGGAGCACCACTCAAAGCGATTACTGGTATCCAATGGGACAAAGTTGAAAGCATCTTTTTCCTTCCTTCCTGTACAAGCAAGCGTACATCAAGTTGTTATAAAAAAATGTTGAATAGGCAATGCTTATACGGCAACTTCACTCAAGCAGTTCTTACTAGGAACACATCTCGATTTGCGGATAAGCTCTCAATATAGTGTTAAAAAATACTTTTCGGTTAGCTATTACTCAAAAGGAGGAAAAGCTCTCAGCATGAAAACGTATTTCTTAACGACTCCTAAAAGGACAACTAACCGCAAGTGGGTTCCCACATGGAGTTCCAATTTGGTTACGTTAGACACTTTCACTACCAGAGAGAGTTCACCGGAACCCCACTTGCGATCGTTAGTAGCTAGTATAACCAACAAAAAAGTCTTTTGGTAGGACAAAGAGCGACACTTTTGCGGCATTTTTGCGACACTTTTGTGACATCTTGGCTCGGGACCACCTGAACCTGTAGGCTGCCAGGAAAAATGTCCTCCCTTGAGTGTGAGTGCCGCGCATGCATAACGACTAAAAGACTCGTACATTCTCAAAGCGTACATCTGCAGGATTGCTATCGTCATTGGCCATGGCTGCAACAATACCATCACTCGAGAGATTGTTATCCACCTTTGTAATAAATTGGCCGTTGACGTAGAAATAGAGACTATGCTTGTGCACTATGATGGTCAGTTGGTTGGTCTGGTTATACCCTCGCTTGATCGCAGAACTATAGGTATAGGTAAGAACGCTATTTGCCTCTGCCAGATCAAAGTTTCCGAGAGTTTTATCTACATTTGGACGGATGCGGATACGATACTGTGGATCGCCTGCATTGTTCTGGATATTGTTCCAGCGGAAAATGAAGCCACCTCCATCACCTTGAATGGTGGTTATATCTGCCTGCAAGGCGAAGTTGCTCACAAAGATCCCCGGAATAGTGTAAAACACAAATGTTCTTGGCTGCGAGACTTGTAGACTGAAAGTAGAGATCTGAGAGAGCGGCTTTCTGCTGGTGACACTTGTGTAGAGTTGCTCTGGAGTAAGTGAGAGCTTGGGATCGGAATGATACCGCTCCCAGAGCTGATCCACGCTATGATGAGTTACGTGATGAAAGACTGTTGAAAATGTTTGTCCTGCCTGTAGAGCATGATTGAGTTGATCGACAATGCTGAGGGTAGTATGCTGCTCTAACCACAGTAGGAAGCGAGCCGCTATAC
Organism: Ktedonobacteraceae bacterium; assembly: GCA_036501345.1. GTDB lineage: Bacteria > Chloroflexota > Ktedonobacteria > Ktedonobacterales > Ktedonobacteraceae > DASYAN01. The sequence goes on from DASYAN010000067.1 coordinate 8,241, forward strand.
CTCCTCCTTGAAGATAGCTATTCTGTGGTTGTACCCCATTTGGCAGAGACCAATCGTCATCGTTAGCTGGCCCATAGACATCGCGAGCATAATCAGCCATGCCATCAGCAAACCAACCAGGAACTCCCGAGGGATAGTGCTCAAGAAGGACTGTTAGCTCATGGGTGAGCAATCCAAAATCATTGGGATGTTGCTGCATCCAATTAGCACTGAGAATAATAGTTGCACCGTTGATGCTCGCCACGGAAGAGAGATTCGATGCAAATGTGAGTGTTACGGTCTTCGGGGCTGTGGTAGGATCAAGAGCGAACCGGTTTACCAGTTGTGGATAGACTGCATTGAAGACTTGATTGAGATTCTGGGCAGTCTTCAGCATAGAGGGATCAGCATTCTGGATCGTTAGTCCATATAAAGGAGGTCTATAATTGGCTATCAAGCTTGTGCTTGTGGGCGAGAGAGAGGCATATGGTTGCTTCTGTAGGAAAGATCGCCCATTGAAAGCCTGGGAAAGACCGATGATAACCAGGGCCACCAGGATTATCATTGATACAATGAACCAGGAACTCTGAGAGGAACAATTGAACAACCGAAATGTCGACACGTGCCTCATGTGATAACTAATCCCAATATCTTGAGGGGATGGATGCGAATATCGGTTATGTCGAGCTATATACCTATTATCCTCTTCATGTAGCTCCACATCATCGACTACAGAATGGTCCTGTTGCTGTTCTACTATTAGGAATTCGTGCTGGACACGTCCATAGTCAATAACTGTCTGGTGCAAGGCGTAGCGCTCTGATCCCCAGTGCTCTAGCAACCCGCTATTGCACAGTTCATTCAATACCTCGACTGGCTTCTGGCTCACTACCAGGGCTGCTTCCTTCGAAAAGCTATTGGGTTTGGGTGGGAAGATGGAGAGAGCACGCAAAGCTGCATAGGCCTCGGGGTTGAGCTGCTGATCACAGATGGCTATGGTGGTGAGCAAAGGGAGAGGTATGCTTTCTAGAAGATTGAAAGGATGTCTCCTGGGTGCAATTACTATGTTCGCATTTAAGAACTGCTGAGTATCATGGAATTGAGCCAGAGCTGCTCGCAAGGGCTCGGACTGTCCAGCGGAGACAGTCGATACTACATATTTGCCTATCAGGGTCAATGCTAATGGCAAGCCTCCCACAGCTCGTACCAACTCTCGTGCCCCCACGGGATCTTGCTGGACCTGTTGTGGAATAAAACGAGCCAGTAGAGCCAGACCATGATCCTCCTCTAGTTGGGGAATGACAATAGTTTCCTGCTGGTCGAAGGTAGAGATAATACGGGGCTGGCGCGTGGTCATCAGATAGGTACATTGCGCTCCACCAACCTGGAAAGCTGCAGCATGCTCGTCTGCCCAAACATCGTCGATAATCAGCAACATGCAACGGTTGCCAATGGCCGTTCGCAGAGCCTGGCCCCATGCCTCCCGATTATTAATATTTTCTACCTGACTTGGCACAACTCCCAGCAGTGTACTCCAGCGAGCAAGTTCGTCCAATATTTTTGGCTCTTGTCCCAATCTGGCCCACAAGATACCATCGCAGAAGTGGGCCTGGACCTGCTCATCTTTGGCCAGAGCTGCTGCCAGGACGGTTTTGCCAATACCGGGCAAGCTATCCTCGGCAGTCAATACTACACTCTTGCCTTCAAACAGACACTGCTTCACCTGTGTTAATGAACCATAGCATCCCAACAAGCTGTTGGCACTCCCCGACATCTTGTCGATGACGGAATCGAGCAGATACTCCTCCTGCTCCGCGAGATCTAGCATGGGGAACTCGTCAATAAGAGATGGTGCTTCCTCCTGCACTGAGTCGTTTTTATCAACCTCTTCTATAAGACCTAACTCTTCGATAGTTCTGCCAAAGAGGAGACTCAATTGTTCACGATAGTGAGGATGAGGCATAACCAGCCGCAATTCCCAGCGGCCCACGGTTCTCGTATTAACCCCCAATGTCTTAGCGAGCTTGCTCTGGGACCAGCCACGTGCTTCCCGTGCAACTTTCAATGGATGGGCTTTCATCTAGCGCACCTTCCTTCCTAGGTGGAGAATGAAACAGTTTCTAACTCCTTCAGCTTTGCGATAGCCACTTGCATCAAGTATCGCCAGCATGCCAAGAGCCACTTCATACTTATTTAGTCTAACCAATCAATGTGACTTCCGCTAGCAAAAAATGCGACACCTTTGCGGCACTTTTACGACACCTTTACGACATTTTTGTCATGTACCATCCGAATCTAAGGACATGCAGAAGAAATGTCCTATTCTGAGGGTGAATCATCACATGTCCTCTAGAGAGTTCTACCGGAAAGAGCAGCTCATTGTCATCTTTAACACTTTTGGGGAAAGGTGGAAGAAGATTAGTCTTGATGTGCAGATCTGGAAAATACGTAACACTTTGACAATGATCAACTTAAAAGATTTGTACATTCTCAAACCTTACCTTTGTGACTTTGGTCTCGTCAACAGCCATCACTCCTACCGTACCATAGCTCGAACTGCTATCATCTACTTTTGCAATGAACTGACCATTGATATACAGATAGATGGTATGTTTCTGCGCTACGACCGTCAGTTTATTGCTATGTTCCAATCCTTGACTAACTGCTGCACTAAAACCGGAAGCAAGCAAATGCGTTTGTTCCATTAGCTCGTATGTCCCATTTAGATAGATCTGGAAGTGGTAGCTTGCAGTATTCCCATTGCGAAAAACAAAGCCAGCAACGGAGTTGCCAGAATCGACAATCATATCCGCCTGCATAGCGAAATTACTCATAGACAACTTTGGAACAAATATAGGCTCAAACGTATGCCATCGGGTTATTCGCACACGCAGTAAAGAGGCTTGATACACTGGCTTTCTGCTAATGACAGTCTTATAGAGCTGCTCTGGAGTCAGTGTGATATCAGGATGTGCCTGATACTGACTCCAGAGATTATCTATCTTCTGCTGAGTTAAATGGTTGAAAGTATCTGAAAAAGACTGCCGTGTCTGAAGAGCATGATTGAGTTGATCGACAATATCAAGCCTTGTATGCTGTTCTAGCCAGAGGAGAAAGCGAGCAGCTATTCCACCCCCTTGCCTATAGCTATCCCGTGGCTGTACACCATTTGGTAAGGACCAATCGTCATCGTCAGCTGGCCCATACACACTGCGGGCATAGTCAGCCACGCCAGTAGCAAACCAGCTAGGAGCACCGGAGGGATACTGCTCAACAAAGAGTATTAGCTCATGGGTCAGTAATCCTACGTCAGTGGGATGCTGATGCATCCAATCAGAACTAATGGTAATCGTAGAGCCATTAATAGCTGCCGGGGAAGGTTGATGCGATGAGAACGCCAGCGTCACGTTCTGCAATTTGGTCGCATGAGGGTCAGAGGCAAATCGGCTCACTAGTTGTGGATAGACTGCATTGAAGACTTGATTGAGGTGTTGGGAAGCATTCAGCAAAGAAGGGTCTGTGTTATGGATTGTTAGTGTATATAAAGGAAAGCTAGGAGCATCTGCTGTATTGATATTTGTGGGTGTAGGAGATTTTAGTGTAGGAGATTTTAGTACAGGCAATACTATATAGGTGCTATGGGTTAAAGGATGCAGAATGAACACTAACAGAACATTGATGATGGCCACCAGAGTTAGAAGGATCTTTAATGACATGGACATGGGATGTAAAGAGAAGCGCTTGAAAGGTTGAAATGTTGATCTGCTGCCTCTATATCCCCAGAGAGATCGCTGCAAAAAGAGGTCACTTTCAGCTAAACGAAACTCTTGCTGTCCATCCAGCTGTGTAAGCTGACTATCATGTCCTTGCAGACTATTGGTACTCTCCAGGTCCTGAGGGATGCCAGAATCTGCCAGGATCAATGCTTGCATCGGGACACTTGGAGTGGTGGATTGGATAATAGGGGATGCTTCTTCCTGCACCACATCCAGCTCATCGGCATTGTCTCGCAGGCCTAATTCCTTAGCTGTTTTGCCGAAGAGGTTCAACAATCTGTCACGATAGTAAGGGTGAGGTATAGCTAGCCCCTGCTCCCAGCGGCTCACGGTTTTGATGCTGACCCCTACTGCCTCAGCGACCTGAGCCTGGGACCATTCCCGCTGCTTTCGCTCAACTTTCAACAGGGAGGCTTTCATGTAGTGGTCTTCCTTTTGATACTAGTCATTCTTTTGAGTATAGTATAGGAGAATTTTGCGTGCTTCTCTAGGGGAAAGGAGGGACAAATGTCACTAGAGAGAGTGTCGTTACCTACAGCAATGGAGGGACTGTATCATATGTCTCTCCTTTCATCGCTGGCTTCTCTGCACTTATATGAACAAGCGGCAGCAACCCATTTGTGGCCCTACACGATTTGATAGGCCGCTGCCCCAACGGCGGCAACGGCTCCACTGCCAACTGTCCCAGCCTGGGCAATAGCCTTAGCTGCTCCTGATCCCATTATGGCTGGTACCTTTATCACAGCCATGAGTATGATAATGCGCGGAAGTTGTATGAGTAGAGTAGAGAGGATGCCTAATGTATCAATGGGAAGTTGCGGGATAGCAGGCAGCAGTAATGGCATCGTAGTGAGAACAAAGAGCTGGGCTGCTTGGACAAAGAGGATTGTACAGAAGCCTTTAAACCATTGGCTTACTACCTTTTGCCCGACTCCTCCGGGCAAGCCCCAACAGCCAAACACCACAGGAGCTGTCAGAATGTAGTAGTTGACCAAGGCAACTCTGACAAAGACCTGGATAGCCAAATTGATTGAGAGAAGCAGCACAACAAACTCTCCAATGTCCCTGAAAGCTTTTACCGCGTCTGTTATGCCCTTGGCAAGTTTTACAAACCCGCCAACAAAAGGAAGAAAGCCCAGAGTATCTGTGAGGAGCTTGTCTTCGAGAATCCCCATAAAATCGTTCATAGAGCATCCCCATCGGCTGATGGGTGTGACAATACCTCGAAATGATGATGTATCACCCTGCTCACCATCAAGAGTGTAGGTCAGATTGGTCCCATTCAGCTTGATATCAGGGTAGCCTATTGAGCCATGCAAAGTGACCACAGCATGGCTCACCAGATTGGATAATCCGACAAGCATAGTTGTCAGTTGGTAACTCACACCCACTGCCACAATACTCAGCAGCACACGCGCCAACATTTCCATGGTTGCTACTCGGCCAAAGGTCCACGATGCCCACAATAACTGATAGCCAATCAAGATCAATGTAGGTCCGACCAACATATACCCAAGTGCCAGGGTCAGTGTAGAGAGGCCCTCAAGATTTGCTTGCGCGTGCGTCTCATCGGCATAAGTCACAGCAAGATGATCGGGATACTTTTCACTCCCCGTTGTACCTATATCACCGGACAACCAATCGTTTTGGAGCACTGGTTCATTGACCCCACCATTATTCGGCAGGTCCGAACAAGGAAACACCCAATTGGAATTGTTTGCGTAGCATCCTACCTCATACATAGGTGGATAAGCCCAGTTATATTGAGTATCCCCACCACCACCACCTGGGCCTCCCCCCGTGTTCTCTTGGTCAGTTGTTGTCGTGCTACCTGCTATCTCCTCCGGACTCCCTGTAAAAGGATTAGCAAAGGTACCTGTCTCATCTGTCATAGCGAGGTAGATATGATCACCATTTGGACATACCCAACGGTTATCGCAAGTAGGCATATCATTTGAAGCACCCGTCTGTATGCTGCCATTATTGCCATTGAGACTTAAATTGCCATTTGCCTCCTCAAAGGAACCGCTTGGATAGTAGGACGTAGGATTGTAGAAGTAGCCTGTCTGTTGTGATCCATTCATGATGGGATTACAAGCAAATTTATCATAGGGCAACCCTCCACAGTTCGCACTCGCAGGAGGAGTGCCTTGACCGATACATGCATTGTTGAAACAGATGAGATCATCACCACCGATGAGATCATGAATCTGAGCACCGTCTTGCTCTGACCTATTGTCACTGAAACATGTGCTATTACTGGTACATGTCTGTTGATTGTCAGCAGTGCTGCTAGAAGCTGCAGGCGCCGCAAAGTTTGGCAGTAGACCGCTAAGAACGCTAGAAGCAGCCGGTGTACTTTGCACTCCAGTGCTAGAAGCTGTGGCCGGACCAAAGTTTATGCCCCTGGCCTTATTGAGCTGTGTCTGCTGATCAGCAAGATGAGTATTTTGAACACATGTGATATCTCGATTGCCCCATTGGAAATCACTATCGTTCCAACAGAAATCCCCGACAGCTGTCTGATAATGGTTCGAACAATCGCTACTGAGTGAATACTGGTAAACGCCCCACACATCTGGTGTTGCCGCTACACCATAACAGTCGGTGACAAGACAACTGGCCGATGGGGTGGCCACATCTTGTCGAGATTTAGAGGCAGAGCGGTGAAGCGTTGTTGCTGATGAGTGGATGGCTGCCCAAGCAAATGGTTGCTGGCTAACGAGAGAGAGAATACAGAGACTGGAAAAGAGCACGACTAAAGCTAAAGCAATAAAAGGAATGCGACGCTTTTTGCTCTTTTTCTTTGGAAGCCCTGCAGAATGGTTTGCATTCTGCAGTGGTCGTGGAGGACAGCTTGGACTAGGCAGAGAGTTAGGAACTGGCATTTCTTGCTCTGTATTTCGCTCTCTCGATAGAGGGCTCAAAATATCTTCCGTGTTAGCTACCAATTTTCGTAGGTAGCCCTTAGTCGTCTCTTTCATTACTCTTTCCCCCTTGCAAGGATAACCTCATGTTTCGCTAAGTGCTTTCGTGCTAAATTAACTCAATGGCAAGCACGATACCTCCATTCACACCAGTTAGGGTTAGTGTAACCTATAGATCTGTTTTTTTACTAGCAAAAAGAGGGACACCTCTGCGGCACATTTGCGACACTTTTAGGACATTTTTGTGCCGTGTCACCCCTCACACTATGGTCGCACTTGTTAGGGAGAGAGGAAAGTGAGCACCTGGCAAGACTCAAACACAGGAGTATCAGAAACTGCTGGTACGAGATCCTATGCAATGTTGCTATACCGCCAAGACTTTCTTGAGCAGCTTTACAAATTCACCCTCAGCATCCCTAAGACCCTTATTGGCCGCGTTGATACCCTGCTGAATCCACATAAGCGCAAGCTTCTCGACCAAATCCCTTTTCCACCACTCTTTTTGCTTCTCATCCCATAGTTCTAATGCTTCCAATCTTTCGCGTTTTGCAAAAGCCAATTTAAAAATTTCTTGTTCATTTTTATAGTATTCACTGGTCATTTGGAGGGCTGCTTCTCGATACTTCTTTTGGAGAGCGGGATCAGTTACTGATGCAAGCAAGCTTTCCATTCGGTTAATAACCTGCTGATATTGATCTCCTGCTACTTCTACTGCTGCCTGTGCCAACTCTCCATCACTCTTCTTGATTATCTCTTTGGAATCGAATGGGTTCTTGTCCTTGGATGTGTCAACCTTGGCTTTCTCCTCTGTCTTGGGCTCAGACCAAGACAAGGGATTTTCAATGATGTGGATGTCATCGAGTAGCTTCTTTGCATTATCTGACGAGGTATCCAGATAGAGAGCTTTTTCAGCAAGTTCTAAATTGCTGAATCTGAATTCTTGCATCCATTTTGCTGCAGGTAAAGCCCCCTCGAGCAGTTCTGGTATGCCTTGTCTCTCCGCTTCACTCAGCGCATCGCGTAAGTACGTCACCCAATGATATTCATCGTTTTGCCTTTTACTGGCAAGGCCGTTGTCAGAGGGTAGAGGACAATCCACCTGCTTCAATTTCCGTATATACTCGCTTGCGCCTGGAATATGGTTACCATTCTCTTCTTTGCCTGAGATGTTCCCATCTTTAGCGGCAGCTATGGCCTGTTCAAGATACCACTGATTGGTATAGTAGGGATGGATGTTCGGGTTCGTCCTGAACTCTGTTGCGATGCTTGCGACATAGTGTTCGACGTTTTGTCGTTCTATTTGATCGGCGAAGTCTTGTTTATTTTTATAGAGGTTATACTCTCGCAGGAGCTCTAATCCATTGGGCGCAGCGTTCTTGACCGGAGATGCTGGGCCTGCCGGGCCTCGTTTCGGATCTTCAAGGAGTTGGAAAGACACCATTGTGTCTAAGTGGTTGGCTGCACGGATCTCATCACGAAGCTCTTGCTTCTTCTTGCTACTGCTATGTTTTACCAGAGCATACTTCTCAGGACTAGCATGAGACTTCCACACGCGTGTGGCCGAGAGTGGATTGGTTTTATGGATAGCTTGTATGCGATCTTTCACCTCATTCTCATAACCCCGTCTTGCCCCAAGCATTTCTGCAGCACTCTTAGTACAATGTGCCACCCATTTGGGAGTCAGAGCATTTCTTTCTGCCTTTTTCTTTTTTCTCAATTTCTCCAGGTTCAGTCTATTTTTTGGTGGTCTCTCCAGTTCATTCTTAGTCACATTTGATTGGTATGCTTCAACTCCCTCATGATTTTGTAGAGATCCAAGAGCCTCGTTTATTTTATTTTCATCATAGGATTTAATAGACTGCTTGAGCCATTCTATGCCATTTTCAACATGCTTTCTTTTCTTCTTTTTCAAGGCGGCTGTGGCATCCAGGAGCTTTTGATCAAAGATGTCAGCAGAACCAGCTGCTAGTAAATTGACCTGGGATAACTCCCCGGGCCCCTTGAATTGGAGCGAGAGGCCATTTTCTTCATCCCACTTACTTTCGGTCCAGTCAAAATCATCCATTGAGTACTCCTGACCATTGGGAAGAATGAGCATGCGTCTATCCAGATCGAGCCTCCACATACGCCGCTTCTGCTCTTCACTCCAGCCAGGACCCTGTCTCCGTGCAAGTGCTTGTGCATGGTTGATAACCGGATTGGGCATTGTCTCAATGGTAAACTTGAACTCGACTTCTATCGGGCTATTTTGATTATTATGATTTTCGACAATCTTAATCGTTCCAGCAGCTTCCATCGGGATTCTTTCTACCTTTGTGTATTCTGCTTGTGTCCACACGCCACCACCCGGTTTCGCAATTCTGCCATCTTGTTTTTTCAGATCGATGATCGTAAGCACGGCTTCCCTTCTCCCTCCACCAGCAAAACGGTTACCAGCGACTTCTAAGGTATATTCATAATTTTCTGACTTAAAGTATCGTTTCGCGAGTCTTTTTGTATAGATAGACTCGACCTCCAAGGCTTTGGCTTCGCGAGTGACGATATTTGTCTCTATCTTGACGATGTCTGGTCTGTATGTGGCGTGGGTCTCACCTGGATGAAGGGTAGCTGATTCGGGAGGGCCCCAGTCATTAACTTCTCTCACGCTCATCCAGATAGCTTCATCACCGATGGTAAACTTTCCTGCGTATGGATCGATGAAGAGATGCCCCCGCAAGCCCTTTTTGAGTCCTTCCTCATCTTGATCAGCGAAGTCATCTTTGATCTTTTGAAGATGCTCGATAGCTTGGTCAGCATCGCCCGTGATGTCTTGTTCCATATGGATGGCATTTCGCTTGAGCGCTTCTGCGACTGCCCTTTCAGTATTCATAACGTTTGTCAAAGCCTGCTGAAAGTTAACTCGGCCATACGCTACTGCCGTTCTACATACTCTTTCTGCCATTTTAAGGGCCCCTATATTTGCTTGTCCATTAAGAATAGCTTGTTCAATTGCTTGCGCAGCTTGAGATTGAGCCCCTTCCCGCTCAATTAGACCTGTTACAGCTGGCACTACTCCTCCGACAGGTGTACCTTTTAGAGTCCGCTCAAGTGCTCTTTGTTGAGCTACAAGGTTTCGTAGACGGCGTAAATCTGGATTAGCTAGATTTGTAATAGCTGTTTCAGTAGCATTCTCTCTCAATAAAGCTGCTGACACTTTCAGTAATTCATTTCTTATATTGGTTAGTGCTACATCTACATCCCTTGATGCTTGTATCTCAAAAACTATAGCACTGTTTTTAGCTATTTCAGCTATTTCTATCTCATTTGCAAGTCTTGCAAGATTGTCTACCTGTTCAGGAGTAATTGGGGTAACAGCAGCAATATTCATAATATTTTGCATTTCCCCAATTTTAACATTTATATCTGAAAGAGAATTTTGTATGGTTTTTTCATTTAATTTAACCAAATTGGTATTTTCAACTATTTGTTTCTCCCATTGTTCAATGTTCTTGCAATGATTTAACACATCTTTAGCTGATTTATCACTTATAGTAGGATTATTATATATTTCATATGCTTTGGCTATTCGGGCCCGTACTTCAGCATCTCGGGCCCGTGTTTCAGCGTCTCGGGCCCGTGTTTCAGCATCTCGGGCCCGCACTTCAGCTCCTAGGGCCAGTACCCCAGCATTCGCAACTTCTGTAGATATATTTCCAATAATTACATTATCTGCTCCTGTTGTGGTTCCTGTTATGATTCTGTCTGCAATGCCTTTATATAAATTATTTCCAATTGGAAATGCTATAGATCTATTTGTAGCATTTGTAGTTCTGTTTTGAGCATTAATAACTCTATTTGCAAATGGTACGACCATTCCATTAACAGCAGCTAGTCGTGCTGCAGCATCTGCGGCTGCATAGGCTCGTTTTTGGGCTTGGCTAATATATGCAGCAATTTTTGCTTCAGTCTTTTGTCGGTGTTTTTCAACATGTTCGAGTACCTTCTCAAGTTCTGTGGCTCGTTCTTCGGCTTGCTTACTATAGTTTTTCACCCAGCCTGCTTTATGGAGCCGCAATGCGTATACTCTCTGTCCTATGTTATTGGGCACGCGATCTTGTATATAAACAGAATGCTCTAAGCTTTCTCGATCTCGTTTTTGAGAGTGTGCTAATTGGAATTGGGCCAGTGCAGCTTGTGTCTCAAATTCCGTTGCAGTTCCGTCCACTGCAGCTCTTTCACCCAATTTTGCTTTTAACGTATCTAAGGAATGCTGCACTTCTTTAAATTCTGGTTTGTCCGTTATTTTTAATTTCTCGAGATCTTTAAGAGTATTCCAATAATACAAAGCGATAGCTTGATTGATGAGACTCATGCGGAAATCTCGTTTATTTGCCGCTTTTTCTTTATCTGCTCCATAATCTTTGAAATTATCGCTGAAAGGATACTCCTGGAATGCTTCATACAGTTCCGCCGCATTATCACCGAGTTTGAGGATGTCATGAATAATGTTTCCAGCTTCCTTTTGCCATTCGATTTTACTTTGCTTGAGTCCTTCAGCGTATTTTTCAATTTCATGCCTGTATTCCTCTTCAGATAACACATGTTTTCGCATTGCAGGGCCATCTGGGCGTGTGAGGATGGTATCGGCGATATCATGGCCGATACCAGTGAAGAATTCTCCAGTGCCTTTAACTACGCCCTCGCGTATCTCTCTGAGCTTCCCTGGGTCATCAGGAAGTTTTGGAAGACGATTTCTTGCTAACCTTCTTCTTGCTTGGTCTCTTCTTAATCTTTCTAATTCATCCCTTGCGTTTCTATGTACAGCATCCCCGACTGGTCCTGGGATGATTACAGGTTCTCTTCCGTCGCCAACCATGCTCTATTGCTCCTTATTGGCTTACAAATTATTGATATCAAAAATGTTTTCGCATTATCTTTGAAGATTTGAACATCTATGTGTATGCTTATAAGCGTGTGTAAGTATACACATGCCTACAAGAGTTGATAGCTTCGGAAGGCCTCTTGCTTGATCTTCTGCTCTTTCTGTGAATAGGATGCTCAACCGGGAATGCACTTGCAGCCATCTATACTTAAGTGTAACCAATGAATGCGATTTTATGCTAGCAAAAAGTGCGACACCTTTGCGGCACTTGTGCGACATTTTTGTTCACGCTACAAGTGCACTACAGTGGCACATGTTGAGAGACAGAGGAAGGAATGCACAGGGCCATGCTCAAAAAGTTAGAGCGAAGCGATGTGAGAGTGAAGTTGAGCGGCCACCTTATCTTGGTTTCTTGGCAGAAACCTTGACAATGGGTGACTCAAATTTTATACTGTACTGGCAGTAAAGTTTGTGCACACCTGCCCTTCAACACGTGGTGGAACGTGTTGATTTCTGCTTGCACATTTTACTATGTATTATACAAATTCAAGAGCTGACAAGGCTCCATGATTAAACTAGCGGACAACGGACAAGGAGATTTGTGAATCGTTATGCAAGATCCTCAAGAGATGCCTGCAGAACAGCAGGTTGCAAATCCACAGGAGACGACGAATACGCAG
>DASYAN010000068.1:0-3318 GCA_036501345.1 Ktedonobacteraceae bacterium
TAGGATAGACTCCCTTTCTGCTAAGATTGATGACAAGGGTTCTATCTTACCAGTTTTTGGAGCCTTTGATTCTCATGTAGAAATTGGTTCCATGGGCATACGTCTCAATAGAGGTTTGCCTTCAATCATTCACAGACCCTGCCAATGTGGCCTATTGTATTGTCGGTAAGCAATGGGCCTCATCTGTGTCGTCCTCCAACCAGTAGCAGGTTTTTAGATAGCCCAATGCTGTGCAATCATTGGATCATAGCTTGCAAAGCGGGTGAGAAGCTGGTAGAGTAGGGGCAAGAAAAGAACATAACTACTCAAGTACGAAGCGAGCTGATCAACGTGATTTATCGTGTCACCTTTAGGTGATCGTCATCGGTAGAGGGCCCCAGTATTACTATCGATAAATACGTCGTGCCCACCGTACCCCTGGGTAGCTAGATTATAGTGTCGCAAGGGACGGATCATGTTTTACGATCATACAAAGATTTATGTTAAGGCCGGCGATGGCGGAGATGGCTCGATGCACTTCCGGCGTGAGAAGTTTGCACCTCTTGGAGGTCCTGACGGTGGAGATGGTGGGCGAGGTGGGAGTATTTACTTTGAGGCCACGACAAGTCTAAATACATTGGTGAATTATCGCTATAAGCAACACTTTGCCGCAGGTTCGGGAGAAGCGGGAGCTCGCCAGAAAATGCATGGTGCAAAGGGGGAAGATGTTGTATTGATGGTTCCCTGTGGCACTATCGTTCGCAATGCCGATACGCAAGAGGTTGTTGCAGACCTTGTTGAGGATGGACAGCGTGTCATGGTAGCACGTGGTGGCCGAGGCGGTCTGGGCAATGTCCATTTTGCGACGTCAACTCATCAGGCCCCCAAAGAAGCTCAAAAAGGCGAGCCTGGAGAGGAACATTGGCTCACGCTTGAACTGAGGTTGATTGCTGATGTTGGGCTGGTAGGCTATCCAAATGCTGGTAAATCCACGCTTCTTTCTGTAGTGACGGCGGCACACCCCAAAATTGCCGACTATCCTTTTACGACACTGACACCGAACCTGGGTGTTGTGGAGATAGGGCGGCCCAGAAGTGGTGATGGCACGGGTTTTGTCCTGGCCGATATTCCTGGTCTGATTGAAGGTGCTGCTCAAGGTGTAGGGTTGGGCCATGAATTCCTGCGTCATATCCGGCGTACGCGTCTGTTGATCCATCTATTAGATGGCGCTTCCATTGATCGGGAGCCCTGGCAGGATTTTGAAGCCATTAATCGTGAATTGCGTGAATACGATGAGCAACTGGCAGAGCGCCCACAGATCGTCGTATTGAATAAAATAGATATTCCTGACGCTCAGGAGCGTTGGTCCGAGTTGAAGGCTCGTGCAGAGGCCGCTGGCTATCCTGTCTTTGCCATCTCAGCCGTTGCCCAACAGGGTACAAGTGAACTAATGGCTTACGCTTCGCGTCGCTTAGAAGAGATCAAGCAGGAAGAAGTAGAGCGTGCTGCCTCTCAAGCTGTCGCTGATATGCAAGGCCCTGTCTTACGTCCACAGCCGGATGACGCTTTTACAGTTACAAAAGAAAAGGGAGTCTATGTTGTGCGCGGCAAGCGTGTGGAGCGTCTGGTCAATATGACGAATCAAGAGAGCGAAGAAGGTATGGCCCGCCTGGAGATAATGCTGGAAAAGATGGGTGTCACCAAAGCCTTGGAAGAAGCTGGAGTCCAGGTCGGAGATCTTGTTCATTTCGGCAAAGTTGAATTGTACTGGGGTGAATAAGGGAGTACTCGAGTGTCTGCTTCAATCTAATACTACGGTAATGCGATGCTTTGCTTCCATTGATATTTTCTGCCACATTTCTTTGCGGAAATAAGAGAATCTCTCTTTTATCTCTTGTGTCAAGGTCTCCATTTCAATATATGCTGCCAGGATCGCACTATCTAAAGATCCCGTCTCGCTGATGTAGTACAGGGTCATGGGCAATTCTTTAAAGTACTGAGATTTTGTCTCATAAACGGTGTTTAAATCATCTATTAAAGATGGATATCTTTTCAGGAAGGTGGATATTTCATTTGTTTGAACAAAATCGTATCGCGTCTTTAGATTTTCAAGGGCATTATTGATGGGAAATTGGTTGTCTTGTTTTGCTTGGCTCATTTTATACCATCTTTCACGTCAGCCATTTAACTTCTTACAGTGTATGCCTCTCTTGCACTCAGTACTGCTAGTTTAGCCCTCAAATGCTCGGTTGTCAAGCTTCATCAACCTCAAATTAATGCTAGACTAGGTACATTTCACTATTAATATTTAAACATGGATGTTGGCTTGGCTTCTATGTCATTGATTGTGTTTACCTACTGTGGTGCAACCACTATCCAAAAATTGGCATGCATTCTTAGTTGTATAATGTCCCCCTTTATCTCTCCAATTGTGCTATACTACCCCTGAGAGAACCTCTGGAAGCATCGGGTGGTTGTTAGGAATAACCACTTTAAGTGACCGAATTTGAAAGATGGAAGGTTATGGGAGAGACCGTAAATATCTTATTTCATGCCAATGAGGATGGTACCTATAGCATACGCGTAAAGGAGAGCTGGTCCGGGCGTACTGTAAGCGGCAGCTTTGTTCCTCCATATTTGGGTCGTCAATTGAATGCACTACAGAAAAAGTTAGCAAACCTGGAAAGTCGTGACCATGAGTTGCGTGAGGTTGGGAACCGTCTCTTTTCGGCATTGTGTGGTTTTGATACAACTGGTCCCAAGTGGAGTGAGCCAGCGGACCTATCTGTCCAGGGAGTTTTGCGCAATATTATTCAGCGTACATTGAAGCGGCGTGGAACGGTTGCCTTGATGCTGAGTTTTGGCCCAGGTTGTGATGAGTTTGTGCGCTATCCCTGGGAATTATTGCATAATGGTGATCATTTCCTGCTGGTTTCAGGCGTTTTCACTCTGAGTCGGCTTTTGCTGGGTCCAGATAGCACTGTTGGTTGTGAGCTTCCTGTGCATCCTCCGTTTCGTATGCTTTATATTGCCCCTTCTCCCACGGATTGTGTTCCCTTGGAGACTGAACGCAGCTTTGAAGCTATGCAGCAGGCTCTAGCTCCGCTTATCGATGATGGACAAATAGTGTTAGATCGGCTGGAGCCACCGACATTTGGTCAGTTTGTCCGCTATCTCAACTCGTATGGTGGGGCAGGAATGTTGGATGATAGCGATACAACTATCCCTTGTTATGTGATTCATTTTGATGGGCATGGTGCCTATGGTCGTCTTTGTCCACAAGAGGAGTGCCAGACGATCAGCGATCCCGAAGCACGCAAATGTCGTCAATGCGGTGCA
>DASYAN010000069.1:0-3506 GCA_036501345.1 Ktedonobacteraceae bacterium
ATAGCAGGATTTTTTCTAGAACCGTAAACTTTGCATGAGGCAAACACGAAATCGTCTTTTCCGGTCTCTTAAAATGAGCGTGTGCCAAGCCAAGTTTACGATTGTAGATTTTTTCAGGGTTAGGAAATACTCTCAAGAAGCCTAAGGAGTTGAGATGAAGCGTCGTGTCGTTGTACTGGTAATTGCTGCCGGACTCGTTATCCTGATAGCTGGTTTTAGCTATGCTGCGTACTTTGCCAGGAATGTCAATCCTCGCCATACTTCCCCTGGCGTTGCATCTTCCTGTGGAAAAGCTGTTCCATCAACCGATCTACAGACGTTTACTATCGTGCCTGCTCAGACTACAGCCTCCTACCAAGTACATGAAAACTTGGTGCTGCGCAATTTGCCGGATAATGTTGCTATCGGCAAGACTCAGGCGGTCCAGGGAGGGTTTAGTATATATTCTGGTCCATCCCCGCTTGTCACAGATATGAAAATCACAGTAGATTTGAGAACACTAAAAACTGATGAAGATCGACGAGATTATTATGTAAGGCAAAATTATCTGGAATCAGATACATTTCCTGATGCTGAGTTCACTTCCACTTGTCCACAAGCTTTACCCACCAATTACCGGGATGGACAAACAATTACGTTTCAGATCACAGGCAACTTGACACTTCATGGGAAAACCAATAAGGAAATCTTTGATGTGCAGGGAAAACTAGCTGCTGGTACAGTAACGGGGACTGCGACTACAACCGTGTATATGACCGATTTTGGTATCCAGCCTCCGAATCTAGCAAATATTGCCATTGCACAGAATAAAGTGCTAATTACAATTGCATTTACCGCAAAGGAAGGATAAGATAAGGTAATAGATGTCAGACGATTATAAAGTGCTTATTGTGGGTGGCGGACCAGCTGGTTTGGCAGCCGCTGAGACTGCTGCAAAGCAGGGTATACGCACGCTTGTCTTGGAGCGTCAAAATGAGATTGGCTATCCTATCCACACAAGTGGCGGGAGCTGGGTCAAAGATATGAAGGCACTAGCCATACCCGAGCATCTGTATCACCCGATCCGCAAAGTTATTTTTCTTTCTCCTCAGCGCGAGGTACCTCTTCTGTATGCTTCACCCGTTGCCTGTGTTATGGATGTGCGAGGTGTCTACCAGCACCTTGCCGGTCGTGCGGTCGCAGCTGGTGCAACGATCCGTGTACGCCACACCGTTGATCAAATACTGCAGGAAAACGGGCGCGTACTAGGTGTCACAGTAAAGAACCATGTGAACGATCGCTTCGAGGCACGTGCTGATATCACCATCGATGCCAGTGGGTTTGCTCGCCACATCGGAGTACGCACCGACATGGGTAAGGCATTCCATCGCTATGGTTTCGGGGCCGAATATGATCTGTATGCACCAGACTATCCGCAGGATGAGCTATTTCTGATTATGGGTAGTGCATATGCGCCAAATGGCTATGCCTGGGCATTTCCGCGTGGCAATGGGCGCGTTCGCCTGGGCGTCGGAGTTCTCCATCCAGATAATGATGATGACGCTCGCATATACCTGGATCGTATCATGCGTGATATCCCTCAACTAGCACAATATTTCAAGGGAGCCAGTCCGCTCGAATATCATACAGGTCTGTTCCCTTCTGAGAACTATCTTGAGAGCTTCTCACGGGATGGCCTGCTGTTGGCGGGCGATGCTGGTGGACATGGCTCGACGTTGGTTGGAGAAGGGATTCGTTTCGCTATTTACTCTGGACAGATGGCAGGTAAGGTTGCAGCCGAGGCGGTGAAAGTTGGTGATACCTCTGCAGCATTCCTGAGCCGTTTTGATAAGCGTTGGCACACTCGTTTTGGCCGCGATATGGATATTGCGTATATGATCAATAAACGCATTGCAGCATATAGTGATGCCCAGTGGGATGATGCGCTGGACTTGATGAAACGACTCACACCTGCCCATGTAGCCCAGGCACTACGAGGCGACTTTACTGCAGGTCTAGTAATGGGAGTCTTGACTCGCGCTCCCGCTCTGATTGCGACGGGAGGAAAGCGCCTGCTCGATCGGATGCTTGAACGTATCAATAAACCTGCTGTGGCTACAGTTGAAGGATAGGTAGGGTTATTGGTCTGAATAGACTAGTTCTCTCTCTGTTGCCAGTGTGGCAGCAGCACACGTAACCCGATCCCTTGTCCCAGCAAGGTGATCAAAACGATGCCATAGACGATGCTTTCAAGGAGATCTCGTTGGGGAAGAGTGGTTGGTAAACTGAGCACCAGAGCAATCGAGAGCGCACCTCTTAGCCCTGAGAGTAGCAGGACCGGACGCCACTGAGCAGGGAGAGGGGCTGGACGTGGAATGTGGGAAGGTTGCTCTGGTGCGCTCCTACGATTGAGCCAGCGAGCAAAAGCATCGTGCAGAGGCAATAAGGTGTAGATCATTCCAGCTCGACCAATAATTACCCCGGCGAGTGCCCAGCCGATCCCTTCTAAGGCGTGCACGAGGTTGCGCTCACCAATTTGTACCCCCAGCAAGAGGAAGAGCAACGAGTTAGCAATATAGCCGATGAACTCCCAGATGTCGTGTGCTGTATTACTTGCTCGCTCAGACATGCCTGTTTGCCGTCCATAGCTTCCCAGTACAAGTCCTGCCCCTACCACAGCAAGTAATCCTGAGGTGTGCAACATTACTGCCAGTAGGTAGACTCCATAGGCCACGCTCACTGTCACAGTGATTTCGATCAAGTGGTCCTCAATCAGCCGCAGCAGGCGAGTCACGATAATACCAATGCCAATCCCCAGGACAAATCCACCTGTCATTACCCAAAGGGTTGTCAAGGCCATTGTCCAAATTGAGGACTCATGAACAGCTAAAGTCTGGCTGAGCGAGGCAAGCAGCAAGCCGAGGATCAGTTCAAAGGCAGCCGCTCCTGCTCCGTCATTAAAGAGGCTTTCCCCTTCTACAATGGTTCGGAGGCGATCCGATATGTGCATTTGATGCAGCAACGTTAATACCGCGACCGGATCTGTTGGAGAGATCATTGCTCCCAATAGCAAAGCGAGTAACCAGGAGAAACCCATGCCCACATGTACGAGAACGGCAACAATCAGCAAGGAGAGGCTGAGGCCAGGAACCGCAAGCAGAAAGACCACAAGCCAATCAGCAGCTAGGCGTTCTACCTCCACATTCCAGGCCCCTTCAAAGAGCAAAGCTGGAAGAAAAAGGAAGATCACCTCGTCTGGATTCAAACGGAGATCGGGTAAAAGTGGGGAGAACCCAATGACAAGACCAACAATAACCAATGCCAGAGTATAGGGCAAGCGCAAGCGACGTGAGAGGAGTGCAACTCCTAATGTCACGATCAGCAGGATGATCACGGTTTGGACTTGTTCTAGTGTTCCATTAGTATTCATAACTGGCTATATATCACCTGGATGCGTTAAGATTCGGTCGCCCATAAACGCTCTCCTCTTTAGATACACGCAGATATGAAAACAAATGGAACCCATA
>DASYAN010000070.1:0-11495 GCA_036501345.1 Ktedonobacteraceae bacterium
ATCTCAACCTTAGGCTTCTCCAAGGTTAAGGGAGCGGATAATTCAGTCTCCACGGCTTCATTATCGGACATCAAAGAACCTCCTAACTATACGGGGACCATAGAAAAGGCAGCCACAATGGTGAAAACCGCAGACTGCTTAACCTAGTTTACGCAAGCCGAGCAATTTAGTCAACCACCTTCTAGTATAGGAGGAATAGCGTCTCCACAACGAACACGCATTACAGGAACACCAGTGCTCTCAAGTAAAGCTAATGTATCCTCATTAGGGGACCGCTGATCAAAGGAAGCCGCATCCAATCCTATCACAGCAATCTGCACGCGACGCATCTGCAGGTGACTTAGACTCTCGTGCCAATCGCGAGAATTGGAGGGAGTGATAACCATCGCAATCGAGTTTCGCCCAAAATGAAACGCATCCATAGCAAGCATTTCCTTGAGTTCTGGCCCCAAACCAGCTTTGACGACAGCCAGCAGTTCAAGCACACGCTCTATCTGACGGTCTCCTCGATCGAGCGCTAACAATTCCTGCCGCTCTGCATTCACAATCATACCAACGGAGAGATCCTCACGCAATAGATACTGAGCAATAGTAGCAGCAATGGTCACACCATATTCTTCAGTTGAATGTTCGCCTTCACCTGCCTGCACCGCCTGATGCAGATCTAGAAAGATCCAGGCATCTATCGCAGGATCCAGATCAAACTCCTTGACCATAAGCTTGTTATAACGTGCACTAGAACGCCAATGAATACGGCTGAGCGAGTCCCCAATCACATATTCACGTACAGTGGTTGCATTGGTTGTCGTTTGCAAGGCACGCTGTGAACTTCTGCCTCTACCGGGCAAGCCACCAGCAAAAATCGCAAGCTGAGCAATTTGATATACGCGAGGAAGCACTAGGACTTCATGAGCAGGAGACAAAAAAAAGCGGTGGTTAAACAGGCCAAAAGGATCGCCACTGATTGCAATCACCGGGCCAAGCTGGAAACGCCCACGCTGCCTACAGCGACTCTTAGCACGCCAGATAGCCCGCTTTCGTCCTCCCATACTTGCCACATAGCCAACGTGATGTCCTGGCAGTGTCGAGCCATCAGTAATTTGCACCCATAACTTTGGTAGCACACTCAAATTATCCAGCGCCAGACGTTCTTGAAATACTTCACCAACTTGTATATGTCCTCTGACTGCACTCCGATGAAACACGAGTTTACGCAAGCAGATGCGTGTCCATAGCCAGGAAAAAATAAATAGACAGAGCAGAACATAGGTAAGAATATAGAGGATATTCCATCCACTCGTGACTGCAAAAAAAGCCAGAATGATAATGAGCAGGATAAGATGCCATGGGCGCATAGGTTAACGCCCCTTCCCGCCACCAACCCATGCGTTTGGCACTGGCACAGCCTGCAAAATCTCATCCAGAATGGCCGTTGATGCAATCGAGCGTACACGTGCAGCTGACGTCATGATAATACGATGCGCAAGAGTAGGCTTTACGAGCAGTTTCACATCGTCAGGAATAACATAGCTACGTCCACGCATTGCAGCCAGGGCTTGTGCAGCTCGGACCAGCGATAATGAGCCACGCGGACTGGCCCCCAGGTAAATATCCTTGTGGACACGCGTTGCATTTGCAACGGCAACAATATATTCAAGGATGGATGGATCCACATGGATTAAGCACACTTGACGTTGGATGCGTACCAATTCTTCTGCTGTCATAATCTGGGCCAAGTCATCCAATGGGTGATGGTGCTGGTGACTAGTCAGAATCTTAACTTCATCGCTAGCTTTAGGATAGCCCAACTTAATATTCATCATAAAGCGGTCCAGTTGAGCTTCTGGTAGAGGGAATGTCCCCTCATACTCGATGGGATTTTGCGTCGCCATCACCATAAAAGGCTCTGGCAAGTGATAGGTCACACCATCTACCGTGACCTGTGCCTCTTCCATCGCCTCCAGCAAAGCAGACTGCGTTCTTGGAGTGGCCCGGTTCACCTCATCAGCTAGCACAATTTGCGACATAATCGGTCCAGGACGGAATTCAAAGTTGCCCGTCTTTTGATTATAGATTGAGACTCCTGTAACATCACTTGGCAAGAGATCAGGAGTAAATTGGATGCGTTTAAAAGTACACCCAATAGAACGAGCAATTGCTTTTGTGAGAACGGTTTTGCCTACGCCTGGCACATCCTCAATCAATACATGTCCATGGCAAATAACGGCAATTAAACTGAAAGCAACTGCTTGGGCCTTCCCTACAATAACGCGTTCAACATTACTCACGACACGCTGAACAGCAGCTGCTAAGTCCTGCACTGACTGCATAAATTTCTCTCCAATGAGGCCTTTCTATATTTTACACATTGGCACATGCAGTGACAACTCTCAATCCCCTAGAAGGAGATGAGCTTCTGAGTCACTTCACCGGTGTGGCCTATTCCCGTAGGAACCTGCTCATGTAGCAGTGGTTGATCGGGTGACTGACTCAGACAACAAGCATCCGAAGATGCCAGGGGCGCGTCTGCCCTACTACTACGCTGAGACTTGCTCGGACGGAGATACGTAACGGAACGAGGAACCATTACATGCTCATCAAATGCGAGCGGATGCATATTGACACTGCCAACAATATCACGGTGCCCTGTAAAGCCACAAGCCTTACAGACCCAATTTCTGTTCTTGGGTTTGTGTTTATGCCCACAGACAGGACACTGGCTACTTGTTCCT
Source organism: Ktedonobacteraceae bacterium (assembly GCA_036501345.1). Lineage (GTDB taxonomy): Bacteria > Chloroflexota > Ktedonobacteria > Ktedonobacterales > Ktedonobacteraceae > DASYAN01. The sequence continues at coordinate 2,733 of DASYAN010000070.1, forward strand.
CGTTCGCAGCCAGTGAAGCTCATGATGTGAGCTTGTTTGGATTTATGGGTCAGGTAATCGATATCTTTCCCATATTCCCACAAGGCCATGCGCTGATTATGATGCCGTCCGCTATTACGGTTGCGGACGCCATGGGGATTACCAATGAAGAGCTTGCCGACCTTTTGTTCTTGGCAGAAGGTGATGACTTTTCGCGTCGCTTTGTGTCGCATGTCACGAATACGACGTTGTGTCCTACCTGCCTGTTTGTTCTTGGCGCGTTGCAGCTTCTTCCATCTACGAGAATACTTGCTACATCTGGATTGCTTTTTCGCAATTTTCCCCAGTTGCTTGGTACGCTGTCTTTTGAGAGGCCGGATACCGCGACCAGTCACGATCATAGCTTGTCCTGTGTTTGTCGAGACTGCTGCAAGATGGATTTCTCCGAGGTCTACCGTTGCATGCACATCACCGGGTGCTTCTTTTTCTTGAGGTGTTTCAACACAGACATGCAACTCAAAGCCGTTATTCCAAACGAGACTGCACGCGCCGCTCTGATCTTCCAGTTCGATAGGCAGGACAATGGATTCGCGTCCCCTGCCCATTGGCAAAACGACACGTCCATTTTCACGGCTCACAGCCTGAGCAGGCCATTTGACCGGATAGAACTGCTTTTCTCGCCAAGGATACTTCATGTGCATTTGCGGATGGGTTTGACGGAGCTTTTGTGTGGTATCAATGTTGGCAAGAAAAGCATGCACAACCATCTGGACGGACTGGCTATGCAGTGCAAAGTGTCCTTTGGTTGCCTTTTGCAATTGGTTGCGCCCGGGCCATTTGGCATGTTCCATTCTGGCTTGTTTATGGATCTCACAGCAGAGGTTCCAGACTTTCGCCGCTTCCATCTGAGCCGCTTTCAAACAAGCAAACAGCTTCAGAGTGGGATGCAATCGGTAGATGTGTACCGTGTTCATAGCTGCTTACTTGCCTTTCTTCTATCTCTTGATGTGCTCTTGGATGGCAGTCAAAATCTCTCCTAGGTAGCATGCATACACCCCTATGGTAGCACGCATACATTAAGAGATACAAGCCTATTCTACCCAAACTCCTAGCATAGAGCACTAGATTACCCAATATTGCTAATGCACTAATCTAAGTGGTGATAGATTTGCATTATACTACCTTACGTTTGTTAATAGGTTAGATCTCTCCACAGAGGGGACTATTCGCCAAGCAGAGTCTGTGCTATGATTGCTACCATGAGTCAGAGCGGCCAGAAACAAATAGAGGAACTCTATGCAGTAGTAGTTGGATCTGTCCAGGGTGTAGGCTTTCGCTATTTTGTCGTAGAAAAAGCCCAGCGTCTAGGCCTACACGGGTATGTTCGCAATGAAACAAACGGCGATGTTGAAGTAGTCGCTCAGGGAACACGACCAGTGCTCGAACATCTCCTCAGGGTGCTACGGCAAGGGCCAACGGCAGCCGAGGTCCATGAAGTTCACACAAATTGGAGACAACCAACGAGACATATCAGCGGCTTCCATATCCGTTTCTAACGGATTGCATATTTGCGACTAAATATTTGAGAGGACCATTAGGAATGATTGATCGCGAGACGGTACAGAACGTAGCCAGACTCGCCAGGTTGGGTCTGAGCGAAGAAGAAATTGAAATCTTTAAAAATCAGCTTTCCAGTATTCTGGGACATATAAAGATCCTACAAGAGGCCGACGTGAGCGGTATATCTCCAACAGCACACGTCTCACGCCTGACCAACATTACTCGTGAGGATATTCCGCAGCCTTCCTACCCACCAGAAGTTTTGCTGGCAAATGCTCCTGACCAGGAAGACGACTATTTGAAAGTTAATGCGGTGCTGGAGGAGGAATAAGTACAAATGACTGAATTATATACATTGAGCATTCACGAAGCAAAAGAGTTACTGCGCCAGCGCAAAATTTCCTCTGTTGAACTAACTCAGGCTCACCTCGATCGCATTCGCGCAGTAGAGCCCAAAGTCAAAGCCTTTACTCTGGTGACCGATGAACTCGCAATGAAACAGGCCAGAGAAGCCGATCAACGACTGGCGAGTGGAGAAAACCTTCATCCACTGACGGGTATTCCTATAGCGATTAAAGACGTGATCTGTACGAAAAACATCACTACGACGGCAGGCTCGCGTATGCTCGAAAATTTCAAGCCACCATACGATGCCACCGTGATGGAACGCCTGCATACAGCAGGTATTGTGATGGTCGGCAAAACGAACATGGACGAGTTTGCAATGGGCTCCTCGACAGAGCATTCCGCCTTCTTCCCCACTCGCAATCCCTGGGACTTAGAACGCACCCCTGGTGGAAGCAGTGGTGGTTCAGCAGCTGCGGTAGCCGCAGGTATGGCAATGGGCTCTTATGGTAGCGATACCGGAGGCTCTATCCGCCAACCGGGATCACTCTGTAACCTTGTAGGCTTGAAGCCGACTTACGGACGAGTTTCACGCTTTGGATTGATTGCATTCGGATCTTCTCTTGATCAAATTGGACCATTTGCACGCAGCGCGCGCGATGCTGCTATTCTGCTGCAGGCCATCGCTGGACACGACTCACGTGACGCAACCAGTTCTCCTCAGCCAACCCAGGACTATAGCTCAGCTCTGACAGGCAATATCAAAGGCTTACGTATCGGAGTACCTGAGGAATACTGGGTTGAGGGTACACAGCCTGCTGTTGTAAAGGTGGTCCGTCAGGCAATCGAACACCTGCGCAAGATGGGAGCAGAAATCAGCCCAGTCTCCTTACCACATACCAAATATGGTGTTGCAGCTTACTATATCATCGCACCAGCTGAAGCAAGCGCAAATCTGGCACGCTACGATGGGGTAAAATATGGCTACTCCTATCGAGATACCAGCGAAATGTGGGAGGCAATGGAGAAGACGCGTGCATTTGGCTTCGGAGCTGAGGTCAAACGGCGCATCATGCTTGGCACCTACGCACTTTCCGCTGGATACTATGATGCCTACTACATACGTGCACAGAAGATCCGTGCGTTAATCGCGCAAGACTTCGAGAAAGCGTTTGAACGCTTCGATGTCTTGGTCAGCCCCGCCAGCCCAAAGGTTGCCTTCAAACTGGGTGAAATCTCGGACCCCTACGAGATGTACCTGCAAGACATCTTCACTATCCCGGCTAATCTGGCAGGTATTTGCGGCGTTTCGATCCCAGGCGGTTTTAGCGAAGGACTTCCAGTCGGACTACAATTGCTGGGAAATATCTTCAGAGAAGATAGTATTCTACGCACAGCTGATGCATTTGAACAAAGTACCGACTATCACAAACAGTGGCCTGGAAATCTCTAAAAGATCACCGTCACCATCTTGAGAAACCCCTAGTATCCCGCTGTAGCGTTTTTTACTAAATTCTGCGCAGGAGGAAAAGCGCTACAGCATAACATATTAGTGAACAGGCGTAAAATGGAATGAAACCTCGTATTTTGCTCTTTTTATCGCTATTCCTCGTGCTGATACTGGCTATATTTTCCTTGTTTAGGCTTACACCTCTTGGCACACAGAGCATTGCTATTAGTCATAGCAGATCAAGCCTTACTTCGTCATCTATATCAACGCCGACAGTACCACAGCCGACACCAACACCTCAACCAGTCCTGACTGTGCAGGGACCGGCTCCTACGATCGCTGCCAATGCAGCCTATCTATTCGATGCAGATACCGGACATATCCTCATTGATATCAACGGAGAAAAACCTCTGTCAATGGCCAGTACAACCAAGATTATGACTGCCCTGATTGCCATACAAACTGCTGACCTTGATCAGCTTGTGGCTATCAAACAAGATGCATATGACCGAGTGCACACTGATGGAGGCAGCGGTGCCAATCTGATAGTAGGAGACCAGCTATCACTAAAGGACTTGCTTTACGGCCTTTTACTGCCATCTGGAGATGATGCTGCCATCGCTATTGCTGACGCGCTGGGAGGAACACAAGCTTTTGTCGAGAGGATGAACCTCTTTGCCTACCGCCTACATCTGTTTCAAACCCACTATACTACTCCTGATGGTCTGACTAATGACGAGAACCACTACTCAACGGCATACGACCTAGCCCAATTGGCCCAGTATGCCATGCGTATTCCAATCTTTGCCCAAATTGTCCAGACACCGGAATATACCCTTGCGGCAACGGCACAGCACCACTCTTATGACTGGGTAACAACGAACACCCTCCTTACCACATATCCGGGCACGATTGGCGCCAAAACAGGTCATACAAATGCAGCAGGCTGGTGTATGGTATTTGCCGCGAAACGTGCAGGTCATGAGCTTATTGGAGCCATACTTGATAGTCCTAGCGAGTCCCAGCGTGACCAAGATGCTACAACCCTGCTCAATTGGGGCTTCTCTTTACCACTACTGCCACCTACCAGCTGAAGTGGACAAGGGCAAAGATGCCAAGGAAATAACAATTGTAAGATTCTGTCCATCAAAAGCACTGGTAAGGTGGCAACAAACATGGTAGAATAATCTCACCTGCTTGTCACATAGAAATTCGAATTGAGTAAGCTAGATGCGTTACGCGATTTTTACTGATATACATGCAAATTTAGAAGCATTGGAAGCAGTGCTAGCCAAAATAGATGAGCTAGCACTGCAAGAGTCTGTTGATCAGATTTGGTTTCTAGGAGATCTGGTTGGTTACGGTCCCAACCCCAATGAATGTATCGAAAAGCTACGAGAACGCACGGATGTTATTATCGCAGGAAATCATGACTGGGCGGCGGTTGGAAAAATCGACATCGAAGATTTTAGCGAGGCAGCACGTATCTCTGCAGAATGGACAGCGGAACAGCTCACTGAAGAGAACCGGACATTTCTCGCCAACTTGCCAGAACGCCTTGAGATCGACGAATGCCTGCTCGTTCACGGTAGCCCCTACGGTCCACTCTGGGAGTATCTCACTTCGGAAGTGCTAGCCGAACGCAGTTTCCAGCACTTTGCAAATCGCTTCTGCTTCGTGGGACACACTCATGTGCCCACGATTTTCCAGCAGCCCGATACACTTGCCAACAGCCCTACATTGCCTCTTAACACTCAGTCTGTAACAGAAGCTATCAGCCCAGAAGAGATAGGAGATGAGCTTGATGAACAAGCCCCGGCTAATAATGGCAGATCTCCCAACAAAGCTGATGAGACAGAACTTGCTATCGATGATGAGGACGACTTTGATGATCAAGAGACCACTCAAATCGCTGCTATACGTCCAACAATACACACAGCAAAAGCTGTTAATCAGGCAGAAAACGTGCATGTAGAGTCAGATTCTCTGCAGAATATCGTTGCCGATGCTAATGATGTGCTTGAAGAGATAAAACAGCATATTGCTGATGAAAAACATGCTGTGAAAAATGCCTCTTCTGAAGATGAAGATAACAAGGATGAGGAAGCAGCATCTGAAGAACCTGCTGAATACCTTTTGGCAGAAACAGATGAGCAGGATACAGAGGATGAGTACAACATAGCAAGTGCTGAGGAAATCACTCCAGAAGAAACCATCTTAAGCGCAGAGGAGCGCCTCAACGAGGAAATTGAGGAACTCTTGTCCTTGCTAGGACTGAGCCAGAGTATGATCACAGTCACCAATGAAATGATCATCCCGCCAGAAGATGAATGGCTGCCACCAAAAGGCTATCGTGCGATCATTAACCCTGGTGGTGTCGGACAACCACGCGATGGCGATTCGCGAGCGGCATTCATGATCTACGACACGGAACGTGGCTTTACATTTTACCGTGTGCCTTATATAATCGAGAAAACCCAAGAGAAGATTGTCAAGGCAAATTTACCTCCATACTTGGCAACACGTCTGGCATATGGTCGGTAGTACGAGTATATGAAACTAGTAATTGGCCTGGGTAATCCAGGCGCTCAATATGAGCACACACGCCACAACGTTGGCTTTCACGTCGTGGACATACTAGCTGCTAACCATGGCTGGAAATGGGAACGGCGCGGGCGTGCAATGCTCGCCAGTGGCACTATCGGCCCTGAAAAAGTCATCTTAGTCAAACCACTGACTTTTATGAATAATAGCGGAGAAGCAGTCGGAGAACTTGTCAGTTGGTACAAACTACAACCGGAAGATATTCTCGTCATCCATGACGACCTAGATTTACCAACAGGCAAAATACGTTTACGAGCCAAAGGAAGTGCTGGCGGACATAATGGATTAGACAATATTATTCGCCACCTCCACACTAACCAGTTTCCACGTCTGCGCATAGGCATTGGACGTCCAGCTAATCACCGCATAGAGACTATCAACTATGTCTTAGGCATCCCATCAGCAGATGAACGTATGCTTCTAGAGATCAGTGAGCACAGAGCAACCGAAGCTGTCCCCATGATTATCCAGCAGGGACTTGATGCTGCGATGAACTCCATCAACCTTGATCCAGAGGAACAAAAAAAGCTCGAAGAAAAGCGGCGCCAAAAACAAGAACGTCGTCAGGCAGCTTTGTCCGATGGGAAAGATAGACTAGAAGATAGCCAGCAAGATTCCAAATAGGAGTTATTACAGGTGCAGGAAGCTTTGATCATAATGTCCTTGATTTCACATTTACCATGATCCCTATCATTGCTCTCATGATCGGTTGGAAGCATCTCCCTTTACGCTATAGCCTCTTTGCTTTGGCCATGATGCTCTTTTCACTCAGCTACCCGTATATTTCAGAGTTCCCACTAGGTAGTAGCCCACGTTATATACAAGTGATTTTTCCAATCTTTCTACTTTTTGCGATCTGGAGCAAACGGCCACATTTAAAAGCAACGTTTGGCGCGGTCTCAGTAACAGTTTTTACCCTTATAACTTTGTTATTTGTGCTCAACATTTCGGTGTCATGAATCTTATGTCAAAGTATCAATAATTTCGCAATTTGGGATGCAATTTCCTTCAAACGTGCTCTGTTACAAGAGAACTTGCCACGGGACTTGAGTCCAATCACCTTGTCGTAAGAGCAGTTTTGCCGTTTTACGGTCCTAGACTATTCCCAATGAAGCTGATCTCTGATATAATCAGCTTGTTCTGATATAATTAGTCTGTCAGGAACCTGTCTTTATTCTCATACCCTCAAGGAGGTCAGGGACCCGATCCCCTAAAGGGGATGGGCTTGTAGAGTTGGGGTGGCATCTACCCATCTTCTCTGCTTGCTCCACCTGTCCAGACCCAGCCAGGGCTACTTCGGTAGCTATCGGGCTACGATATCAGGGAGTGTTCAAGTTCCTACCTGCGCGTGCGCTAGCCAGCGTGCTGCTCTAGAACCTCTCAGTTAAACAGGATTACAAGGGTTAGTGCCAGTGCTGAGAGGAAGTGCCACCTGATATCATCGTCAAGGCTACCATTACCTGGGAAACCAGAGGGGTTTGGCCGTTCCGACACAAAACGGCCCCCCGCAAGGGGATGACATTTGAGCAGATCTAGCCTGTGGGCTATTTCTTTCCTCCCAATCCCGAAAAGCGGAATGGGTCCCCAGAAGGACGTTTTATGGGTCCCCGTTTTGTTATCATCGAATTTTAAAAATAGGAGATTTTAAACCTGAATACGTGGGAAAGATAAATTTTTATTTAACAGCAGTTGATAGATAAATAAAGCATATGAACTATCCAACAATTGGTGTCATAGTATGTAAAACAAAAAATTAGAAGCACAGTTCGTGGTTTTTGTAGGAGGACAATGTTGGCATTACAGGGATTACTTGCATCACTGACACAGAGACTAGGCTACCAACGCCTGATCGAGAAACTTGAGAAAGCAGAGGGAGTGCCAGCACTTACTGGCATTACGGAGGCAGCACGCCCCTTTGTAATTGCCAGTTTGTTTACAACACTGAAACAACCCCTTCTTGTGGTTGTCAATGACGAAGTAACAGCCAGTCAGATGGTTGAGACGTTGAAATCGTTTGTCTCAGGTCCCAGCGACGTGTTCTATTTGCCGGACAAGGACGCCCTACCTTATGAACGTCTCATCGGCGATACTCTTACCACCCAGCAACGTATGCAAGCATTGATTGCAATGGTCGAGCGTGAACGTACGCCGCTCGTCGTTTGTTCTGCCCGTGTTCTGACCCAACTCATCATTCCTCCCCAAGAATTATCGGCAACATTATTCCGCTTAGAGCTTGGGCTGGAAGTTGACCTCTCATCCATGCTGGAACACCTCTATAATCTTGGCTACGAGCCAGTCGCAGAAGTAGAAGAGCCAGGACAATTCAGCCATCGCGGTGGCATCATCGACCTCTTTCCACCAACCTTATCTCGTCCTGTACGTGCAGAGTTTTTTGGCGACGAGATCGACTCTCTGCGTACATTCGACCAGGAAACACAACGTTCGCTCAATCCCATCGATATTTGTATGATTGGTCCTGCACGCGAAGCCCTGCCAGCACGAGGGCCAGAGGCAGCAGAAGAGCTCACAAAGCTAGATAGTAAAATTTTGCACCGCGATGCCGAGGAACGTTGGCAACATGACATGGATCTGCTGCGCCAGCACCGTTCTTTTGAGGATATCGCCTTCTATCTGCCCTACCTCCACAGTCAAGCTACCATATTAGATTATCTACCGCGCAATGGACTCCTGATTCTGGATAATCCGGCCATGATCCAAAATAGGATCTCCGAGATTGACGCTCAAGCCCAAGAACTTAAAGAGCGACTCGAACGTGAGCGCGAAAACCCTGCCCACTTGAGAGATGCCCATCTGACATGGGACCA
>DASYAN010000071.1:0-3486 GCA_036501345.1 Ktedonobacteraceae bacterium
GCCGGACTCGAATGGATCGAGTTCTAGCAAGGTACACACAGGCTCGATAAATGAGAGCCCTGCCACAACTGCTGTACTAAGATTACGTTCGCGTGCCATACGCAGCACAAGCTGGACAGAAGTTTCACCGATCAGGGGATGGCCTGGAACAACGTAGATTATTGGCTGACTAGCTGCCAGATTACAGACTTCTTCGGCAATTTGTTGGTAGAGTGTGCTCCAGTCCTCCGACTCATCATAGAGTCTATCAAACGATTCTATTTGTAAATTAGGAAGATCCTGTTTTAACGGCTCGACTGTAGGATGAATAAGGGTACGAAAATAGACAGTTTGTTGGTTATGGGCAGCCTGAGCCAGCATTTCACGAGCCTCCAGAGTGAGGTCTTTGATGCTCCCAGGTCCAAGTCCAATGATAATAATAGCAGCTTTTGTCATGGATAGTACTATAGCAGTTGAGGATAAGGGTGTCAAATTTGAAGGCAAGGCATGGGAAGCCGTGGGAACACTGCCTCATTGTCGAATATGCCACAACGTGTTATGCTATTTGGACAAGACAACTGCAAAGGTTGCTCGGTTCCCTGTGAGCAACGAAAGGAGGTTCTCGATGGCATCCGCTGACAATTCAACACCAACCTGTCCGGTTTGTCACCAGGCAGATCAAGTAAAGACAACGCAGGCGGCCTATACTTCTGGTGTGGCCCGCTGTGCTCCTCCCGATATGCCAACCCGCAATATTTCCATGCTACCTTATATAGGTGCAGGTGTGGTCCTTATCGGCATTTTAGTTTTCCTGATTATTACGCTAGTCGCCAGCGGCGGTATGGCTACAAGCTTTATGGGCATTTTCCTCAGCATCACTGTTGTTTGTATCATTGGTGTGCTGGCTCTCTCCTTCTACGCCTTCCAGCGTGTAGTGCGAGGCGATGCGGAGACAACTCTGCAGTTCCCTGCCTGGGATAGTGCCATGGCAACTTGGCGTAGCCTGTATTACTGCTCGCGCGACGACGTAGTATTTGACACAAAAGCTAACAAAGTTGTCACTAGTGAACAGTTTGCAACCTTGCGTGCTTCAGGTGAAAAAGTCGCACGAAGAATACAGCAGTCTGCGCTGGCAAGCCATTGATCCTGAGCCGTCTTGATCCCAGGTCATTAAGGCATGCCTACATAAATGCATCAGGGGACCACAATTGGTTCCCTGTTCTGCTCATTTATATTTCTTCGATAGCCTTTTTCGTATTTTGCGTAAGAAACGTCTACGCTCGATCCTGAGCAGGAGATTGAGTAAACGGGCACGTTCTCTGGCTTTGCTTATCGTTGTGCTCTTCTCTCTAATCTGCTGGAAGCGCCGCTGACGCTTCTGAGATGTAATAGAAGAAACCAGTTTCCCTTCGATCAGGAAGGGGATCACGACTTCGGAGACTCTGGGTGCAGCCAACATAGGAGCACTGTGATTGGCTGGAATCATCACATCATTAGCGCGTGGACGGCGTGGACGCTTGACAAGTGCGTCGTACTTACCCCAGATGAAAAGAGTTGGGATAGCTGGTAATTCAAATGGTGCACTTCCATTGCCAGGCATTTCGCACAGAGAACGGACCAGGATATTCAGTGATTGTAACTCAATTTCATTCTTCCAGACATGGGTATAGGTATGACGCTTCCAGTTGAAGCCAATTGCGCGGATAAGGCTATAGAGTCGCCAATCAGAGAAGATCCACTGCGTCAATGTCTGTGGGCGAGTAGTTTCAAGCAGGTGTAGGAAAAAGGCCCAGATTTCCTGCAGATAGATTGGACAGAGAAAAACAGCCTGCGAGATAGACTGTGGATAGCATTGTAAATAGGCTTCGGCGGCCCGTGTGCCGGAAGAATAAGCCAGAATTGACCATTGTTTGATGCCTAGTTCTTGCCGTACTTCTTCAATTGCTTCGGCGCATGCTTGATAATACGGTTTGTCAGGGTCAACTTCCTGAGAACCTCCAACACCAGGCAGTTCGATCATGATAAGCTGAAAATATGGTGTGAGTAGTGGGGCCAGATTTTGCCAGATTGCATAAGTCACGCCCCAACCGTGAATGAGCAGAAGTGGTGTACCATTTCCTGCGCGTCGGTAACATAGCATGTTATTGCAGTATCCTTAAAAGCGGACCGTAAAAGAGAGCAGTCCTGTATGCAAGGAAGAGTATACATGAATAAACTGAAAAGGTCAATTGATGATGCAATAGGATAGTGTATGGCTCGTACAATACTTGTTCTCACTTCCAAGACCGGTGGAGGTCATATTAGTCTTGCAGAATCGCTACGTGATCGGCTGGTCCACAACTGTACTATCGAACTGCTAGATCCACAGTCACGATTTTTCCACTGGCATTACCGTTTGGTAAGTCGCTATGCGCTCTGGCTATGGGCGGCTGAATTCCATCTGCTCGATAAGCCGTCGTGGGCACTGCAGGCTCATCGTGCTTTTACATGTACGGTGGCCAAATCACTCGAGGCAGCTATCAAGCATATACGACCCGATCTCATTATTACAACCTACCCTTTTTTGACTTATGAAGTAGTCCAGGCATTAAAAAAGCTCGGACAGGAGATCCCTTTTGTAATGCTCTTTGCTGACCCCGACCGGGTACATGGCTCCTGGTTAGCGGAACGGCGTGCAACTGCTACGCTCGCTCCTACACGTGAGACATATGCCCAGGCGCTCTCTGTCGGCTTTGATGCAGCTCGCTTACATCAGGTTGGCTGGCCTGTACGCGACCAGTTTTACCGAGTCAATGCTTCACAACGTGCCGAGACGCTTGAACGCCTAGGGCTGAATTCTACATGCTTTACCATCTTTTTACAGGGTGGTGGCGAAGGTGCAGCACAATTCGGGCGCACGGTCGAGGGAGTGTTGGGTGTTGATCGGAACCTACAGATAATCCTTGCCACCGGGAGTAATCGTGCTTTGCGTATGCGCTTCGATGGAATGAAGAATCTCTATGCTCTACCATTGACCAAAGAGATTGCTCCTTATATGGCTGCAGCCGATGTGATCATGGGGAAGGCTGGACCAAATATGCTCTTTGAGGCAGTTACATTGGGTAAACCCTTTATCGCTACTTCGTATATTCCTGGGCAAGAGGAGGCAAACCTGGAGTTTATTCGCCGCTATAAGCTGGGTTGGATTGCCCTCAAGACGCAACAGCAGCAGATCTTGTTAAAGAAGCTACTTGCCAATCCTGAAGAGCTGCAGATGATGGCTGCAACTGTTGGGGTCTATCGGCAATGGAACGCTGATCAGGCAGAGCTGATTGGGCCAATTATTGAAGGGTTGCTGCGTTGAGGGACTGACTCTCTGAAGAAAAGAAGTTGGTGTGAGTGAGGAAGGATGATTGGAGAATGTCGCATCTTCAGGCGAAGTGGCTGTATTGAAGTGGATAATCTCGCTCACACCAACTGTTGTAATCATACTAGATGAATGAGCTTTTTTGTAACGGACAAAGAGGG
>DASYAN010000072.1:0-5063 GCA_036501345.1 Ktedonobacteraceae bacterium
AGAATAAACATGGTCAATCATACAGAAGAGACCCGCATTGAACGCGATTCGATGGGTGAGATGCGGGTACCTATAGATGCTTATTATGGAGCTAGCACGCAACGTGCCATGCTCAATTTCCCGATTAGTGATCTGTGCTTCCCCCGAGAGTTTATTCGTGCGCTTGGACAGATTAAACAGTCTGCCGCACACGTGAATGCCAGCCTGGGGACGATCGATACACATATTGCAGATGCTATTATACAGGCCGCACAGGAAGTCATCGATGGGAAGCTTGATGAACATTTCGTGCTCGATATTTTTCAGACAGGCTCTGGCACTTCGACTAATATGAATGCGAACGAGGTGATTGCCAACCGAGCTAGCGAATTGCTTGGTGGCTCACGAGGTTCGCGCAAAGTGCATCCCAACGATCACGTTAATTTTGGGCAATCCTCTAACGATGTCATCCCCACAGCGATTCATCTGTCGGCGTTGGTGAGCATTGAACACGATCTGGTCCCTGCTCTGCAGGAACTGCAAAAAGCCTTACAGGAGAAGAGCGACGAGTTTATGCCAGTGATCAAGACTGGACGCACGCACTTGCAAGATGCGACACCAATCCGGCTCGGCCAGGAATTTTTGGGCTATGCTGGGCAGATCGAGCGTGGCATCGCTCGCGTTCGTCATGCACAGAGTGAACTCTCCGAAGTCGCGCTTGGTGGTACTGCTGTTGGTACAGGTGTCAATACGCATGAGGAGTTTGCAGCACGAGTTAGCCAGCACCTCTCAGAACTCAATGGGGTCAAGGTTTCCGAGACAAGCAACCATTTCCAGGCCCAGAGTACATTGGATAATATCGTCGAGGCCAGCGGTGCACTCAATACGCTGGCGGTCGGTCTGATGAAGATTGCTAATGATATTCGTTGGCTTGGCTCGGGTCCCCGTGCTGGTATCGGCGAAATAGACCTGCCAGCGGTCCAGCCTGGCAGTTCGATTATGCCCGGCAAGGTCAATCCAGTGATTGCTGAGTCGGTCTGCATGGTCTGTGCGCAGGTCATGGGTAACCACACGACGATTACCGTGGCTGGTCAATCAGGCAATTTCGAGATCAATGTGATGATGCCTGTCAGCGCTTATAACCTGTTGCAATCCATCACTTTGCTGGCAGCTGTGGCACGCAACTTCTCACGACAATGCATCACAGGTCTGAAGGCAACGACGAAGGGACCAGAGATGGTTGAGCGTGGACTGGCCATCTGTACCGCACTTGCACCAGTGATCGGTTATGATGCTGCTGCCGATATCTCCAAGCAAGCCTATAAGACGGGGAAAACGGTTCGCGAGGTGGCATGTGAGAAAACTCAGCTATCAGAGGAGGAACTGGCCCGTATTCTAGATCCGGCGGCAATGACGCTACCTGGCTTAGAAGGTGGGCCTGCCGGAGGATAGCAATCGGTAGGTGATTGTGCAGGAGGCTATTGCTAGTCTGCCTGCACCTTATATTTCTATATGAGGATTTTAGTCTGCTTTCAGGCCAAACTCGTTGCCATCCTGATCAACGAATTGAGCCCATTTTCCCCAGGGCTCAACTCTAGGCGGCTCTGTGAAGTGCACACCACGGCTTTTTAGCGTTTCGTAGGTGGCCTCTATGTCATCTGTCGCAAAAATGTAACCAGTAAACTTGCCAATGCGATCCTGATCTGGACCATAGCCTTTGGTTAAAACTATGGCGGTTTGAGCTCCGGGAGGTGCAACTTCGATCCAGCGCATACCTTCGCCCATGGAAACATCAGTACGCTTCTCAAAACCGAGTTTGCTGACGTAGAAATCGATGGCTTGATCCGGGTTGCTGACGTAAATGCCTACTGTTAGTATATTCTTAAGCATTCAAACCTCTTTCTGTTTTTTACCAACAGAGATTATTTTTCAATGAGAAACACTCAGGGGCTGGTCTCCACTTTCAAGTAGCCTACCTCAACAAGTATAGCTGACAAGGCTTAAAATAGCTCTGACTTAGTACTTTTGTTCCATTTTCTGATCATTGTGGGTTCCCTCCCTCCCTTACTATGGTTTGTCCAATACTTTCGCAAAGGACTGTAGAATATCTCACCATTGAGACAAGGGGACAGGTGGCGTATTTACTGCTCGCGAGTCCGCTTGATTGCTTTGTGGGGTTGCTTGGGTTGCTTGCTGTGAGCGCAACTTTCCAGTAACGAAGAGGAAGAAGGCCAAGATCAGCAGCGACTCGATGATGTAGACCAGTACCACCCCTTGCATGGCATATGAGCCAATCTGGATGGTACCACTTTCAAGATATGGGCCAATTGGTGCTGGCAACAATGCGAACAGGAATGCGCCATTCCAAATGGCATGCTGAATAATCGCATAGGCTATACAGCCCAGGCCAATCAGGATACGGTTATTGATTGAGTTCCGATGCGTCAGATAGTAGCAGCCAAGTGCAACCATGCCTGCACCGAAACCGTGTAGCAGGCCAGCCGTACTGCGTTCAAGCGCCGTGTCGACCCAGGGACGAGAGTCGCCCAGACTGATATAGCCTGAGGTTTCGATAAGATCAAAGCCAATGCCACAGGCAAAACCAAGGATAAATGCTTCTGCCGCACTGCGCAGACGCCCAATCATTACCTCCACAGCTAGTGGCTTCACACATTCCTCAATGATTGGTGCAATCACTGAGACAAGTAGGAGTAAGAAGAGCAATTGTTGTGTATTATGGGGCACAGGCATGTTTGGATTATCAATGATAGAAGTATGGATTCCGAAGGCAGTTCCTGCGAGCTGTGTCAGGACTAGTTCAAAGATGACTGCTAGCAAAACAGTCACCGTTCCTCCACTGACGATTGCTAGTGTGAAACGTCGCCAGGTGGTGGCCCATGGTGCCTGCTGAGGATAGTGTACACGGCGTACGGCTAGAGCCAGGAAGGTGAGAGCTGGGAAGATACCTGCCAGCGCTATCAGGAATATTCTCAACGGTTCATTGGCGAGAACTTCTGGAGCGGTGCCAACGGTAAAACCAAAGGCCAGTAATACCACATAGAAAATAAGGAATAGCCAGGACCATGGCAGCTTGAAAGGTGCAGATGGCTTTTGCAATAACGCACGAATACTATGGTAGAGGCTAGAGCCGCCACCAGCAATACCAATGATGGTCAATGCTGTATATATGACAATAGCACTAAAACGAGCGCTTGGTCCTAGACGAGAGAGATTTGGCGATGCAATAATGAGAAATAATAATAGAAAGCCGCAAATAAGCCCTGCCAACATAACGAGCCCAGAGCAGGCGGTAGAGGCAATGGCAACACCAAGCTGATAGCCATCACGTTTAGGCCGTGGTGGTTGCCATTGGGGATAAGCAGGAGGCGCATAGGGCGGCCAGGAGCCATTATAGCCAGGATAGGCCGAGGGAGCCATTTGTTGTGGATAACCGTAACCATTATATCCATAGGGAGGATGCGGCATAGCCGGAGGGGGATAGGATGGTGCGGACATGCCAGGATATGGCTGTTGCCAGGGTTGTGCTGCAGGCAGCTGCTGATAAGATTGCCAACCTGGATAGGGCGACATGGGCGGCGTGGCAGGATATGGCTGTTGCCAGGGTTGTGTCATAGGTGGCTGCTGATAGGGTTGCCAACCTGGATAGGACGGCTGTTGTTGAATGCTCTGTCCCTGTTGGTGGGGCGACTGTGGAGGATATGATCCTGGAGCTTGCAGCGGGCGTAATTCCCCAGAGCTTGAGCTATGCTCTCGATAAATTGGCTCTACATCTACCGTATTGCTATTTGAAGCAGTTGCTTGCTTTGGGCGCTTTGGTTGTGTATCCTCATCACCAGACGACGAGGATTGTCTGACCGGAACATCCTGAGGTTGTGCATCAGGGTTTGGTAATGAGCCCATATCTTCGAAACCCACAGTCTTCAAACCTTCTTTTTTTCTTTTGAGTGATAAAACACTAACGCTTTTGCCTGATTATAAAGTATATACGTCCCTATTCGGAGTTGGTTCCTTTGTAGTATAGCGATAGGACTGAGCAAGTGTCAAAAAAAGCCTAGCGCGAAACGTTTTCGTAGTGTTGATACTTATAAAGCTTGTAGTGTACAATTCGAAGCCAGGAACGAGCTTGTAGATGTCGAATGAAAGGTAGAAGGAAATAACGATGCTCAGCTTTCTATTGGTACTGCTGGCAGGACTAGCAGGATTGCTCTTAGGCACATTCTTGCAGAGGAAATTCTCACACAAAAGGCGTAATAATAAATAATAGCAGACCGGATCTATTCACATAGAACGGATCCGGTCTTTTTTTCTACAGAGTCTGAGTGAGTTTGATACAAAATAAAAAAACTGTAATCCTTTTGGTATTGTGCTTCTCTTGCAATATGAATATCATTTCATCATATAAGTTTGTCAATTCACAGCATCGTCATAACTTCATGTTATAGTATGCATATCAACGGAAGAGGAATGCGAGTCTGATGCTAAAGGGAGAGGAATGTGAGGAGGTGGGATCATGCGATTGCAGAGGTGTGGAGGAATGTGAAGGGATGTGGAGAGCATATGATTGCATAGCTCTAAAGGTGGTGTAGAGGAACGTGAAGGGATGTGGGGAGAGTGTAATTGCACGAAGTGTGGAGGAATGTGAAGGGATGTGGGGGGCGTGTGATTGCACAAAGTGTGGAGGAACGTGAAAGGATGTGGAGAGAGTGTAATTGTACAGTTCTAAGGGTGGATAGTGTGGTGGAACATAACGAGGAGAACTGATCGCGGCATCAGAAAGCTAGCTTCTCATTGCTGTTGGATGAGCGAGCAGCCAATACCTGCAGAGAGTCTGTAAGACCTGGATGAACGAAAGTTCGTATAGGCAAGACTCGTTGATGCAGGAACCCTCTCCCGTGAAGACAAGAATTCCCTATCTTGTAGATATGGGAAGATACCAAGCGAAGAACAGGTATGTGGTGCTGTGGGGTTGGGGATATTTTGTGGAGCGTGTTCTCGCATGTAAACCTTGGGAGGATTTATTGGTGGTAGGTAGTAGGGAAAAAGAACAGGGCCTGAAAGGATAA
>DASYAN010000073.1:0-12350 GCA_036501345.1 Ktedonobacteraceae bacterium
TCCCTTCCAACGGATGCTATCCCAGGTGAGTGGACTGATCCTGCTTATGGGGATGTGTGTGATGCGACTTCAGATGCCGGGTTTGTCCAACCATCCAACGGGGGGGCCTGTCAGCAGAACTGGATAGCGACGACGACGGAAAATGGCACGCAGGAATGCGTCCGCACCGTTCCTTCCTTCAAGAGTTTCTGTCCGATCGGCTTTGCCCTGGATGGTGGCCTGTGCGAGTATCAGCCGCAGGATAGTGCTGATTGGCAAGTAGGCTTCTGTCGCTCTTTTAAGAGCTATGAGGTCCCCATCGAATGGATCAAAAGGGATGTCTGTAAGATCGATCCTGTCCCCAATCCGGGAGTCGATCCTGAAAACCCAGGAGCGTTTCTTCAAGCGCCAGCAGGTGATGGGTCCTGTCCAGAGAACTGGATCATGATGACGAGTCGAACGGGCGAGCAGGAATGCGCTCTCACTGTCCCTACCTTCAAAAGTTCATGTCCAGTTGGATTTAGCCTCAATAGTGGCCTGTGCGCATACCAGCCCCCAAATAGCGGCGGCTGGCAGGTCGGCTTCTGTCGCTCTTTTAACAGTAGCGAGGTCCCACCCGAATGGATCAAGGGTCGAGTCTGTGAGGCCAATCCTGACCCTCCAGATCCAGAGCAAACGTTTGTCAAAGAGCCGAATCAGGGGGCTTGTCAGCAGAACTGGACCAAGATCCTCACTCAAACGGCCCAGCAGGAATGCGTGCTCACGATCCCAATCTTCAAGTCTACTTGTCCAATCGGATTTGCAATCAAGGATAGCCGTTGCCAATATGTGCCGCAACATACTGGCATCTGGCAGGTGGGTTTCTGTACGTCCTTTAGCAGCGATGAGGTCCCACCCGAATGGATCAAGAGCCATGTCTGTGATATCGATCCCATTCCAAACCCGGAAACAAAGTTTGTCGCCCAGCCAGCAGCCAATGGGTCCTGTCAGCAGAACTGGGTCTCAACGCTGACGGCAACAGGCCAGCAAGAATGCATCCTGACCGTCCCGGCCTCCAGAGGAGCCTGTCCGATCGGCTTTACCCTGGATGGGTCCACCTGTAATTATGTGTCGCAGGATCAGTCTCATTGGCAGGTGGGTTTCTGTCATACTTTCAGCAACGATGAGATTCCGCCCGAGTGGACCAATAATCATGTCTGTGATACCAATCCCGTGCCAGACCCAGAGCAAACCTTTATCAAGCCTGGACCCTGTCAGCAGGGTTGGATCGGCATCACAGCGGAAACCACTCAGCAGCAATGCCTCCTGACCATCCCTGCTGTGAGGGGCCTGTGTCCGGCAGGATTTGCCCTGGATGGAGCCAGATGCGATTATGTGCCCCAGAGTAAGACTACCTGGACGGTGGGTTTCTGTAAGTCCTTTAGCAGCGATGAGATCCCACCCACCTGGATCAGTAATCATGTTTGTGACATCAATCCGATCCCAGACCCAGAACAAACCTTCATCAAGCCAGTGCCCTGTCAAGCGAACTGGATCGAGACCACCAATGCAACGGGACAGGTGCAATGTATCCTGACGGTTCCTGATCTGAGGGGTCTGTGTCCGCAGGGATTTGCCCTGGATGGAGCCAAGTGCGATTACGTCCCGAAGAGTACGGTGACATGGGTGGCTGGTTTCTGTAAGTCCTTTAGCAGCGATGAGGTCCCACCCGAGTGGATGAGCATGCATGTCTGTGATACCAATCCCGTACCAAACCCCGAGCAAACCTTCATTAAGGCTGGACCCTGTGTGCAGAACTGGATCAGGACCTCGGTTGAAGGGGGAGCTACCCCCAAATGTGCCCTGACAGTCCCGGCCATCCGAGAACTGTGTCCGATTGGCTTTGCTCTGGATGGGGCCAGTTGCGATTATGTGCCCCAGAACATCACTGGTTGGCGATTTCCGTGTTCCGACCTGCCCAATGGCACACCCAATGAGAATGCGATTACCAACGACTGGCTCTCTGGTAATAGCCCTGACACACAAACAATTAGCAGCGATCCAACAGTCACAGATGGTGTAACGGGGGGCCGTTTTGAGCACACGTTTGCAGCAGATACCTACGGGCTCAAGAGCGTGCAAGATGTCTTTGGTCCAATGTTGGCACTGGCTTTTGTGTTGGTCACCCCAATGTTGATCCTGATCGGCTACCAGATCATGTTAGCCGCCTCCAGTTTTCGCCATGCTGGAGCGCTCGAAGGACTCTCGCGTGTATTTCTGGGTGTCATCGCCGTGGGGATCAGTTTCCAATTGGTCACGATGTTGATCTCCATGGCCAACACAGTCAGTGGAGCAATTGTGGGTCTGCATGGCATGCTGGGCTATATTCCTACTCAGACCTATGGGCTGAGAGCTGCCTATACGCTGGCTGGGGTGAGCGAGCCTCTGACATCCTATCGGGGCTTGGTGATGCCCATGAGCCGCTGGGGCTGTGCGGTCAATGATTTCATCGGCATTCTTGGCAACCAGTTTTTTAGCCACCAAGTGACGACATGGCTGCCTGTGATCGGCAATCTGGCCCCTCTCGCAACCCAGGTGACCAATGGAGCACAGCTCGCCAGCCGCCTGACCGAATTTGCCAGAATGGCGTTGTCGGTGGTGCTCTGGCTGCAGGCAGTCATTCGCATCGGCTTACTCAATTGCTATATTCTGACCTGCCCGCTCGCATTGGCCTGTTGGGCATTGCCTGGAGAACTGGGACAGCAGGTCGTACGTCAATGGACCAAAGGCTTTCTTGCGGTACTCTTTATCCAGGTGGGCCAGCTCTTCTTGATAACAACCCTACCCTTAATTCTGCCCAGCTTCCCAGCGGTTGCGGGCGACAATGGGATTATACAAGTGCTGCTGACGCAAATACCACCGCTGCTGGTCCTCTGGCTGACAGTGAGTATCCCCAAATTTGTGGGTATCGGTGCAGCGAGAGCTATTGGCATGACGGGGGTGATGGCAGGTGGCATCGTGGGTACGGTTGGAGCAGCCGCCTCACTCTTGAGATAAAGAAACGCAACGGGCGGTTGCCCAACGAGCATGCAGAAAGGTAGACAGACTATGCGAGGAAAAACAACAGCTATGCAGAGCATCCCATCAACACTGGTGAAGTGGATATACCTCTTGCTTATCCTGCTTGCGATAACGATCAATACTTCCGTTGGACAACTGCCGATTACCAGAGCAATCCCCAGTCGCCCCACTGGATGCCTTGCCAACAACAGTTGCTCGGTTGCTGCAGAAAGCATGAATCATAGGCCTGACGGCTTGCGCTCGAATGGATGCCCTATCACTCCTTCTCCTATCAACCCTGTTGTGAGCGTAATAATCAGTAGTGTGTGTTTCTATAACCTCTCAGGAAATACTTCGTGTAATACAAACTACCAACTCATAGGCACGATTTGCTATGGTTTCAAGAATAACACTCCACCAATCTCTGCGGGGGATGGTCAATGCCCTCCAGCTCAAAGTGGTGCTGGCACAGTCTATGTGCTTAATGCGCAATGTTTTTTTCTCGCCGCCACCAGTGATGCATGCGGTTCTTCTTATACTTTCAATGTGCCAGTTTGCTCTGCTTCAGTCAAGGCTACTTCCAACTTTACTGTGTCAGGATGCCCTACTCTTTCCAGCCTAACACCCATTTCGAAGCCCCAGTATCAAATCTGTTTTTATCAGCTAGCACCTGGAGCACAATGTGCAGCAAACTATAATAAAGGTGCACAAGGTATCTATTGCGTCGCTTTTACCTCTGGCAGCTCTCCTACTAATGGGAGTGCTCAATGCCCTCCAACTCCTAGCGGTGCTGGCACAGTCTATATAACGTCCGATGGTTACTACTGTTACTTTATTGCTGGTGATCTATCTCAATGTACTGGACAATATAATGGTCAGGATGTGCCTGTTTGCACCGCTCGTCCTACTATCACCCTGGGCGCTTTTGTTGATGGCATTGACCTTGATGCCCCTCCTCCTAAGGCAGGATGCCCCACCAATGCTGTTAACGGTGTTACTTACACTCTACAAAGTGATGGGACATGCAAAGGAAGCGATGGCAGCACCATAAGCGCAACATGCCCTCAAGGTTATGTTGATTCAGGTAGCGGTTGCTCTTTTAACACAAGCCTTGACCTGACTGATGTAAGCAGTGACCCTTGCACATTGACGAATACTGGCGAGGAAGAAGGTGAAGGTGGAGGTGAAGAGGAAGGTAATCTTACCTATACTTGCCCTTATACCAATACGACGCTCGTCTGCTATATCAATACCTCAAATCTCATGGAGTACTGCTATATGGGCAACGGTAGTATTAGCTACTACGAGTGTAGTATCAATACAAACAATGATCCGATAAGCTGCTGGTATTATGGTCCCAATGATGCTACGAAAAGCACTTTGTTTGCCACCTCAACATGCACTCCTCCTAGTTCTTCAAGTTCGTCCCTCAGTGATTGTAATATTGTCGCTTGCTTCAATAGTACTACTACTAGCAGCAGTAAGACAATGTTTGGTGGTGGCTGCTCAGCAGACGCTAACGCTCAGGCTAACCCTGCTATAATAGAAGTAAAAATAGAGCAACAATGCACATCGCAACAAGATGGGGTAATACTCAGTTGCACCTATGTCTATACTCATCATAGAACTATCAAGAGCAGATATTTCCAGATAACCTGTAAGCCGGATACCCCTATAAACTGCAACCCCATACTTGGCCCCTATAGCACGAGTATTGCAAGAAGCTGTGCCCCTCCGGATGATTCTTTTACCTCTGTGTGCAATACAACGGATAGCCGGAATAATGCACCGGTTTGGAGAGGGTCGTGCAGCCCTAACCAGAACAGCCCTAACCAGAATTGCCGTCTATTCGCCAACAACACGGATACGAATGACCTTGGCTCAGTATCTTGCGACGTTAATGGTACTTGCAACATAGTGGATGATAATGGGAATACGATGACACTCAACAATTGCGGCACAAGTCCCACTTTTAATTGCAAAAGCACGACACCTGCCTGCCCCACCACGACGCCAGAGGGGAACCTAACACCACCGCTATCAGAATCAAACCTGACTTGCAGAGGAGAATTGGTGATGGATTCGTTGATAAGTCCTACTATAACTTCTCTTACCATAATCTACCCTTTAAGCGCCGGAGAGTTGCAATGGGTACTAGCACAACTTGGAATTGGATCGCAATCATGGCTGAGCCAAGCGGGAATGAAGAATTTACCCACAATTGTTGGATTATAGGCGGGTGCAGTTGGCACAACACCGAAAGGTATTGTACACGCTGTTCCCCCCCAAAGATTAGGAGAAAGCTTGCTATGCAAACACCGAGAGACGCACATTTAACCATGAATAACCTTTTTTCTCAAGAGAGAGGAACCTTTTTCCAACGCATAGTCGATGTGATGAAGAAAGTTCCTAGCAAAGATCATCTCCTCTTGGTCTTGATTATGGCATTATCTGCTTTTTTACGCCTCTATCAGTTCCCATCTCTGCCAGCGGTGTTACACCCGGATGAGGTGAGTGCAGCATATAACAGCTATACTCTGCTTTTACATGGAACCGATCAATGGGGAAACCCCTTCCCAATCTATTTGCCTGGATCGGGATCAGGCCAAAGTGCCCTGCTCTCTTACCTCAATATTCCCTTCATCAAGCTCTTTGGTTTGACGGCCCTTGGCGAAAGGTTTTCAAGTGTCCTTCTGAGCTTGCTGACGATTGGGATTTTCTATGCTTTCGTCAAGCGATGGTATGGAACAAGAACAGCTCTGATTGCTGTATTCTTCCTTGGCACCAATCCATGGCATATCATGCTGTCTCGCTGGAGCTTGGCATCCAATCTGCTGCCCGGTTTTCTCTTACTTGGTATTGCCTTCTTATCCTACTGTTATACATCCAAGTATTCTCAGAGGCTCATACCCTTTTCTCTTATTTTGCTGGCTTTGGCATTTTATACCTATCGCCTATCCATGGTGATTATTCCCATCTTTCTGGTGCTCTACTTTCGCTTGGTTGGCCTGGAAACGCTTTGGCGAAACAAGCTCGGTGTCCTATTCAGCTTGGTGCTCTTTTTTCTGGTTGCAGCACCATTCTTCTTGTTCATGCTCGATAATTATGTCTTGTACAGCACTCCCTGGATAGTTCAACATCTGCCATTCACGGTTCCTCTCTTGCCCTCCAATGGACTGGCTGCCATCACACCTCTACAAACCACATTGGCTTCCAATGCTCAGTTTCTGATCAGCGGATTTAATGATGGGATCATCTGGAACATGGCTAGTGGCTATGCAGCATTCGGGCTTTTAAGCTTTCCATTGGTGGCTATCGGCATCTATTATAGTATCAAGACACAGCAAGTGCATGCCAATCTCTTCCTGATCTGGCTTCTGGCTACCCTGCCACTCTTGTTCCTGATGCCTCTTACTATTGTGCGGGCCAATGCGCTTTTTCTACCTTTCATTGCACTGGGTGCTATTGGCATCAGTGGTCTCTATCACTCGATCGGCAAAAAGAAGAGGGATGACGAACAGGAAACACCAGCTTCTGATGATCAGGATGATGCAGAGGAGTTCCCAACGTACTCTTCGACCATCCCTGCGCACGTGGCAGTTATATTAGTGGTATTAGCAGCATTAACTATCTATAATAGCTTTTTCTGCTTTTATTATTTTGATAACTATAATACTGACCTCAAAGAAGCTTCCAATGATGGATTTAGCACCGCGCTCATGCGAGCCAAACTCGCTGCCTATCCCAATGAGCCTATTTATGTTTCTGACCAGCTGGATAACAATTATGACTATACTGTGTTTTTTCTTAAATCCAACCCTACAGACTTTCAACAGCACTCGCGTAGTGTTATATCTGGTGGAGTACATAAAGTTCTTCATTATAGAAACTACTACTTTTCACATGATGATCCCATCTATAATTCTGCGAGCTCATTTCTTGCCATCTTGAAAGATAATGAAGCAATACGTTGTGACTATGGCCTGTTCATCTATACAGATGTAGAACTACACTGGACGGTTGAGCGGTGCTTTGATGCCAATGGAGACTGATGAAAAGGGTGTGCTAGCGATGAAAGTGCGATACCGCACAATTTGGATGAGAAAAGTGTAAAGAGAGAGAAAGTTTTCTATGGAAATAGTGATAGGTACATATGTGGTGATGTATGACCTACTTAGTAAGGCCAAAAGGGTATTTGCCAAACGCATATCCTCTGTGCTGAAGAAAGGTGACAGCAAAGAGCGCCGCATCTTGT
This sequence comes from Ktedonobacteraceae bacterium, assembly GCA_036501345.1. Classification (GTDB taxonomy): domain Bacteria; phylum Chloroflexota; class Ktedonobacteria; order Ktedonobacterales; family Ktedonobacteraceae; genus DASYAN01. The sequence continues at coordinate 7,274 of DASYAN010000073.1, forward strand.
TCTTGATTATGATCTTATCTACCTTTTTACGCTTGTATCAGTTTCCATCTCTGCCAGCGGGATTACAGTGGGATGAGGTGAGCGCAGGATATGAGACCTATGCTTTGCTTTTACATGGGACCGATCGGTGGGGCAATCCCTTCCCGGTTTATTTCCCTTCATGGGGATCAGGCCAAAATGTGCTGCTCTCCTACCTCAACATGCCATTTATCGCCATCTTTGGTTTGACCGCTTTTGGCGAACGAGTGTCGAGCGTGCTGCTGAGCCTGCTCATGATGGGATTTTTCTACGCTTTTATCAAGCGATGGTATGGGACAAGGACCGCTCTGATTGCAGCTTTCCTGCTTGGCACAAATCCATGGCATATCATGATGGCTCGCTGGAGCCTGGAATCCAATCTGCTGCCATCTTTTCTGCTGCTTGGTATCACATTCCTCTCCTACTGCTATACATCCAGGTATTCTCGTACACTCATGCCTTTTTCTCTCTTTTTTCTTGCTTTGGCGTTTTACGCCTATGGTGTATCCATTATTATTATTCCCATCTTTTTAGTACTCTACTTTGGACTTCTCAGCCTCCAGCGGCTGGCGGAAGTCTTGAACCTTCATCGAAAGGAAGCTCACAACCCGTCGGTAGCTTCAATCTTGCTGAAGACTATCACAGGAAGAACTTGCCGCAATAAATTTGGCATCATCTTAAGTTTGCTGATATTTTTGCTGATCGCATCACCATTTTTCCTGTTTATCCTGGATAATTATATCCTCCATACCACTCCCTGGCTTGTTCAACACCTGCCATTGACGATCCCTTTATTGATCAGTAGCCGACTGGCACAAGTAGCAGGTGGACAAAACTCGTTAGCAGCCAATACGCAGTTTCTGGTCAGTGGATTTGATGATGGGACAATATGGAACATGGCTAGTGGCTATCCAGCCTTTGGGCTACTGAACTTTCCATTGGCGGCCATTGGCATCTATTATAGTATCAGAAGACGGCAGGTGCATGCCAATCTCTTCCTGATCTGGCTTGTGGCTACCATCCCGATCTTCTTCCTCTTTCCCCTCAACATCGTACGGGCCAATGCGCTTTTTCTGCCTCTCATTGCCATGAGTGCTATTGGCATCAGCGGTCTCTATCACTCGATCGGCAACAAGGCGACCAAAATGACTGTGGTATCACTTCTCTTAGCGATCATAGCTCTCTACAATGGCACATTTTGTGTGTATTATTTTGCAACTTACAATCATGACCTCAAAGGCACTTTGAATGCTGGATTTGACACTGCACTTCTGCAAGCCAGATCTGCTGCCTCTGCCAACGAGCCAATTTATATTTCTGACTCGATAACCTTCAATTATGTCTATACCTTGTTTTACCTTAAAGCTGATCCAGTGGATTTTCAGAAGCATTCTCGCATTATTGCTTCTGGTGGTATCTATCAAGTCCTTCACTATAGAAACTACTATTTTGATTCTGGCGAGGCTGAACTGGCTTTAGCTCCCTCATTTGTTGCCATCTTGAAAGATAATCAACGGCTCTATTGCAGCAAGTACAGAACGACCCTTTATTCAGAAGGAGATTGGACTATTGTACGGTGTTTTAATAGGTAGTTTATAAGGAGGACAGAGAGGTATGATATTGAAAAAAGAACTCAGACAAAGAGTATCTCGCTTCTGGTTGCTCCTGCTGGGTATCCTCGTGCTTGCTTCAGTGCTTCGACTCTCTGCTCTGGATGCCTATCCTCAAAGCTTTGACCAAGATGGGATGCTTTTAGGCTACGATGCTTGGAGTGTGTGGACGACTGGACACGACCATCATGGAGCATTTTTCCCAGTATTTTTTCAGTCATATTGGAACCCATCTGCAACTAACGATTATGACCCTCCTGTTTCTCGATACGTAGCGGCCCCATTTGTTGGCATCCTTGGGCTGAGTGAGGAAACGACACGTTTGCCTTTTGCCTTGATGGGAGTTGCCGCCGTCCTGCTCGTTGCATTACTGGGTCGGCGGTGGTTCAACGCGGCTGCTGGGCTCGTGGCTGCTCTTCTGCTCACGATCGATCCCTGGCATATTAATAACAGTCGTATTGCTCATCCCATCGCTTGTCTGCCATTCTTCACGGTCCTAGGCTTGTACTGCTTCACTCGTAGCACCTCACTCTTTGCCATGCAAAAAGACAGGCACTTCTTGAGGAGAGCCCGTCTGTGGCTGGTGGGATCTGCTCTCTCATTTGCCTTGCTCACTGGTACATACCAGACCATGAAGATACAAGCTCCTCTCTTACTGTGTGCATGCGCTGTTGCAGTCCTGCCTTTCGTTGGCAGCACATTCTCACGTTTGGGATGGACGGACTTTTTCATCTGGCTTGCACTCTATGGCCTGTTTATCAGTCCGCTTGTTCTTGAGCAGATTCTGTACTGGAACCGCTTTCAGCCACATTTTGCGGGCATGTCTACCTTAAGTCAACCGAATGGGTTGGCCCTGTTTTTCACCCAATATTTAAATACCTATAATCCTAGCGGGCTGTTCTTTATAGGTTTTGGAGACAGTTTACAGGTGCTTCCTCCACAAGGAGTGGGCGAGTTGCTCTGGCTGGAATGGCCACTGTGGGTCTTTGCCGTCATTGGCATGTCCCAACACAGGCATCTCTCACGTCAGGTCGGCTTGGTCGTTCCCGTCCTGCTTACCATCTGGTTCTTGACCTTTCCCATTGCATCAAGCCTGACGACGCCTAGTCCCATTGAGCGGCGGATCTATAATTTTCTTCCGTTACCAGAGATCTTAGCAGGATATGGAGCCGTAGTGGCTTGGGAACTGTTAAAACGCTATCGATGGAAGTGGTTCTCTGCTGCGCAGGTTGCACTGGCGATCAGCATAATTATGCTGTTGATCTTCAATTGGATGTTTCTGAGCTTCTTTTTCAGTCCTCCTCTTTTGCAGACCGATGCCACTGCCGACCAAATCCCGTACAATATCGGACTGAGACCAGTGCTTACCAAGGTCATGCAGCAAGTCAAGCCTTGTGATACCGTCTGGCTCGAACCAACCAATCAAACCTACATCTACTATCTCTTTTTCACACGCTATCCTTCCAATCTGTTCCTTTCTACGGGACAGGAAGTGGATGCCTTTCAGCAGGTCTATGGTTCAGTCGGTCAGGTGCACTTTGCAATTCCTGGTGGAGCAGTAGCACTTCCAGCAGGATGCCAAGGAAAGCCTTCACGTACATTCTTCATTACCCGAACCGCGCAGGTCGGGCCAGGATGGCAGCAAATCATTGCAGAGAGGAATCATGCAGGTGTCTCGATCTGGCAGGCACTTATGAAGATGTAAGAGTCATGCTCTCTTTTAGTGAAATACGAGCAGATGTCAATGAACGAGGCAGGCGCGTTTAGTAAGTCAAAAAATCTGATGTTGTATTACTTAGCCTGTGCGAACTTTTTCTAAATAAAGAGCACCAGCAATAACAGATAGGAGCAACAGACATAAATGCAAAAGCATTATTACTGTAAAATAACGCATCCTTTAAACATGAGCAGTGTAATGTCCTTGCTCAGAGAAAATCCCTACCTTGTCACCTTGCTTCTTTGCCTGCCAGTTGGCGCGATCTATTTCTATTGTGCAGTACTCATCACTCATAACATCTTTGCACCAACCGATACCGCTTACTATAACTATCTGCTAGATGCTTTCTTTCATGGTCACACCAACGTGACGAACACACCGGGTCAGCTCGACCTGTCACTGTTTGAAAACAAGTGGTACTTGTATTGGGGACCTGCCCCAGCCTTATTGGTGCTACCGTTTTATCTGATCTGGCATGTACAGGCAAGCGATGTGCTCTACACAGCCATTGGAGGCACCATCAATGTTGCGCTCTTCTCTCTGGCTATGCAAGAGTTCAAAAAGCATTTCCATCTTTCTCTCTCATTGATGGCAGAGGCATTTCTTGTGCTCAGCTTTGGGCTGGCTTCTCCAAGCTTCTTTCTGGCAACAGCTGGTACCATCTGGCATACCAACCAGACCTTTGCTGCGACGTATCTTCTGCTCTTCTATGTGTTGTATTTTCGGTTCTTGAATAACAATAAGCATTACCAGTTAATTCTGTGCGTGGTCTTTTTCTGTCTGGCCTGTCTCTCTAGATACACCCTCGTTTTCAATAGTATCCTGTTCCTCTATCTATTTCTAGAAAGCAAAAGGTCAGGCAGAACCATCCCCACGAAGCTCATCCTGTCCCTTGCTCTGCTCATACTCGCTTTTGTCTGCCTAGAAGTTCTTTATAACTTCGTGAGATTTCATCACCTGCTAGAGACGGGCCAGCAGTTCCAACAGGGTGATATTGATAGTGCCATCCTGAAAACGAATCACCTCCTCTCTCCGCGTTATATTCCGCAAAATTTATATTATTGCTTTCTCAATCTGGTTCACTTTTCGCCTGTTGATCTCTTCGTCGGACTCGACCTTTATGGCAATAGCGTCTTTTCCGTCTATCCTGCCTTGTTACTTGTTCCCGTCTTGTTCTGCAAAAGAAAGGATGGAGATAAGCAAAGGATGTCATTTTTACCCCTAGCAGGAATCGCGATCGGACTGAATATCTTGGCGCTCATGCTCTATCTTGCCAGTGGCTATGCCCAGTTCGGGTACCGCTACTTTTTTGACGTGCTGCCGCTGCTCTTTCTCTTGCTGCTGTTTATCTTACCATCTATTCCCATGCTCATCCAAATGGGGCTCTTAGCATACGGCATCTTTGTCAATTTCTATGGAACGATGGTGTTTCGCAGTCTCTTTGGATTCGTTGACGTTCCGTCACTTGGGGAAACGCTTTTTTGGATCGTCATGATTATCTCTCTGCTCCCTTTTCTCTCGACAGAAATATTAGAGAGAAACTTACCTAATAGAGAAATTATCCCCAAAGGCGAGAAACATTCCTCTTCTTCTCTGGAATAAGGTGCAAACGGGCTACGACGATGGACGGACATACCAGCGAGAACAGACAGGAGAAATACATGTATAAACAAAAGAAACTTTTTCAGAAAATAACTCAAGAGATGATTATGAGTAATACTGTGTTCTTTTT
>DASYAN010000074.1:0-14098 GCA_036501345.1 Ktedonobacteraceae bacterium
ATACGAACAACGATGCCAAACCACAGAGTAAGGCAATAGAGCGCAGGGAACCTCTCTTTAAGATACGCCACTTCGTCGGCATGATGATCTATCTCATTGGAGCAGAGTTTATCCTGCCCTACGAGTTCGCCCTAGCACATCAGTTAGGCATTGACCACGCTTACCCAGTCACGATTTTCAACTTTACTATACCGCTTAGTTCTGCATTGTTTTTGAATATTGCCACGCTGATTCTCTTCCTCTACGCTCTGGTGAAGCTAGATCTATTGCCTAACACGGCAAGTGCCAAACTCAGAGCCGAGCAGAAAGCCAGGGAACAGCAAAGCAAGAACGGCCAGAATAGTGCCCCAGTGGTGAAAAGTGTTCCTCCACCAATGAAATTGGGCGTCAAGGGTCAGGATGATGATCTCTATCAGGCGTATCGTGCTAACCAGCGTCGTGAGAAGAAACGTTAGTGTTTCGCTCTAAAGAGGCTGGTTAGCCACCTTGAAAGAGTCTCTGTTGTATAATAGTAACTATGGTTTGTGCGAGGTGATGTCTATTCTGTACATAATAGCCCACTTGACAGCAGTATCATAGGTCTGTATAATCTAAATATACCTGAGGAAGCAGAATAACCTCAGCGAGAAGTACAAGCGGGACAACGATTAGGAAAAGGTATAATGCATATTATGCTCAGCAACCAAACCAATATACAGCTGAATAGCTTTTATTACTGGTTTAGCCCTCCAGCATGATGGTGGGCCCTTTGGGCTGAGCAAAATTTGACCACCAGCATGCTGGAGAAGCAGAGGAAAAAAACCTCTGCTTTTTTGTTTCTCTAAAAAGCTGGTAGGATTGTAATGAAAGGACTAATGTTATGATTATCACCATTCATACCCAGGCAACGAGCGAAGAACGTGCACAATTAATGGCTCTACTCTGTCGTATTACTGGCAGCCAGCATCCAATTACCACAACCGCGATGGGTATTCACGAGGTCATCGCCTTAGATGGACAACAGATAGATACCGTCGCCTCCACCGCCCTTGAGCAACAGAGCGCCGTTGCTCGCCTCATCTCCCTAAAAACCCCCTATCAGCTTGTAAGCCGCGCATTTCAGACGGAGAGCACTAGCATTCTTATCGGAGAAACTCACGGAGCCAACCCCGTAAGCATAGGGGGCGAAGCAGACCCGGTTATCATGGCAGGCCCTTGTGCCGTCGAAAACCATCAACAGTTGCTCTCAACCGCACGAGCGGTCAAGAAAGCTGGAGCCACTGTCTTACGAGGAGGAGCATTCAAACCTCGTACCTCACCATACCAGTTCCAGGGACTTGGTATTGAAGGATTACATCTGCTAGCAGAGGCACGCGAAGAGACCGGACTACCTATCATCACCGAAGTGATGGAACCAGCTATGGTAGACGAGGTCGCCCAGCATGCAGACATCTTGCAAATTGGAGCACGCAATATGCAGAACTTCTCACTTTTGCGTGCTGCTGGGCAACACAGTAAGAAGCTGCCAGTACTACTCAAACGAGGATTGTCGGCCACGATTGACGAATGGCTACTAGCTGCCGAATACCTCGTAGCAGCAGGCAATCCCAACGTCATCCTCTGTGAACGGGGCATCCGTAGCTACGACCCCCAGACACGCAACGTCCTCGACCTGAGCTGTATCCCCCTTCTCCGTAACCTGACCCACCTACCCGTCGTTGTTGATCCTAGCCATGCCACCGGACGCCGAGAACTCGTACCACCTATGTCCCGTGCAGCTATCGCAGCCGAGGCCGACGGACTGATTATCGAAACCCACCTAGATCCAGATAAGGCCCTTTGTGATGGACGACAATCCATTACACCAGAACAATTAGAGAAGATTGTATATGAGACAAAAGCCGTGGCCTCAGTTGTGAAGAGAGAGTTGCAGGTATTAAATGTATGATAATATATGGAAAAATGCATAAAAAGGTGAAGTTTTGGAACACTCTGCTCAGCATATCATTCTGTCCATGAAGCAATTTTTCGAAAAAGCCATTAAAGGGGCAGTTCTTGACAGCATTGCCCCTTTTACCAAACGGATTATGTGCGCTACTTCTGTGCACTGAGAAGGATATGATAGATTTGTCGAGAGGAAATGGGCTAGTAGGCTGGTGGGACGGTGGTCTAAAGCTAGGGCTTTCCACGCTGCGATTTAGATGATATACTCTCTAATAACAGAGGAAGAGTATTTCTCTACAAGGTTGGGATAATTCCTAAGGCTTTTGAGGAGGCACTATGCCAACACGAATCATTATTGCAGACGATGAAGCCATTCAGCGCATGGATCTTCGGGATGTGCTGACCAAACAAGGCTACCTGGTAATTGGAGAAGCCGGAGATGGCCAGAGCGCCATTAATCTGGCACGGGAACTACGGCCAGATCTAGTAATCATGGATATCCGTATGCCCGACATGGATGGCATTACTGCCGCGGAAACTCTCACCCAAGAAAAAATTGCACCTGTCTTGCTGCTCACAGCCTTTGGAGACCAGCAATTAGTAGAGAGAGCCAAAGAAGCTGGGGTGATCAACTATATCGTCAAACCTTTACGCGAGAGCGAGGTTGCCCCAGCAATTGAGGTTACGCTGGCACGCTACAGCGCGTTCCGCGTTCTTGAAGACGAGGCAAAGTCGCTTGCCGACAAACTGGAGACTCGCAAGGTGGTCGAACGCGCCAAAGGGCTCCTGATGGAAAAACAAGGGCTTTCCGAGCAAGAAGCGTTCCGTAAGATTCAGAAGGCAAGTATGAACAACCGTAAATCCATGCGCGAGGTAGCCGAGGCTATCTTACTCACTAACGAGATGTGAGACAAGAACAAATGTGTGAGAAACTTTAACAATTGTCAAGAGACATTCACCCCTACAACCGATAACAGGGATGAATGTCCTGTTGTTTTGTAAAGAAAAAAAAGATGTCTTTAGCGACTAGTATAGATAAAACCGTTATTGTCGTTGGCATTCGCTTTCGTCCAGCTGGTCGTATTTATTATTTTGACCCACAGGGCCAGACTTTCACAAACGGCCAGTATGCCATTGTAGAAACAGCACGCGGAGTCGAGGCAGGACGTGTCGTTATAGCCTCAAAAAAGGTTGCGGAGAATGATCTCAGCGATCCTCTTAAACCTGTGCTGCATCTAGCTACAGAGGATGAGCTACGTACGATGCTCTCGTTTAAGAGTAAAGAGAAAGAAGCACTGGCACGCTGCCATGAGCGTGTCCTACAGCATAACCTTCCCATGAAGCTGGTCGAGGCTGAATATAACTTCGATGGCAATCGACTCACCTTCTACTTTACAGCTGATGAGCGCGTTGATTTCCGGGCACTGGTACGCGATCTGGCAGCGACCTTTCGCACGCGCATCGAGCTGCGGCAGATCGGAGCCCGCGACCAAGCCAAGGTGCAAGGGGGTGTAGGTCCATGCGGCAAAACTCTTTGCTGTAGTTCATGGATCACCGACTTCGGCATCGTTTCGATTAAAATGGCAAAAGAGCAGGGTCTTCCGCTTAATCCTACAAAAATTTCCGGCGTCTGTGGTCGTCTGATGTGCTGCTTATCTTATGAAAACGATAACTATATACAAGCAAAACAGCAGATGCCTCACATCGGCGCAATGCTTGACACTCCCAGCGGTACAGGCAAAGTCGTTGCAATCAATGTCCCACAAAACTCGGTCGAAGTTATGCTAGAGAGTGGCGCTACTATTCATGTACCTGTCAATATACAGGAGCAACCGAGTAGTGGAGGCACATGCTGTAGCACCAAGAAAGGCGGAGGCGGTTGTGGATCTTGCGGTATCAAGAAAAAACGATAAAGTTCACGGAGACACGGACATACTAAAGCAGGTTCATACGCTCTCACGCGCTAAAGCACCCGATTTATCGGGCGAAAAGATAAGGACCCGATTTATCGCGTCCGTGGGTAGGAAGGAAGGTAGGTAATACATGTCGCCAGATAGGAAAGACTCAGAAGCTAGGTGGCACAATCCCACCAATGCAGACTGGAACCAATCTTCAGACCGGGCACCGTTAGAAGATGCGGAGGAGCTACCCGCTTCACCCGATCAACAACAGATGGAAGTCTTTCCCCGCACTTCTACTCCTCAAGAGCAAGTAGACAGCGAAGAAAATACCAACGCTTCTGCAGAGCCTGATGATCTCCGCCAAGAACTCTGGCACGCTATCAGACTCATCATTATTCCGCTACTCTTTGCAGGTATCTCGTGTTTATTGGTGCTTCCATCTATCGCCATCGGGGACGCCCATTTCCCACCAGAAACACTCTGGCCGATTGCTATTATCATCATCATCATCGCTCTTCTACAGGGAATAGCTGTCCACTATAGTAAGTCATTACCTGGCGTATGGATGTTATGCACAGCAGGCGGCTTTGTACTCCTTTTGTCGATCAGTGTTTTTGCGCTTTTTGGGCCTGTACCGGGTGTTATTCTAGTGCTGGTATTACTCTTCCTCACTGGTTATATGCTGCGGCGCAGTATCGAGCCAGTGCCAGAGGGAGTGGTTGAGATCGTATTCGCCTTTGGCAAGTACTCCCGTACACTTGAGCCAGGTTTTAACCTGCTCTTTCCCTGGGAAAAGGTCATCAATCAAGTGAATGTGGAAGAGACACATTGGAACTGTCCGCCACAAAAAATTCAGCTATCGCGAGATGAGGACGTTATCCTGCGAGCATTAATCTCATACCAGGTTAGACCCCAGACAGCTCATCTAGCCGTAACTCAGGTCAAAAACTGGGAAGAGAGCCTGCGGGACACCTTCATAGCTACATTGCAGACTGTCTCCACTGTCTTTACTCCAGACGATTTCCTAAACTGGCCCCAAGGCTTGAATGCATATCAGCAGCAACCTCATCATCCTGTCTCCGGCTCACCAGCAGATGACTTTGGCGAGAGCCCAGAACGTCGTGAGAGTATCAATGATTATTTGTGCCAATATATGCGTGCGAGGGTAGAGCTCTGGGGCATGCAGATCAACTGGGTCAGCATTCGCGATATTGAATTGGCACCCCACAGCCTTGCGATGATAGACACCAACACCATTAGTCAAACATCCGACGAGCAGCAAACCACACAGAGAAGTGTTCAACTACCAGTACAAGCTCCACAACTGGCCCAGGTACTCGTCCAGACAAATGGAACGACTGAACCTAAACAGGATACAATAGCAACCTTGTTTGAGCAAGTCGAGCCAGCCAAACCAATACAAATACCTAAAGAAGAGATACTAGTCAAGGCCTACAAAGAAGTACAGAACGGAAAAATCACCGACCCAGAATCGATCCGTGCAATCGCAGCTACATTCGAGGCGGTGGCACGAGACGCTCAAACCTACGCGTCGGTCACCTTCGATGCAGAGCGTGCTGCCAAGAATTTATACGAGCAGGCTCGCAACTACGAAGAGCTCCAGACGATGGCTAAGACACCTCGACATGAATGAACAAGGATTTTTGGGGGATAAGAGTGGAAACCTCTTGCGAAATGCGCTACAATGCCAGAGAAGGCATAGACGAATAGCAACGTCGGACACGTAGTGTATTCCTCTGCTAGCCAATGTGTACCAGAGAGAACACTGGAAAAGAGGGTTTTATGGCAGGCGATTGTTCCTTTGATATCGTATCACAATTTGACGAACAAGAACTGGTCAATGCAATTGACCAGACACGGCGCGAAATACAGACGCGTTATGACTTAAAAAACACAAAAACAGATATTGAGCATGAAAAAAATACTATTACGATTGTTACTGATAGCACGCTTACACTGAAAAGTGTACGTGATGTCCTTGAGAGCAAGGCAGTACGTCGCAATCTATCGCTCAAGATCTTCAAGCCGGGTAAAGAAGAGGATGCTGCTGGAAGCCGAGTTCGTCAGATCATCCAGTTGCAACAGGGTATCTCACAAGAACTGGGCAAGGAAATCGGCAAGTTTATTCGCGAAAGCCATCCTAAGGTGCGCACACAGATCCAAGGCGATGCTGTACGTGTACTGGCAAAAAGCCGAGATGAACTGCAAACCGTCATTACCAGCATCAAAGAAAAGGATTATGCAGTACCGCTCCAGTTTATCAACTATCGTAGCTAATAGGATACCAACAAGAGCCAAGAGGTACTTTAGTACCAAAGTAAGCATCCCTCTAAGGGATTTATAGTACCCTTATTGCTGACCAAGCCTACGGCATAACTGGCTACAACGCAATTACATATTCGTGCCATCGCGTTGTACTAGTGTGCGCGTATTCAAGAAAGTGAACCTTTCATGCCTGGGAACAAAGATGTCTTTAGTGCAGCGATGAATGCAGCTGACCGTCACCTTTGGAATAGCCACTGGACGGAGGCTCTGCAAGCATACCAACAAGCGCTCGTCGAGTTCCCAGAAGATGTTGCAACTCATAGCGGCCTCGGGTTTTGTTACATGCAGACCAAACAATGGTCGCATGCACTCGAAGAGTATGCGCATGTCCTTAAGAGCGAACCCAATAATATTATTGCATTAAGTAAAACTGCCGAGTTGTATGGTATTTTGAATAGACGCGAGGACGCTTATCACGCATACCTACAGCTGGCAGATCTCTATTCACAAGCAGGTCAGGGAACACGCGCGGAGGCAGGATGGCAGAAAGCAGTTCAGCTGTCCCCTGGCAATCCTGAGCCTCATGAACGGCTCGCAACTTACTACTTCGAGAAAAAAGATATTGTCCAGATGATTCAGCACCGTCTGGCAGCCGCGCAGGACTATCTTCTGCGCAACCAGCTTGCATTGGCACGCGAGCAGTGTGAGGAAGTGCTACGTGCGGATGGGACAAACGTACAGGTACAACAGATACTTATGCAAATCAATGCTGAAAGTGAATTTAAAGCCACCGGGATATCCAATCCATTAGCATTGATAGCAGAAGCGCCATCAGTCTATCCAGGTAATAATGCAGGTGACTCTATGGATAGAACATTAGCAAATCACACTGATCCAGACCCGTTTGGGGATAGGCCTGCAAAAGAAACATTTGTATCTAAAAATACAAGCGGAGGAAATACTGGCATCATGAATAATATGGGTAGTGCAGGCAATTATGGCGGCGTTGGCAATTCAGGACCCGCTTCGACCATGAGCGGCAATGGTGGAGGCATGAATTCCGCCCCTCAGCAGAGGATTACAGCCAACCAAGTCACAGAAGCATTGCAGCAAGCGCAAGTATATCAAGACCAGGGCCGTTTCAATGATGCCATTGACCTCTGTGAGCAGATCCTGGCGAGTGGCTTTGATCGGTCAGATGCACGATACTTTCTGGGTTGGCTCTATCAAGAACAGCAACGCTGGGATGAAGCCATTGAACAGTTCCAGGCTTTACTAAATGACCCTGACTACGCACTCTCCTGCTACTACTCACTAGGACAGTGCTATCGGGCACGTGGCGATTTACGCGCTGCAACCGTGCATTTCGACGAAGCCGTCGATCGCGTCAATCTGGATGCCCTGACGGTGGAGGAATCCGATCAACTTGTCCAGCTCTGTCAGGAAGCTGCTGAGGCTCACCGCTTATTAGGCGAACAGGAACAGGCATTTACGGTCTATAATGCTCTGCTCGGGTTCCTGCGCAGTCGTGGCTGGAATGATAAAGTTGCGCAGGTCGAGTTTATGCTTCAGCAGGCACAGAATTCTCCCGCACCAGACGCTTCTTTACTGACAAGTGGACCACAGGCAGGTTCGCCTCAAATGTCGGCTGCTGAAGTGCCCGAAGCTCCCACAGTAGCTATCAATACAGCTAGTGTGGCTGGCAACCCACAGGCTCCAGCCAGTTCTACTGGTGAACTACCAGATTGGCTCACAGGCATTTTGAATGATGAGGATAAGACACAAAAGGCTAGTCAGCCAGCTACACCACCTGCACAAGCAGCACCCATCATCGAACAGCCAGCACCCATACAGCCACAGACGTCGGTAGTCCCTCCGGCTGTATCGGCTGCACCATCCGGACCTGTCACTCCACCGAGTGCACCATCCTGGTTAACGGACAATGCCACTCCAAATGTAACACGCATCCTCCCACCAGAAGCTCCAACTCCTCCTGTAGCGCAACCGCCAGCAGCATCTGTACCCGCACCACAGGCACTAACCGCTGCTCCGCAGGTTGCTCCTGTTTCGCCTGCTCCAGCGCCAGCGCCACAAGCACCGATCGATATATTCATGCAACCGCCACTTAGTGCTTCGCCGCTTCCACCAATAGACCAGTCGGCGCTGTCGATACTGGGCACCTCTTTTCCGCCAAGCCAGCCTGTACAGCCAAAGGCGCCTGCCGTTGAAGATCTGCTCAACCAAATGGCAGGAACAAAAGCGACAGGGCTAAATGATGTCGCCGACGCAGTTTTAGCAAGCACAGCCTCACTACCAGAAAATGTACGCCTTCAGGTCGTACGCTCCATGCAAGATATCCAGAAGTATATCAACCATGGACTGCTGACCCCAGCAAAAGAAGAGTGCTTGCGTGTAATCAATACTGCGCCGCAATATCTAGACGTACATCAGGTGCTATGCGAAATATATGTTCGCGAGGGAAGTATCGATCAGGCCATTCCCAAGTATGCTGTTCTGGTAGATACCTATATCGCTAATGGGCGTATCGATGATGCTATTGCTACTTACCGGCGCATCTTGCAGTTGGACTCCAACAACATTACCTATCGCATGCGTCTGATCAACCTGCTCTCGGCACAGGGCAACACAGAAGACTTGTTGCGCGAACGCACACTTGCGGCCGAGTCCTATCTGCGCCTTGGCTATGTGGATCGGGCAATGACCGAGCTTGAGCAGGCACTCCAAGAGAATCCAACAAATGTACCCACCCGTCTGAACTATGCACTGGCACTGCAAAAGCTGGGACGCACTCAGGAGGCCGTGGCAGAATATCAGCGTGTACTGCAAGTCGATCCACGCAACGTCACAGCGCTAGTCCGCTGGCATATTGCGATGGTCACGAACCAGGGTACGCCTCGTGCCAAATCACTCGAAGCGCTATCGCGTATCCGCTGGCAATTGCGCGGTCAGGGACAGAAGTATGCGGAATTTGTGATACGTGAGTATCTACAGGCATTAGATCTCTATCCCAACAATGCCGATATACATTACGCACTGGGACAGATCTACCAGCAGTGTGGCCAGTATGACCTCGCGCTCGACTCCTACCTTCTAGGAACACGCGATAATGCCGTTGAGGTCCTGGCTCGCGTCAGCACCGCTCAGACGCTGTTCGCACAGGGAAGACCAGAACCGGCGATGCAACACCTTGAGCAGGCTTTACAGCAGATACGACAGTCATCCACAACAATGGATCCTGCTACCTGGGCCGCACGTCCACGCGAAGAGGGTGAGGAACATCAGGCTCCCGAAATGGAGATCTCTTTGCAACTTGCACAGGCCTATAAGCGCACAGGCCGCCAAGAGCAGATGCAGGCCATTCTACGTCAAGTGAAACAATTGAAGACTGGACAAGATGAGGTAGTTTCCACACTGGCGGACATATCGACGAGCAATAACGATCCGGAAAGCACGATGCGCGAGCATCTAGACTTGGTCAAACACTATCGCCAGAACCGACAGACCGATAACGCGCTGAACACATTGAACGAGATGGTACGCTTTGCACCCGAGGATCCACGTGCCCACGAAGAGTTGGCTGACATCTACATCCACCGTGGTCTGCTGGACGAGGGAATTGCAGAACTGCGCATACTGGCTGATATCTATCTACGCAATGGCAATCTAGAACAGGCTGCTACCAAGATTCAACGCATTGGCAACATTTACGCTGAAATGGGCAATAATGATGAGGCACTCTCCAGCCTATTCCGTGCCGCAGAGCTGGACGGCGAGTCTACGGATCTGCTGCGCGAGGTAGTCAGCCTATGCCTACAATTGGGACGCAATCAGGATGCCGCCCGCTACCAGATCCAGATCGCACGCCACTATGTTAATACAGAGCAGATCAAAGACGCGGTTGCAGCCTTGCAGCAGTTGATTACGATCGATCGCAACAATTATGAAGCCTACGACTTGCTAGGGCAGACCTATCAGTCAGTGGGTGAGTATGAACAAGCCAGTCGCGTTTATCGCAACCTCGCCAAGATGAACCCTGGAAGTTCCATTGCCCGCGAACGTCTAGCAACACTGCAGGAACTGCGTACAGCACGCTAAAACCCCAGAAGCTTTATCAGCAGTTGGGGATGGTAAGAGTAGACTTGAGTACATAACAAAAAGGTCTGAGCCTATATCAAAAAGCTATGCTCAAAGCATTGGGAGCTATTGAGGATGATAAGGTGAAGTAATGTTAGCTTTTAATTGTGCTCATACCCTCCCTATCAGGTACCACGACATTTGCCACTTTGAGTTTGTCTAAGCAGTTCTGGCAATAAACTCTACACCATATAGATCCACTGTCTATTTTTTGGATAATGACACGTGCTATAAGTGTACAAGGAAACGCTTGATTGCTGATCAGATAAACAGGGAGTCAAACAATCCCTCCATCAGAAATGAGATTCATGCTCAAGATCTTGGTTTAGATGAGCGAGATCCCAAAATTGTTTGACATCCTGATAAAGAGTATTGCTCAATATATAAACTCTGGGGCACCAAGCACAGTGTTGTTACTGGAGATGAATATTCGTTCCAGCTAAGGAGGTAATTGATCCATGCCAGTACAAACTCCAAAAGAACTGTTTTTACATGAGCTGGGAGACATCTATGATGCCGAGCAGCGCATAACAAACATCTTGCCAGAGATGGCCAAAGAGGCCCAGGACCCAGACATCAAGAAAGCTTTTGAGCAACATCTCACCGAAACCAAACAGCAGATTAACAATATAGAGCAATGCTTCAACATCCTCGGTGAGCGGCCAAAAACAGCACCCTGCCTAGCCATTGATGGGCTCAAAAAAGAGCATGACAATTTTATGCGTGAGCAGCCATCCGCCGAAATTCTTTCGATGTATGATCTGGAGTCGGCGGTGAAAACTGAGCACTATGAAATTGCCTCCTACCAAGGTCTTATTGACGCAGCGGTAACTATGGGACAGCAACAATGTGCTCAACTACTCAAACAAAACCTCGATCAAGAAGAGGTAATGGCCGAAAAGGTTGTGCTCTTTGCCCGTCAATTAGGAAAACAGATGGCAGGACAGGTGAGTAGAGATGTAGATGTAAGCGACATCGAATAGAAGAGTCATTTCTCTCCACATTAGCAATCTTGGGGAGAGAGCGTGTCTCTCCCCTCTCTAGACAAACTTATGCTTGTCTCTATCCAGGTTTGCCAACCTAGCTCAAGCCTATCCCAGAACCCTGCTAGACCTACGACTGATCTCCTCGTTCAATCCAATAGTGCCAATCTATAATGGCTTGTTAGATCTACTTGTCCACTTGAACGTGCTCCAAATTGATCAAGGGAACGGCTTGGGATCTTTTGATAGCACCAGCTACTACTATAACTTGGCAAATGTGGTAGGAAACACAGGCAAACCATCCTATTGATACTATGTGTTATACTTTTACACGTAGTACAACTATCCACTTTAACCAAAGGCCTAAACCTGCTTCTATTCTTCAATCACACTACTTACAAGAGAGTCATAAAGCGACTTTGACAGCGAGGTTGACAGCAGTTAATGCAAACTGCTGTCTAAAAAGCCACCCATTTTATCCATCGCCTCTTTATGCACCGATGGCAACACATGAGAGTAGATATCAGCCGTGATATTGATACTGCTATGCCCAAGAAGCTCTTGTATCACCTTCATTTGAACACCCATGCTCAGTAGCAAGGTAGCCGCACTATGCCTGAGATCATGAAACCGTATACGAGGTAGACCTATCTCTTTCAACAGTCTATAAAAACGCCTTAAAAGCGTATAAGGGATCAAAAAATCACCGTCGTTATCTGGAAAAACAAGATCACGATCAATCCAAGCAGCACCAACCTCTAACCGCTTTTTTAATTGCCCTCTACGATGCCGCTTCAACGTATCTATCGCAAACTGAGGTAACAGAATGGTTCTCTTGCCTTTTGCTGTCTTTGGCTCTCCCTCAACACAACCATGACCAACAATATATGTCAGTGTCCGCACTATCTGCAAAGCACCCGTCTCTAAGTTGACATCTGACCAGCGAAGACCAAGTAACTCACCTTCTCTCATACCAGTTGCAAGAGCCAGTGTCAATATTCCTTCTAATTGATGCTCTTTCACTTTTTGCAGAAGCAACCGAGCTTGCTCAGGTGTCAAAGGGTGTTGCTCAGGTTTCTCTCGTCGAGGCAACTGAACGTCTGCACAGACATTCGTAGCAACTAGCTTTGTACGCCTTGCATGTTCTAATGCTGTATGCAACGTAGTATGAATATTCTTTACTCTACCAGCAGTAGTCCCATTCTTCAACTTTTTTGCATAGAATGATTGTATATTTTGCGCTGTTAATTTTTGCAACTTAATATGTCCAAGACCAGGAATAAGGTGTTTATAGACAATGACACGACAATTTCTTAGAGTAGTAAGACGAACTGAAACCTTATATACATCCTCTAACCAGTATTCAAGATACTGCTTCAACGTCTGCTGTGGCCCTGTCGCAAGAACACCTTGAGACAATTCATTGAGAGCTGTTCGTCTTTTATCCAAAGCTTCCTTCTCTGTCTTACAGTAATACTGTTTACGGCTATGGTCCTCAAGTGTGATCTCACACACCCATCGACCATCTTTGCGCTGAAACACGGTCCCTTCACCAGGACGACGCGCTTGTTTTTTCCTTGCCATGGAAACTCTCTCCTTACAAATGAGACAAAAAACAAAGGTCTATGCAGAATACTCCTCATGAGACTTAAGCCACTCATGCAAAGAGTTGGGATGTACACGCCGCACACCACGTAGGAGCATTGATGGCAAACCTTCATGGTAAATGTATCGATAAACAGTGGTACGGCATACTCCCAACTGGATAGCTACGTCAGTAACACTCAACAGCAATGGTTGAGCAGTTGAAACCCTCTTGTAACGAGCCATAGCACACCTCCTTGCTAAGCAATCGCCTGTTCTTTCTCGACAGAGTACAGAACCCGTTTTTTCTGCACTTGCTCATTGAAATTGCGTTTTTTCTCTTCCAGATAGCTTTCAACTTCCTCATAAAGGAAATGGAAGGTATCGGAAAGATCTGGTTGAGCACCAGCGAGTCGACTAGCCGGACGCCATGCCTCAGCCGTGATCGAACACCCGGCAATTTGCGCAACCATCCGACGCAGATTGACCTGATAGCGACGACGACGCATGAAAGGAGCCAGATCCAAGGTCACAGCAGGCAAAGAGAGAGCCACCGGAGCAGGACCAGAAGAGGAGTGACACTTGACCATCTTTGAGGCATCCTTCCAGGGATGAGCCTCTAATTCTGCATCGACCAACTGGAGCAGTTCTTCTTTCTCGCGTTCCTCCCGCTCATAGTCGGATTCAGGAAGGACAACCGGAGCAAAGGCCGATTGAACCACGCACCAGTCAGGATGCACAGGCCAACGCGAGCGGTTGGTATCCTCTGTTGGAACCACATAGCGCAGCCAACCATCAGGAAGGCCATCCTCACCACCACCAGCGTGACCCACCGCATAGGACCACAGACCTGGGAGCCGTTCTTCCAAGTCATAAGCGCTATCAATACCATGAAAGACACCCTCTTGCAGCATTTCACCCAGAGCAGGACGCTTGTAACGTACTTCGATACGCCAGACCGGAGCCTCACCGTCCCAGACAGGATTGCCATTCTCATCCAAAGCCTGCAGCCAGAGATCATGGAACCACGCCTTCTCAGGAGATTTGTACTTGATCTCATGCGTCTTGTCATAGATCAAGGCTGAAAGGGCACCGCCACGAGCACCAAAGGGCAGACCCGTAATGCCTTTCATGGGTAGGTATTTTCATGCGGCCTCCTGGGGAGCCAAAGGAGCCACCGGAGTGGAAAGCTGCTTCGGCTTCTTGCGTGCTGGCATGAGGAGGGGCAAAGGTTCAGGCACAAACTGTCCCAGAGGCAAAGCATCT
>DASYAN010000075.1:0-3353 GCA_036501345.1 Ktedonobacteraceae bacterium
CTGCCTCTACGGTGTCGACAAGAACCCCATGGCCGTCGAAATGGCCAAACTCTCCCTCTGGCTCATCACCCTCGCCAAAAACAAACCATTCACCTTCCTTGATCATAACCTGCGCTGTGGCGACTCGCTCTTGGGTGCCGATGAACGACAGCTGCACAATGGCTCACTGGATGCCAAATCTGGCGAGGTCACCCAGATGTCGCAGATCCGCTATGCCATGCAATATGTGTTGCCAACGATCATTGACAAGCGCCGCCAGATCGCTACCCTCACTGACTTCGATATCACGGTGATCCAAGAAAAGCAACGCTTGCTCAAAGAAGCTGACCAGACCCTGGAGGTCGTCAAGCTCGGTGCGGATCTGTTGATCGGTATTGCATTGAGTGATACGAAGCACCACAAAAGCCTGCAGGGGACACTTGGCATGCGATATGCTGAGTTAGCTCAAGATTTTGATAAGGCATTGCATCAACGGCAAACCGATTTTAGCTGGGCTGCGAAAAACGAGAGGTTTGCTCGTTTGCGTATTGAGGTGGATACTTTGCTCAAAGGCAGGCATCCGTTCCACTGGCCGCTGGAGTTTCCGGAGGTCTTTGTGGGCAAGGGGGATGATGCTGGTTTTGCGGCGATTGTGGGGAATCCACCGTTCCAAGGGGGAAGCAAGATTACTGCTGCCCTCGGTACTGATTATCGTGAGTACCTCGTAGAATTCATAGCCAATGGCAAAAGAGCAGGACAAGCAGATTTATGTGCTTATTTTTTTCTTCGGGCAAGTCAATTGGTTTACCAAGATGGTCAATTTGCATTACTTGCAACAAATACTATTGCTCAAGGTGACACTAGAGAAATTGGTCTTGATCAAATCTTAGCATTAGGTTGTAACATGATACGAGCCATATCTAGCCAGAAATGGCCTGGAACCGCATCACTACAGGTTGCATGTATATGGATAAGACGAAGTAATTGGCATGGTCTCTGTCTGCTGGATAAAAAGCCAGTCACCGGTATTTCTCCTTTACTTTCAGCTTTAGAAACAACCTATAACAAACCTTATGGACTCTGCGCCAATTCAGGCATAGCATTTAAAGGCCATAATATATATGGAATTGGATTTGTGTTAGGAGTAGAAGAAGCACAATCTTTGTTAGCTCGTGATCCACGAAATCAGGATGTACTATTTCCATTTCTTAATGGAGAAGATCTTAATTCTAGCCCTAATCAGTTCCCCAGTCGTTGGATAATCAACTTTCGAGATTGGTCTTTAGAACAAGCAGAAGCCTACCCTGATTGTATTAAGATAGTACAAGAGAGAGTTAAACCAGACAGGGATACAAACAAACGTTCTAGCCGTCGTGAGCGATGGTGGAGATATGGAGATTACGCTAAAGGGCTTGAGTCCTCGATTTTTAACATGAAATATGTATTGGTAGCCGCACAAACAAGCAAGTACCATAATTTTATTTTTGTATCGAAAGACATTGTATACGACCAAAAACTCATAATTTTCGCTTTACCTTCTTACTGCCATTTTACACAAATGCAAACAACTCTCCATACAGAGTGGGTATTAGTCTTTAGTTCTACTTTGGGATTAACGCCAGTATATACTCCTAATGATAGCTTTGAAACCTTCCCCTTTCCCCTCAACACCGACAGTCTCGAAGACATTGGCGAACGCTACTATACCCACCGCCAATCCATCATGTTAGCAAATCAGGAAGGACTCACCAAAACCTACAACCACTTCCACGATACTCATGAGCACTCTGCCGATATCGTCAAGCTGCGTGAACTGCACACAGAGATGGATGAGGCCGTCGCCCACGCCTACGGGTGGAATGATCTGGCGCTGGAACATGGTTTCCATGAGACGAAGCAGGGGATGCGCTATACGATCAGTGAGGCGGCGAGGCGCGAGGTGCTCGATCGCTTGCTCTTGCTCAATCATCAGCGGCATGAGCAGGAGGTGAAGACGAGACTGTTTGAGGTAAAGGGCACAAAGGGCAAAGGGACCAAGGCAAAGAAGGGGAAGAGTGTGGTGAGTGATGGGAAGACGGGGACGACTGATGGTGGGTTGGAACAGGGGGCACTGTTTTGATGGTTGGCCAAGTGATTACGATGAGTGTCGAGACCGTGAAGCTGGTCAATGAGTTGGCGCTGGCTGAGGTGCTCTGTAAGGATTGGGCAGCTTGAAGGTTGAAGATGCACAAAGATTGCATGAAATATAAAATAGTTCTTTGTTAATTTGGGAATATTGGCACAAAGTAGTTAATAAGGCTGGCAGGTACATCTATTCAGGCAGGTTGTACCTGCTGGGTTTCTGAGTCTCACAAGGGAGGCTATATGGATAATCATGATGTTTCCCTTATATTCTATTTTCAACCTATCTTGGTCATGAGTCGAGGAGAAATGGATCGATCTGCTCGCTTGGACACTTTAGTGGAACACAACACCTTTTTACTTTTAATGTGCGGATTTTCTAGATGGGAAAAGAATAGTTATGGACAGAGTAAAACTCTCCAATTGGCTTCAGTACGCTCTTGTTGGAACTAGTAATGATAACAGATATAGGCATAGTCTTCTTAAAGAAGATCTCAACCAGCGTGATGAGATTATAGAGGAACTCAAACAGTATATACAGGATGCTCACGAGGATGCTCGGTATCATCTTAGGGAACTAGCCGGATATTCTCTAGATCCATTTGAAGAAAACATAGCTGGTGATCCATCTCAAGGATATCCAGAATCTCTTCACATAACAACCTTAAAAGGGTATTTCGGTGAGACATTTGCTGCAATTATTGCCCAACACTTCTTTCCATTTGAAGTGAACAACTGGGAGGTTCCAGCTTTTCTGTTTAGGTTTCACATAGTTGAACTCCAACATCTCGAGGCTATAAATCAAGTTGGGGGTGAGGTTAAGCCTCGTCCAGGGCGAACAGGTGACGACTTTCTCGCTTTTCAGCGTGATAGCAACGGCAAAATTGTACGCGTCTTGTACTGCGAAGCAAAATGCACTGCTGGCCACGATGATGGTATGATAGCAAAAGCGTATAAAAAAACAAGTGAGTCGCCTATTGTCGATTTTTTACGTATCATTGAAGTCTTGAAAGGAAAAAGCGGCCCATCAGCAGAGCAATGGATAGATGCTATTAGAAGAGCACGGGGGAATGCCCAATATGAAAGATATGATCTAATAAGCTACGTTTGTGGGCAACATCCAAAGCGTAATAGTGTATGGCTTCCCACAGATAAACCACATGAGAGCTACGAAGCAGAACGAAGGCTGGAAGCTGTAGAGACCCATCTCTATGATATTGAAACGCTGATCCGGGAAATATACTCCAGTGAAC
>DASYAN010000076.1:0-4616 GCA_036501345.1 Ktedonobacteraceae bacterium
TGCGCCAAGGTGGCGATAAGCTCATCACCATTGCTGTCAAAAGAGTCAACAGTATCATCGCTATCACCTCATCTATTCATCAAAATCGCAGAAGAGCCCCGATGTTTGTGGGTAAGTATGGTGTTGTTTGGGTAACGCGTCCCACGACAACCGCACTTGGATAAGCACATCCTTTCTAGCAATTGTCCTTCTTTCCTCCTAGAAAAACCCTCCTGTATTGGGTAAGCTTGATGAAGAACGTTAACGCTCACGTTAAAAACGTTCTCTTGTGCTCAAACTTCAGATAATTACTTGCGCCACCATCTCAGGAAAGCTTTGGAGACGCCAGCTTTCCCACATCTCTACTATAGCTCAGGTGATCAAGAGGTGACGACCTGTGGCGTACGGAGTGCAGGCGTACAGGCGTGCAAGAAACTTTCCCTCGATTCGACTAGACAGGATGACATAGGTTGGGTATTATTGAGAGTGGTACACGTTTTGTGCAATTTATGAAAAATTATTCTAAAAGTACAAATAAAGAAAGAAGAAAAACTATGGACAATACGCCTAATCCTTTTAGCAGAGGTGACCATCCTATAAGTCCAGGGTCAGGGTCAAGTGGTCATGATAGACTCGAGCACTTTCGTCATTGGAATTATCATGTGATGGGATCTGCTAACATAGCACCTGAACAACGAGATGTTACTAAATTAATAGAATCTATTAGCGATAGTGATATTGATAATCTACGAGAGAAAACAATAAGACGCGGTATCGAACAAAGCCAGAATCCTAACATCCCAATAAAAGATCGACAACAATACGAAGCAAACAAAGATAAATATGTAACAGTCTTCCGATCTATTCGTGAGAACCTACGAGGAAAATCATCCTATGAGCGTGTGAAAGCTATTCAAACTTATCTATTAGGAGATAAAAATGATGCTAAACGAAAAATCTTTGAGGAATTATTACGGGGTAAAACTAGCGGCAAAGGCAAAGAACACACAGACCAATCAAGCTTACCGCAGCCAGCCATGCATTCGGAGATGCACTACAGGCAAGATAAGGCTAGTGGATCTAACCGCCAACTCGAAGTACCTCCTGATAGAACTCATGAGCCATCATATCTGATTATACCAATTAGCGATGCTGGAGGTAATCTAGATAGGTTTAGCCTCAGAGCGGCGACCGATAGCCGACAACTAGAACCAGAAAATCGGAACGAGCCAGGAATTCACCTTACAGTTCAGGATCAAATTTTTGAAGTATATATTCCTTGGGAGTTAATACGATATGTTAATGATCTTCATAAGAATAGACGGCTGCCAGTATTACAAGATATACAGGAGGAGTTAAATACTCATGCACCTAATAGCATATATGATACGAATCAGATACCTCGTCTGTTTAGCGCCGCAGCAAGAGGAACGGCAGCAACTATAGGTTACTGGCACGTGAGGATTGTGCCCGAATAACCTCAAAGGTAATGGGAATACGACAAGGATTTGTACAATTTTGGCCCACTTGGCAGATGTGAACTTGTCTGTATCCAAGTTATCTCACCTAACAAGTGAAAAGAGCGAATGTTGATGAGCATCCAGAGCAACATCTTCGCCTAGCGGATGAAAAGCTCATCAAAACATAGCTTTTTCATCCTGCAAAAATAGCAGTCGCAACAATCATACTACCAACCCCAACTAAGGGCGATTAGTTGTACACCAGAATTGCTCGTAGTAGTCCAGCAGAGCACCTAGATTTGTGGACTTCGTACCTGCATCATGATGGCGACCTTTCCGTCTCCGGTTCTGCATTCCACGCCGAAAAGATTCACCTGAGAAAGTCAGACGCTGTTTCGTTCCAAAAAGGTGAGTCTTTTCTCTGTTCCAAGCTTCACCTCCAACTCCAAGGCTATATAGAGCGCCATCAAACGCTAGCAATGTGCATAGGTGGCATGGCTATCTTTCTTCAATTATCAGGTCGTTTAAGCCTGGGCAACTCTCCTCCACGAGCAGAGATCTGTACTATCTTGGCCTCAAGAGCAACGGCCGCCTGCTCAAGAGTGTCGGGAGAAAGCTTCGCTGTAGTTGCGATATACTGCTTGCTTTGTTTGTTGTGGTATCTGCGATAGGCATACCAATAGAATCCTTTTCCATGTACCTGCTCTTTGCGTGCAGTGAAATGCCCATGTTTCCCAGAGAAGTGAAACGAGGGGACCTTCTCAAGCGTTGCTTGCCACTCAGAGCCATCTGCCACATGAGAGGACTGTGCTCCTGTTTGATTGATGAGCAGATACTCATCATCCGTGCTGTACTGTATCATCGTCAGCAGACGTGGCCCAAATGTCCCTTTGCGCTTCTCTGAATGACTCTTGGATTTCTGCTGACCGGGGAGACATTCGCCTTCAACCGGAGCACTCGTACGACCTTGTAGGATGTCCCATCGGTGCTTGGTATGGACCCGCTTGGCACGAGCTTGATGTCGCCTGCGCCACGATGACCACGCCAGTACAAACCAGAGTGGAGGAGCATGCGGCCACACGATTTGCCAGAGCACATGACGAACTTCTGGAACCGTCAGCGGAAGTAGCTCCTCTGCAGCTTCTCCCGGATGAGTGAAACTTGCCTCTCCACTCTGAGCCCGCATAACTGTGAGATAGGCATGGGCAAACATGGTCAAGGTGATGTGGCGATACCAGGAAGTCCACAAACGGACTTGATAGTGATCGAGTCCGACTTCCCCTTTGGCTGTCTCAAGGATCTCCTCGATTTTCCAGCGGGCTCCTGCCACCCAGACCATCTCTTGCAGCGTTGTCCCCTGTGGCCCATACACCAGATAGAATGTGAGTTCTGTCCGATCCGTGGCACTGCGACGGATGAGCAGCCAGTGCTGGCTATCCTGGATCTCCCCATGGAAAATGGGCAAGCAGGCCCAATCAGAGACACGTGGCCCTTTGGTTCCTTCTCCCATGCTCACTGCTTGCCAGTCCTGCTCTGCCAGTAATGGGATGCAGTCTCTGACCGCGATCGAGCGCATACCTTGCTCTGTGAGAAGAACCACTGGTTCATCCGAGTGAACAGCCAGCACATAGGGGAGACGCTGATCTTCGAGCCACGTTCGCAAGGTGATATCGTCCCCATAGAGCGCATCTGCCGCCACCCACGCGAAGGGGATCCCAGTTGCTAGGACCCGTTTGATCATCTGTCGTGCCAGTTCACTTTTGGAAGCCGTGCCAATCGTGTCGGGAACTCCTGCTTCCCGACGACGCTTGTCATCCTGGACCCAGCTCTGAGGAAGGTAGAGTTCTCGATCCAGAAAGGTTGCGCCTTTTGCACTGGCATAGCCAGCAAACACGCCCACCTGACAATTTTCAACCCGTCCCGTTCTTCCACAATACTGACGTTGGACCCCAACCGACTTGCGTCCTTGCTTGGGAAACCCTGTCTCATCGACGATTAATACTGCTCGTGGATCGGCGAGATATTCCTTCACATAGCATTGCAGGTCATCACGCACGAGGTCTGCATCCCATTTGGCTGTCGAAAGCAGCCGTTGGATCCCATCAGGAGTCAGATCTCCTACCCACTCAGCAATCTGCCACCCATTTTTCCGTTCCACTGGACCTAAGAGCCCTTTGATATCAAATCCGCTAGGTCACTGGTACTCATTCCAATAGCTCAGCTATTACCGGCAGGAGGGGCTCTTCTCAGCCAGAATTGCTGAGCTTCAAAAACAATAGTGTTTAGCCGGACTTGATATCACATGTCTGACATCGACACAACACACACAGCCCATACGCGCAATAGCAAGAAGCGGCCATTTACGCTAGAAGAGCGGATCGTCTCACAAGAGAAGTTTTTGCACTCCTTTTCGATGACCGCAAATATACGCGCAGCTTGTATGGCATCAGGCATTGATCGATCCACACTGTACTATTGGAAAGAGCATGATGAAACCTTCTCTGCACGGTTCCACATTGCAGAAGTTGAAGCCAATGATATTATACGAGCAGAATTGTTTCGGCGTGCAATCCAAGGCGTTACGAAGCCTGTTGTTTCAATGGGCAAGGTTGTCTACAAGGACGGCGAGCCACTCATGGAGAAAGTCTATTCTGATAACCTCCTGAGTCTGCTGGCCAAGGCGAGATTACCGGAATTCAGAGAGAAGCACAGCATCGAGCATTCTGGCACTCTCCAGGTTTAGCGTGATCCCAACCTCCAGTTGCTGACGGATGAAGAACTGGCGCAAGTACAGCGGATTGTCTTCCAGCTGCAGCACCGAACACCATGACGAATTCTCAATGTGGCAATTGTCGCCAGCCCTTTGCTAGCCTTGTCTGCTTTGTGCACCCATCTATCCTGTCCTATCAAAGATGTCCGATTTTTTTGCGCAAGATGTCCGGCTTGTCTCTAGAAATGCAGGCACGCGTTGGGTAGTATTGTGATAGGCACTTGTTAGGAGTGTCGTATGAGATATGTTTGAAATATACGTTAAAGAAAGGTATATAATAATGCCAAGAGAGATAAAAAGGATTACAGATGATACATCTTCTTCGTCAAGTATTGGTGGAAAAAGTGCCAGGGATGCACATCATCCTTGGTTACGCCCAATGCAAACAGCGGACCCTCGCAACTTCC
>DASYAN010000077.1:0-8172 GCA_036501345.1 Ktedonobacteraceae bacterium
AAACAAAAATCAGGACTATTGTCTCTCTATTCGTGACTTCTAGCGGGAAACCATTTGAGCATCTAGAGGTTGTTCCTCGCTCGAGCAGTGGTTGCACTCTCCAAGCCAACCTGCTTCACAATTTAGATGCGTTGGCCCTGACTTTCATGCTGAGTGGTGCACCTTCGGTGCATGACTTCTTTGCGAACAAGAGAGCAACCATTAAGAAGGATATGCTTGCTAAGTGCGGTTGTAGTGAAAATGTGAGAGATCTATACCCACTGTACTTCCTGATTGTAGGATAATCTTTGTCCTTTGCGGCTACGTCATTGATATGTCAATGTGGTAGAGTGAGCATGAATCCAGTAAGCAGTCGAGATAAAGAATATTGTGCGACGTAAAAGGAATCGAGAGAATTCTAATCGTTTGGGACAAATTTCCATTGGGCTTGGAACCTCTTACCTGTTCTATTGTATTGAATAGTCACACTTTCAATGCGTCGTCCCAAATCTCTGGCAAGATAGATTATTGAGAGATTGATCTCAGCTCCCAAAAAGGACTTAAAAGCGGCGCTCTCTCTTGTAAAGGTTATAGGAGACGTCATATCATTCGCCCCCTGGTTTCCATAAGCATTATGAGCGTGATACAATGCTTTTATTATATTTTTTGTATTATTATTATCGATGAAATTATAATGATACTCATTTATTGGTATTTCATTATAATCATTATCCTTGTCTATGCGTGCATAACGTTGGATATCCGAAAGATAAACGGGGATAGCCTTGTTTTCTCGATATACTCTTCCTGAACTTAGTATGCCATTTTCTCTATCAATATTCATCTCCATATGATTTTGTTGTGGTTTTTTCACCCTAGATCTGAATTCAAATGTTACACTTTCGCCTTTTTTATTAGTATCTACATTGTAATAGGCATCGACAAAGCTTGCTAATTCTCTAGGCTCTTTTTTTTCTGTCTTTTTTGTTTCTGCATTATTTCCTCTTGTATATGCTTTATTGACTACATCATGGTATTTAGAAGGAATGTATTTCAATAATTCTTTCAACTCTTTGATATTGTCTAGAGGAGATGGTTTCTTCTCGCTGATATCTTTTTCTTTTCCTGCTTCAAAAATGGCTTTTGCTGCCATCTCAGAGAGAGCAATGCGCATTTCCTGCTTGTTGAGCGGACCTTTACTGCTAATATCTGGATTGTGCAGTTGTGGGTCATAATAAAGCTGCTCTGGGGTGAGCGTGGAGGAAGGCTTTTGATGAGCAGTCGGTTTTTCGTGACCGTCTTTCTGCTGAAAAATTTTTTCTGGTGATTTCGATCCTTGGCTTGTCATAATAGTAGTTTCTCCTTTATTTTTATAGTACCCACATTCCGCAGTTATTTTTTGGAGATCGCCTCCGAAGCCAGTTTATATTGCAGGCTCCATTCCGGCTTCCGTCATTGTGGGACTGGCTGCTCAACAAGCTGGTCGTCCTGATCTGATCCGTTCTCCCAAACGCGTTCTCGCTCATCTCTGGGAAAGAGATTCCCAGTTTTGAAACGCTCTCCTATCTGAAAAAAGGTGCTCTGTGCTAGGCTGCCCCATGACATTGTTCGCCTTAACTATCTTGATCGACGTACAATCCTTATTATAGCGATGTGCCAAGCGGAGTTTACTCTCCGTCGTTGGAGCATCAGCAAATGCGTCAAAGCCATCGCTGCCTTTATTATAATGCTGGCTGTTACTTTCGCCAAAAAATATACGTATCATGTCTTTTGTCTCTTCATTAGCAATATCATGAGACACATATCTCTTAAGATCAAATTCAGGTATAGTATGATTTTTCAATTGTAGCAGCTGTGACACTTGGTCTCTTATCAATCTTTTGGCCATCTCAATTTGGCTATAGAGAATGTCCGAAAAATGGAGAGCTTCGGTGTTATTAACATCTTGTTGCTGATCTCTAGATCTAAAATTATAAATTCCTTCAAATGTTCCTGTTTCTGGAATAATCCTATTCCTGTAGGGCGTAACGTCGCGTTCAGCTTGGTAATCCCTTACTGTAGAGCTTATTTCCCACATTGCATGATTGTTTTCATTGAATCCTAAAAACTCTACTTTTGTAGCGTAGCGTGCTTGAATACCTTTGGAAAACGTCCTGATTCGATGCTATTCTTTCCCTCTCTGTTTTAGGACGTTGATTCTCGATATCTTGCCTCTTTTGACGCCCCTTTGTAATTGCCTCCATGCGAAGGTCAGCATCACTTTTTTTTGGATGTGAAGTAGCATCTAATCCATGAAGCCTACGTTGTAATCTTGAACTTCTTGAGATCTCTGAGTAGCGTTTTGGCATCTGAAACTGGTCCATAAAATCCTCGCCTTCATTCAACAAACCATTGTGATAGTTTTCTAACAGATCGTAAAATTCTCTCTTCTAGCATACTCAACAAGCAACAGTTTTTCCAAGGGACAAAGCGGACAGCTTGATGAGGTACGGATAGGTAGGGTGTCCCCGCCTCCTGTAGGTACGCCAGTAGGCCTCTTTGACCCATTCATCACCGTTTCATTCGCCTTTCGGTGACCTTGGTTGACGAAGCCTCATCGAGGATTCACTTGCGTTGACCCGTCCGAACTTCCCCTCGCCCGGTTTGGATCTGCGGTTGACCCTCTCCTTAGAGAGTGCCAATTTCATCAGAACCTAACACTCTCTACAGCTCATACCATAGGGTATTACGTGATCTAGAAGTAAGGGGTGTTAGAAGTGTCCCTTGATGATGCCCTTCTTGCTGAAGAATCGCGTGGTGACCCTAAGCTAACACTCTCTTAGACATTACCGCGAGCTTCACACCGTTACCAGTGACGCATGTCGCGATTAGGGATGAGCATTGGATACGTGCTCACGTTTCCGACTCGAACCATGTGACTTCTTGTCGCACGTGCCTATCACAATACTACCCAACGGCAGCCCACAGCGCAATGCCAAGCCGTAGACATCTGTGCGACATCTATGAGACACACCAATCGTGAGTGACTTTTTCTTTTGTTTCCAGCACTGGCGGCTCAAAAATGTCGTGATTGGTACGTAGAGCTAGAGTGCAGTTCTGAGATACGTACTAGTATATGGACAGAGTGTCTAGACAAGGCTTGAGATATCTGCGAAGCAAAGGCATAGCCCAATTGCGGGGTATAGACGGTACCGGTGTCTTACAGAGAATGAAGCAGACACCCCACCTGTGTTTTCTAAAAAAAAATTGTATGTACTTCATAAAATCACTACAGCCGCACTTACTAACCACGGCTTTTCAGATGGGACTCAACTAGGCAAGAGACTCTGCTCTCTTACACATGGGTTGTTTGGCACTCAGAGGCCAAAACATCGGCCTTGCAAAGCCGGGAGGTCTAAGGGCACTATCACAAATACATAACCTCAAAACTGTCCCTCTATCTGACTAGGAATTTTCATGTGCATCAGTAACATTAACAGTGGTTACTTGTTTTGGATAATTTGTGAGAATTGTTCTAATTATCTTATGAGAAAGGGAAAACGAGTATGGCTTCACCTGGTGATGGCAATTTAGACAAGCGACTTCAAGGGGCTACAGGGCAAAGCCTTAGACAAAGTGTGGAACATTATCGTGGCGAAGATGCACGGCTCGCTCAGCTGCATCGAGGTGATAGAGCAATAACTGAGCAGAAAATGAGAGGCCAACAGGGTAGGGAAGGTAGACCTGGATCTTCAGTTGATAGGTTCAAAGATCTCTTAGATCGCCCTGAAGAATTGTATCGAAGTATGGTTGATCATGGAAAGATGTTGATGGAGAAAGTGAGACAGATCAACTATCCAGACACCACGGATCGTTTTCAGCGACGCTACAAGACTGAGTATGATCGACCAGATGAAGATGGCTATATCATGGCTACCTCAAGACTTCGTCTCCCTGAGGATCTTTCTGATCAAGGAGTGAGATCTCGCATATTCTATCAGACCAAGATCCACCTTGATAAAGGTATCATTATCGTTCAAAGGGCCTATAGGACGTATGACAATGAGGATTGGGAGAAGAAACTTCCAGAAACTTATAAAGAACAGCATAAGGACCTTGCTCAATCCTTAAACGCTTCGCAAATATTTGGGAACTATTATCGTGCCGTTGCTGGTACACGTCCCTTGACCGAAATAACTATATCAATGGTTGACACTAAAGTGACCAGCAAAGCACTTGCACACGTTGTGAGATCGGGAGAGGAGAAAACATTCTCAAAAGGCAGTGATTCATATTTTGCTGTCTTAGGCTCACCCAATGGACAATGCGCCTTATATCTTTTGGCAGCCCATCAGCCAGACAGTGAGGTTACCCATATTAGTGTGAAGTCTAACTTTGGCCTTCTCCGTTTCGATCTGCATATTGGTGACAAGCAGGGGTGATAGCCTGCCCATATGGAACGATTGCTAACCTTGCTTCAGCCCCATCTACGCTGACGGCTGCACCTTCCGAGTTTAGCCCACAAGCTAGCCCGATGAACTGAAATGGCAGACCGCAATCTGTACATTTTATATGAACATCTGCTGCAAATATTCCTGTATCTATGATCCTGTTGACTTGTACATTTGCTTCAAGTTTTTGTGTTCATACATAATCTCTACCCCACTGACCTGAAAGTCCTTCTGATCAAATCTTCCTCTGTATAAATCGGACTATACTCGGTCGAGGAGAAAGCAGCATGGAGCAGGAAAACACAAACACAGCTGCTCTTCTCGTCAGAGAAGGCCGCTCTCCAGAGGCTCTGCTTCCCTAAGAGCTTATTCGGAAACCCTGTACACACCTTGGATTAGAGCAGCTTGAGCATAGTTTCGGAATAAGCTCTAAGTGCGGTTGGAGTGAAAATGCAAGGTACATACCCCCCCACTGTGTTTACTATTCCAGAGCAAACCTCACAGCTACGTCATTGATACGTCAACATGGTATAGCGAGCACAAAACCAGCAGAAAGTCGAGATAATATCGATTGATGAGTTGGTTCGGCTCTTTGGGAGCCGCTGGTCTGGACCGGAAGTTGAGGCAGCCGTCTGGAAACTGGTTGCAGATACTGCTGCTACAGGCCGACTCCTTGTTGATCTGACGGAAGTCGATCTGGATCTACACACACCACTTGCGCTGCTTCATCCTGAAGCCCCTCCCATCCTTCCTTATCCTCTTCCTTCCTCATTGGAAGAAGCTCCAATACATGCTGAGACGGAACCCCCATCATACCGTGTGGAAGAGGTCAGTGCGCTCTCGCTCCAAGGCGCTATTCCCGGGCCAACCTTTGATGCATCTGTTTTAGAGACGACTGAGCAACAGACACATTTCCATCGCAATCTTCATGCAGTCACAGCCATCTTGGAGGGGAAGACACTCGTCCAAGTTGCGCAAGCTCATGGCATGAGTGTCTCTACTCTTGGACGACTCGTCCAACGCACCAAAGCATTAGGGCAAATCGCTTGCGTCCCTTACGGAACCTACTACCGCAATCGTGCCTTGCACCCAGAATTTCAACAACTGCTTCGCAAGCTCTACACTCATGCCATGCGCCCAACCATCATGGCAGTCTATGAAGATGTACGCCTCAAACGCCTTGCAGAAGAACTCAGCGAGCGTGAGGGAAGACTAGTTCGGCTCCCAACATATCGGCAGGTGTGGTCTTTCCTCAATGAGATCAGATCAGAGGCGAGAGTTGCCCAGGCTCGCTCTGGACTCAAACATGCACCTCACGAACGGATGTCATCGCAATCGTTTGTGCTTTCGATTTCTTCCCCTGCACTGATCTGCCAAGTCGATGAACATGTGTTTGACCAGCTCATTGTTGCTTCAGATGGGACAATTCTGACGCGTCGTGTTCATGGAGCCGTTCTCATTTGTGTCAAAACGGCAGCCATTCTAGGGGTAGCGCTACGGAAGCTGTCACCAGGGGCAGAGTAGCGGGCATTTCAGGCATCTAGGGAAAGCGGCTTGGAGTTCCGACTTGGCAAAAGGAAAAGGAACTTGGCCCATTTGACCTATCCACTCCCCGTTTTCTTGAGCACGGTGAGGTCTTTCGATATACTCAACCGTGGGCCGATAGTTCCGACTCCAGTGATTCTCGGAACTTCTAGGCCAATGCACATGAAGGGAGTTTTGATGAAACACGCCTGTGAAGCGACAATGGGAGAATGAAGAATTAATTGAACATTGGATGCTCAGTGTCTGGGACCTCGCCCAGTTAGGCAACAAGACCGGGGCAACCCGTTTGGGATTTGCCGTGTTACTCAAGTTTTTCCATCGGGTAGGACGTTTCCCCACATTCAAAAATGAGGTAGCAGGTCAGGTCATCTCGTTTGTGGCAACGCAAGTCGGCGTAGCACCCGAAGTGTATCTGCAATACGACTGGCAGGGCCGAACAATTAAAGACCATCGAGCGGAGATTCGCAGGCTCCTCGACTTCCGAGAATCGACGGTGGCCGATGCCGAGCAGATGCAACAGTGGCTCATTGCAGAGATCCTTCCACAAGAATACCAAGAGGAACGGCTCCGAGAGCAGGTCTATGCTTGGTTCCGACGAATGCATTTAGAGGCACCTACCCCAGATCGCCTTACTCGTTTGATCCGTTCTGCAACTCACACCTTTGAACAACAGTTCTGTGATGCGACCCTTGCCCGCCTTCCCGAAGCATCGCAAGCCGCTTTGGAAGCTCTGCTCTTGACGGAGAGCATTGCCTCTCCAAAATCTTTGGAGGAAGAAAAGGAAGAGCAGGAGGAGACAATCGAGAAGGGTACGGAGGTGCTAGAGGCGCAAACGACGAGTACGCTTGAGCACATACGCCGGGACGCTGGGCGGGTTGGACTGGCAACTATGTTGGAAGAGATGGCAAAATTACGGCGTATTCGGGAACTGATGCTTCCTGATAACCTGTTTCCTGGTATTGCACGCAAAGTCCTGATGGTCTATCGCAACCGAGCCAGTGTCGAAGAGCCATCCCGAATGATGGCACACAGACCAGCCAAACGCCTGACCTACCTTGCGGCCTTATGTGTGATGCGTGCTGAGGAAATTACAGATGGATTAGTGGATTTACTCATTCAAATCGTCCATAAAATTGATGTGCGTGCCGAGAAGAAGGTTGAAGAAGAGTATCTCAGTGAATATAAGCGCGTGATCAACAAAGAAGGGATTCTTTACCGCATCGCTGAAGCGGCGGTTGGTCATCCCAACGAGAAAGTGCGCGATGTGGTGTTTCCGGTGGCGAGTGAAAAGCTCTTGCAGGAAGTGATCAAGGAGTACAAGGCAAAAAG
Organism: Ktedonobacteraceae bacterium; assembly: GCA_036501345.1. Taxonomy (GTDB): domain Bacteria; phylum Chloroflexota; class Ktedonobacteria; order Ktedonobacterales; family Ktedonobacteraceae; genus DASYAN01. The sequence continues at coordinate 7,284 of DASYAN010000077.1, forward strand.
TCCAGCATTTCGCCAAAAAGTCCAAACGATCATGCGTACCTCCTACAGTCACCACTATCGGCGGATGGTCCCACAACTGCTTGACATTCTCCATTTTCGATCCAACAACGAACTCTTCCGTCCAGTGATCGCCGCCGTTCAACTGGTCAAGGACTATGTCCATAGTCCTCGCCAATTCTATCCAGAGGATGAAAGCATTCCCATCAAAGAAGTGGTGGCCCCCAAGTGGCGCGAATTTGTGGTAGAACAGAACGATGATGGCACAAGCCGCGTCAATCGACTCAATTATGAAGTCTGCGTGTTGCAGGCACTGCGGGAGAAAGTGAGCGTAAGAGAGATCTGGGTGGAGGGAGCCAACCGCTATCGGAACCCGGACAACGATCTGCCAACGGACTGGAGCGCGAAGCGAGACACCTATTACGAAGCACTACGCCAGCCAACCGATGCAGACACATTCATTGAGGGACTCAAAGAGGATATGAGGAAGGCACTCAGCTCGTTGAACGCCGCGATGTCTCATGTCAGCAACAAGGTGAAGCTCTTGCCAAACCGCAAGAAGCCGATTTGCCTTTCTCCACTTGATCCTCAGCCTGAGCCCCGCAATCTGGCTCACCTCAAGCAAGCCGTTGGGAACCGCTGGCCGATGACGAGCTTGCTGGATATGCTCAAAGAAACGGCCTTGCGCACCGACTTTCCTGATCTGTTCACGAGCGTCGCAAGCAGGGAACAGCTTCCCCGTGATATTCTCCAGCGACGACTTCTCCTGTGCCTCTATGGTTTGGGGACCAATACGGGTTTTAAACGTCTGCCCAGTGCCGATCCAGGGACCACCTATTCAGACCTGCGCTACATACGCAGTCGCTATATTCACAAAGAGCAGCTCCGCAAT
>DASYAN010000078.1:0-4739 GCA_036501345.1 Ktedonobacteraceae bacterium
TAAGTAATTTGACAGCAATACTTAAAATTAGTATAATGTTCACTAATGCAATCTTTTAGCAATGCCCATCACTGGGTAGGCGGCGTATATCGGCGTGTTGTACAAGGACTCACCTCATTACTGGAGGGAAAAAGTCAGAAAAGTAACATTGCATCACTCGATGGGGTGCGTGCGCTGGCGTGTCTATTCGTTGTGGCCTATCATATCACACTCGTCACAACGCAAGATATACGTCTCTGGTATCCTGAGAAGCTCCCTCCACTACTCTCTTCGCTCATCTATAGCGGCGATACGGGTGTAAACCTGTTTTTTATCTTGTCAGGTTTTCTACTCTTTATGCCTTATGCAAAAGCGCTGTTGTTCAAGAAAGACTGGCCCTCAATTCGTTATTTCTATATACGGCGAGCGCTACGTATTCTGCCTGCCTACTATGTCTCACTTTTCTTGATGATTGTGTTCTTCAAGCCATCTTTTCTGCACTCAAATCATCTGCACGATCTGTTCCTGTTTCTTACTCTGTTCATGGACTCTTCGCTGACCACTTTTAAACAGATCAATGGTCCTTTCTGGACGCTGGCAGTCGAATGGCAGTTCTACCTGCTCTTACCTTTCCTGGCACTCGGCATTGCCTGGCTGGTGCGACTCACCAGTAAGACGCCGTCAGCACGCCTATTTTCGCTGATGATCTGCCTGGGCATTGTGATGGCCTGGGGCATCTTCACGCGCTACTTGGGTATCTACCTGACACAGCATCCCAACACGACTTTTCACCTACCACCTATCGTCATCAAGCTCTTCCTTTTCTTTTGTTATGGCGCACCCAATGCTGGCCTGCATGGCAAATTCCTGGAAGATTTTGCGCTTGGTATGCTGGTCAGCAGTTTTTTCATCTATGCGTGTACCATCGGCTCCGCTAGCAGTATTAGTCGTGCGTTGCCCCGTCTCAGTCCGCTGCTGTTTATTGGCGGCATCTGCCTTTTATTGGTGATGGCAACGTGGAAATATGATCAGCGTATACCACAGACCTGGCCATTCTTTACCAATAAGCTCGCACTGTACGACTACTTTGGCGAATTCGGTTGGGGATTGGGCTATGCCCTCTGTACCACCGCCATTCTCTTCGGGGCTAGCTGGCTCAAGCGTCCTTTTGAGTGGACCCCGCTACGCTGGGTTGGCCTGCTCTCCTATGGTATCTACATGTGGCATCTGCTGTTGCTCGAAAACTTTACAAAACTGGTTGTTGTGCATCTACAGAGCTGGAAACATTTCATACTCTATAGTCTATATTGGGGCTGGCTCTTTGTCCTGATTATCCCTTGCATCCTGCTGCTCTTCATCCTTGTTGAGAAACCGTGGATACAGTTGGGTGACCGCTGGACGCGCAAACTTAAGTCTGAACAATTTCAAGCCCGCAAGGTGCTCGACTTAGAAGGCCACCTCTGATATAATGATAGTACAGGTATAGAACACCAGTTTCACACGGGAGTTTGCTATGAAGGAGCGCCTCGTTTCGGCACATGTGAGCGAAGAGGAACAGACTACTGAGGGGAGTTTGCGTCCCCGACGTCTGGCTGAATATATTGGACAAGAGAAAATTAAAGAGAACTTGAGTATATTGTTGGAAGCGGCACGTCGTCGCAATGAGGCAGTTGATCACGTCTTGCTTTATGGTCCGCCAGGATTGGGAAAAACGACGCTGTGTAATATCATTGCTGCCGAAATGGGTGTCAATATCCGCACTACCTCTGGCCCAGCGGTTGAACATGCAGGCGATCTTGCTTCGATTCTGACATCACTACTACCGGGCGAGGTACTCTTCATTGACGAGATCCATCGTCTGCCACGTCCAGTCGAGGAACGCCTTTATTCTGCGATGGAGGACTTTGCCCTGGATGTTATGATCGGCAAAGGACCTAGCGCAAAATCGCTGCGACTCACCTTGCCTCCCTTCACAGTTGTTGGTGCTACCACGCGTGTCGGCTCGCTCACAGCACCTTTGCGTGACCGCTTTGGGGCCATCTATCGCATGGAATATTATGAGATCGATGCACTCCGACAAATCCTGAAACGTTCAGCCCGCATTCTCAAAGTACCAGCTGAAGGAGAAGGTGTCGAAGAAATTGCTGGTCGTGCTCGTGGTACACCACGTATCGTCAACCGTTTGCTCAAGCGCGTACGTGACTATGCACAGGTCAAGGCAGATGGAATAATCACTCAAGATGTCGCCAAGGCTGCCCTCGACGCAATGGAGATTGATGCAATCGGGCTCGATCAGACTGATCGCAATATGTTGCTCACGATCATTCAGAAATTCAACGGCGGTCCCGTTGGATTGGATACCCTGGCTGCCAGCACCAGTGAAGATACGGACACGATCGAAGATGTTTATGAGCCCTACCTCTTACAACTAGGCTTTGTCGCGCGAACTCCGCGCGGACGTATCGCTATGCCTGCGGCCTATGAACATTTAGGCTTAAGACCTTGAGATACAGAAAGTTGATGGATAGGATAGCGTGAGTGAATCTTTAAAGATGAAGATTAGTGATTTTGATTACGATTTACCGACTGAATTAATAGCTCAAACACCGATTGAACCACGCGATGCTTCGCGCTTGCTGGTAGTAAACCGCACTCGTGGAACACGGGAGCATCATCATTTTCGGGATCTTGGTGCTTATTTACGTTCCGGCGATCTACTCATTGCCAACCAGAGCAGGGTTCTTCCTGCGCGATTGCTCGGACGCCGTGCCGAAACTGGTGGAGCGGTGGAGATTCTATTGCTAACCGAGCGTCCTGATCTTGGCCCAGATTGCTGGGAAACACTGGTCCGTCCTGGTCGACGTCTACATGAAGGCGCTCGTATTGAGTTTGGTAACGAAACAGAAGGGGTCAGACTCCAGGCTGAGATCTTGCAGCGTACAGAAGCGGGTGGGCGTATCGTGCAGTTTACTATTCCTGGCCAGGAAACTTCCCTGTCGAGTGCAGATCCGGGAGCATGTCATTTTTCTGCAACGCTCCAGCCTCTCCCAACGGGCGCAATGGAATTGGGCCCCTATCCTCCCCAAACGGGCGCAATGGAATTGGGCCCCTACACTCGGGCAATAAATTGCTCCACGCAAAAAAATGAACTACACTCTATAGATCCTTATAGTGTGTTAACCGTGCGCCAGCGCATCGACGAAATTGGACGTATGCCTCTTCCTCCTTATATCCATGAGACGCTCGATGACCCTGAACGCTATCAGACCGTCTATGCTCGCATCAGGGGTTCAGCGGCGGCACCTACAGCTGGCTTGCACTTTACTCCGCAACTGCTAGATCAACTACGGCTGCAAGGGATTCGCGTTGGGTTTGTCACGCTGCATGTGGGACTTGACACATTTCGCCCGGTTGAGTGTGAGGATGTCAGTGAACACAAAATGCACAGCGAAGAAATCGAACTAGATACGCCTACTGCTGAACTGATCAATGAGACACGCAAGGCTGGAGGACGCATCGTTGCTGTCGGCACAACCTCTGTGCGTGTGCTGGAGGGAATTGCTAGTATGCATGATGGGCGTATCGTACCTTACCACGGGCATACGCGTCTATTTATTACCCCTGGTTATCACTTCCACGCAGTCGATGCGATGATTACCAATTTTCATTTGCCTCGCTCAACATTGCTCTTGCTAGTTAGCGCCTTCATGGGTAAAGAGCTAATGGAGCAGGCCTATCAAGAAGCGATTCGTGAGCAATACCGCTTTTTCAGTTTTGGCGATGCGATGTTGCTGCTATAGAATTTTTCATGGGGGAGGCGGAGGCGATAATGGTTTTTGACACATTAAGGTGGCAATAGGTGGTGGGGGCGCAACGGAGGCGTTGATGGTGTTTGACACATTAATCCGATGTCCGCAAACTCCACCCCACCCCACAGGCGCAATGAATTGGGCCCCTACGACACGAGCAATGAATTGCCGGATGAAAAAGTCAAACATCATAAGCAGGTCCCTACCACGTTATACGGCCCGCTGAAGCGGGCGGAGGATGCTATCGCTGTCCTGCTTTGCTATGTTGGGTTTCCAATAGCTCATTCATATACCTTCAAGAGGTAATTTATTGTGCAATATGATCTACTAATCCGCAATGCTCGATTTCATCGCCACCAAGGTTTATACGATATCGCCGTGAAGGATAATATCTTTGTTTGCATCACAGAAGATCTCTCGTCTGCACATGCACTACGCGAGATAGATGCGGCAGAACGGCTGGTCGTGCCACCGTTTATTGATGCTCATGTTCATCTGGATGCCGTGCTCACAGTAGGCCAGCCACGCTATAATAACACAGGCACTCTGCTAGAAGGCATCCAGATATGGAGTGAACGCAAACCGAGCTTGACACATGAGGATGTCAGACGGCGTGCTCTCGAAGAAATTCAGTGGGAGGTGGCACAGGGTACACTACATATTCGCAGCCATGTCGATGTATGCGATCCTGAACTGACAGCTCTGCGTGCGTTGCTGGAGATACGTGAAGAAGTACGCGATATTTGCGATCTACAACTGGTCGCATTCCCGCAGGATGGGATTCTCTCATTCCCCAATGGCAAAGATTTGATGCGCAAGACCATGGAACAGGGTTGTGACATCGTCGGCGGCATTCTCCATTATGAAGCAACACGTGATATGGGCGTGGAGGATGTCCACTATGCCTTCGCTCTGGCCAAGGAGTTTGATTGCGACATCGACTGTCATTGT
>DASYAN010000079.1:0-3833 GCA_036501345.1 Ktedonobacteraceae bacterium
GAGTAATTGGCCAATTGGGAAGAAAATTCTGCTCTGTAGCGTTGTAAAGGCGACAATTGTGCCAAAGGTCATAAATGGATCACTTTTGCTGATAATTTGCCAGCCAGCAATCAAATAGACGATGGGAGGAGTAACCGAGAAGAAGACATTAATAAACATAAAGAACCAGCGTCCGATCATTTGCTGGCGTATCTCTAGGTCCGTAAGATTCTGATTCTCCCGCTCGAACAATTTCTGGGCATACTTTTGACGCCCGAAGGTCTTCATGAGCAGGATACCACTGACCGAGAGGGTCTCCTGCATCATCGCCGTCAGCGACGCCATACTTTGCTGCGTTTCCTTACTGACAATGCGTCGCACATTGCCAACCTTGGTGGTAATCCAGACAAATATTGGCAATAGTCCGAGTGAAACTAGCGTCAGCAAGGGGCTCAGAATAAGCATAGCAATAATGGTACTGGCCACTGTTGCAATATTAGCCACAATACCGGAAGCGGTACTGGTTACAACACCCTGCACGCCATTGACATCATTGGACAGCCGCGACTGGATCTCACCAGTGCGCGTTCCAGTAAAGAAGTGCAGCGACATACTTTGCAAATGTATGTAAAGCTGGTTACGGAAGTCGCGCATGACATTCTGCCCGATGGTATTGTTCAGGTAGTTCTGCCAGACCCCGATCAGTCCCGATACAATGGGGACCACCATCATAATGGAAACATCTATCAGCAGCCCATTGAAATTCCTTTTGACAATGGCATCATCAAACACACGTTGGATCATCAGAGGATTGATTACACCCAATCCAGTCGTAAGCAGGATTGCCACTATAACCATCACAACCTGCAACTTGTATGGTATAAACGCTCTGGCTACTCGTCTAAGCGTACGGGCATCGGTTTTACGTCCACGTTTGCGCTGCTCCTCTAAATAGTTAGCCATACCACTACGCCGTCCACCACCCATACCCCCCATGCCCATGCCCTGAAATCCCATACCCATGCTCAGACTCCTCACTTAGAAATAATACACATCGAAGATAATCACTTACGCCTACATATTATAACGCAATAAACACAACAAACATTGACAATCATGGGACGCAAGAAAGCAAACATGCTACTTTCAGCATGTCATAACTTATGAAAAAACCGCAACTATTTTTGAGAGCAAACTGGGCAACTGGAAAGCTCTGCAATCAAGCCAATTTGCCATTGTGTTTGCGAAACATTTGTACTATACTAGACGAAAGGTACACATTTCAATGTGTCTACTAAAAGTCACATATCAAAACGTAGCTTCTTAAATATGACACAAATTTATAGGGCGTCCTGTAATCCGCGATGGTCCTGAGTAGTTACGTGGGCAACACCAATAGTCGGGGGAGGGTAAGAATAAACAATTGTCGAATAATAAGCAAGAACATCCAAACAATTCAAAGCCGTTTGATAGTACGCTCAAAGCCCTGTTTGGTGAGCTAGTTGGGGAGATCATTCCCTGCTTGCTCTCCGATGCGCGTTTGCAAGAAGGTTTGTTGTATAATGAGTGTAATGTCGAGGTAAACCGTACCACTTTAAGCATTGATCTGGGATACTGAATACTCTACAAAGAGTATCTCGCGATCATCAACATGGAAGCGCAGTCTAGTCCAGATGACGATCTATTGGCACGGATGCTGGAATATGCGATTAATCTCTATCGCAAGTATAAACGAAAGTGGCCCATCGTCTCGGTGGCCCTCTTTCTCTTCAAGTGTGCGATACCAGAGATTCCTTTTCGAATCGCTTGCGGAGACGACCTATTCATTGAATTTCGTCCTATCATCATCCGCATGTGGAAGATGGATGCACAGCAAGTCGTCGATCGCCAGCAAAGGTGTCTCTACCCCTTGTTGCCGACGATGAAGGATCCTACGGTAGACCTGCTCAAACAAGCCTTGCAAGAAATGCATGAGCATGATGATCCAGCACAGTTTCTTGATCATGCGAAGTGGTTCAATACAATGCTATCTCGAACCACAACAGTGTCAGACGAAGACAAAAAGCGAGTAAAGGAGCATTTACGTATGCAATATCAGTTACATCCTCTCCTCGCCGAGGATCCAACGATCCAGAGCGTGATCACTGAAGAACTCGCCAAAGGTGAGGCCGAGATCGAGGCCAGGGGTGAGACCAGGGGGATCATCAAGGGCCTACAAGAAGGGATCATAGACCTCATCAATGATCACTTCCCTACTCAAGTCGTCACTCGAGTGCAACAAACCATCGCGCCCTCTCAGGATATCGAGCAGTTGAAAAAGCTTCTCCCACAACTGGCTCGAGCATCGGATGAGGAAGAAGTCTATGCCTTGCTCACACAACATTTCCCTGTTCAGGTTGAGGAGATCAAGGGTGAGATCAAGGGTATACGCGTATCAATCTTAGATATTGCTGGTGCCCGCTTCTCAGCCCAAGTCCAAGCCCAAGTTCAACAAGCTATTGCTCCTATCGAGGACATAGAGATGCTGAGGAAGTTTCTCCGCCAGTTGGCTTGCCTATCGGATGAGCAAGAAGTCTCTGCGTTGCTAGAGCAGTCTTTCCCAACCCAGTGAGGCTTGAACAATATACAATAGCGCTGTCATTCTTGTAAGCTCTGTGGTAGTGGATCTATGAAGAGCTGATAGCCTTTTCCAGACCTATTAAAGAGGTTCAAGCAAGCAATAGTTTGCTCTATCAGTTCCAAGTTATCCACTGCCCTCTTTTTTGCTTTCCGATACCCACCTGTACCAATGATGTATCCAGATGGAAATATACTGCGTCTTTCTAATATATAGGTATGTTGTTGCAATTAGTAGCGCATGGGCCGGGCTGTAGGAGGAAGCCACGGTTGACGAGGAGGAGGCCGTTCGGATAGTCAGCGGGGAGCCTCCAGGGTTGATCACACTCCTGAGAAGAAAGTGGACAAAACCCGACGGTAACGACGGGATAAAATGCTTTCAGTGATATGTGATACAAGCATGTATTACAAACAGAAGAAAGGTACCCGACCACATGTGCGGTATCATCGGTTACGTCGGTTCAGAAGGAACCGATGTTAGTTCTCTGTTGCTTGATGGCCTGGCAAAACTCGAATATCGCGGCTATGATTCAGCCGGGATAGCCGTTCTTAATGGAACAGGCAAAATTGAAATACATCGGCGTGCAGGCAAAATTGCGAATTTAGTAGCCACTGTTGAAAATGGTTCGCGTCCCGGTCCAAGCACACTGGGTATTGGCCACACTCGCTGGGCTACGCATGGCCGCCCTAGCAACGAGAACGCTCATCCTCACCCCGATTGTACAGGCAGTTTGACCGTCGTCCACAATGGCATCATCGAAAACTATGTCGAACTCCGCGAAGAATTGCAAAAGGCTGGGCACATATTCCATTCAGAGACTGATAGCGAAGTTCTCGCCCATTTGATCGAGTATACCTATTTCGGAGAGGCCGAGCATAACCTCACCGAAGCAGTACGACTAGCCCTGCAACGGATCGTTGGTTCCTATGCAATTGGCGTGGTGAGTCGTGAACATCCCGATGTACTAGTGGGGGCTCGCTGTGCGGGTCCACTTATTGTGGGAGTGGGTGAGCACCAGCAATTTCTGGCCTCGGATATTCCCGCGATCCTCAAGCATACCCGTCGTGTCATTATCCTGGAAGAGGGCGAAATCGTCACCTTGCGACCGGAAAAGGTCAGCATTATCAGCCTGGACGGGACAAGCATTCAACGCGAACCACTGATGATTGATTGGAACGCTGAAGCAGCCGAGAAGAATGGCTATCCCCATTTTGTGCTTAAAGAGATCAATGAGCAG
>DASYAN010000080.1:0-9770 GCA_036501345.1 Ktedonobacteraceae bacterium
ATCCCTGATATCGGTGTGCTGCAAGCGATTCAGTCAAACTGGGTAAAGCAACGACGCCTGTTTGATGTAATGCTGCTTGTAGATAACTCGGGTAGTATGAACTTTCCTATTGATAACGTCCCTAAAATAGATGGTGCCAAGGCAGGGCTAAAAACATTTGTCAAGTTCATGGAAGACTCGGACCAACTGGGTCTTACCACTTTTAGCGATCAGACAAACAATCTTTCTAGCATTGCTATACCACTACGTACCCAGCGCTCTGATGTTCTCTCACGTATTGATGGCATGTTGGCCGACGGGGGAGTGAAGCTCTATGACACGATCGCCAGTCAGTTCCAGCAGATTCAACAACTCCCGCCCACATCGATTAGAACAATGATTGTGCTTAGCAATCAGACTGATAATCAGAGCAAAATGAATCTTAATCAGCTTATGAGTCTTATCACACCTCCTAGCAATCAGGACTCTGGGGCAGTTATCAAGATATTCACTATTGCCTATGGTAGTAATACTGACGTAGGTGCGCTGACACAGATTGCCAAGCAGACTGGTGGTCAGGAGTTTAGCGCCACGCCACAAAACCTTCAGGATGTCTATCAGCAGATTGGAGAGATTCTCTGAGTCTCTCCGGTAGCTCTATTATACCGAAGGCCTCAGCTTCTGCGCAATCTCGACAAAATATTGAATCGACAGAGGATTGCTCATAGCATCGGCACTGACCGCTTTCTCTATAGGTGTGCCCATGAGTAGCTTCTTAATCGGCACCTCCACTTTCTTGCCGCTCAGTGTCCTAGGCACTTCGGGGATTGTCAGGATTTCATCGGGGACATGGTGCGGCGAGATAGTGGTGCGCAGTTTTGCTTTGATTTTGGCTTTGAGCGCATTATCTAGTTCCACACCTTCTCTTAAGACTACAAAGAGTGGCATATAATAGCGTCCATGCGGTAGTTCAACGCCCACCACTAGACTATCGAGCACTTCGGGAAGGCTTTCTATAATGCGATAGATCTCACTGCTTCCCATCCTGATACCCGCACGGTTAATTGTGGAGTCGGAGCGACCGTAAATGATCGCACTGCCCCTCGGTGTAATCTTGATCCAATCACCATGCCGCCAAGTGCCGGGATACACAGAAAAATAGCTCTCCTGGTAGCGCTGATTACCTGCATCGTTCCAGAAGTAGAGTGGCATTGATGGCAATGGCTCTGTGATAACCAGCTCACCAACCTCATCAATCAGTGCATGTCCCTGTTCATCAAAAGCTTCGATTTTTGCACCCAGACTACGGCATTGCAACTCGCCCGCATGGACGGGTAAGAGGATTGAGCCATTGACGAAAGCGGAACAAACGTCGGTTCCTCCACTCATGGATGTCAGCCAGAGATCCTTTTTGACGTGTTCATACAGCCACAAGAAACCCTCCGGCGGTAGCGGTGAACCAGTTGAGCCAATCCCCTGGAGCTTGTGCAGATCAAACTGTCCATCTGGCTCAATATGGGCCTTCATGCAGGACGAGATGTAGGCAGCACTGGTACCAAAGAAGGTCATGTCCGTATCCTGGACGAATTGCCAGAGTGCATTCAAATCTGGATAGGCCGGGGAGCCATCGTAAAGCAGGATGGTTGCTTCAACTAGCAAGCCGCTGACCAGAAAGTTCCACATCATCCAGCCAGTCGTCGTAAACCAGAAGAACCTGTCACTAGGTTTCAGGTTCATCTCCAAGGATAAGTTTTTGAGATGTTCTAGCAAAATACCGCCATGGCCCTGTACGATAGCTTTGGGCAAGCCTGTAGTACCAGAAGAATAGAGTACCCATAGGGGATGATCAAAAGGAACCTGTTCGAAGACGAGGTCACTTGGCTGTGTGAGTGTCTCCTGCCAGGCAATAGTATTGGTCAGCTCTCCTGGCTCAAACTGCTTCTGCAAATACGGCACCAGAACGGTTCTTTGCAAGGAGGGTAGGGCTTGCTGCAATTCTGCGATCATGGGACGACGATCAAAGGTTTTGCCACCATACTGATAGCCATCTACCGCAAAGAGTACTTTTGGTTCGATCTGTTTAAAACGATCAATTACGCTATTAGTACCAAAGTCGGGCGAACAACTGGACCAGATTGCTCCCATACTGGCACAGGCCAGAAATGCAATGATGGTTTCAGGGATATTGGGCATATAAGCTACGACGCGATCTCCGCGTTGTACACCCATGGTATGTAAAGCCTTGGCAACCGCGCTAACTTTTTGCCGTAACTCATCCCAGGAAACTTCAAGTAGCGGATGGTGTTCAGAGCGGAAGAGTAAAGCTGGCCGTTGATCAGAACTATTGCGAAAAATGTGCTCTGCATAATTGAGTTTGGCTTCAGGGAACCACGACGCACCAGGCATGGTGTGGGTTGTCAACACCGTCTTATAGGGATGAGAAGCCTTGACCTGAAAGAAGTCCCAGATGGAAGCCCAGAAGTCTTCGAGATGAGTCACGGACCACTGCCATACCTCTTCGCGTGTCTGGAAGCGCAAACCTTTTGCTTGCTCTAACCACTGCAAATAGTTGGTTATGTTAGCCTGTTGTTTCATCTCGACCGAAGGTTCCCAGAGGGGCAGATCATTGCTAATCATAATAAAAGCAGCCTTTCCATCTCGTTGCAGACTATCACTCTGGTTACTCGAAACAAAGCTGGTTTCTTGTTCAGCGATTCTCGTTGCCTCTAGTATACCATTCATCAAGAGGGTATTTCCTCTTGGTTGAAAATGGGGTTTTCCGTTTTTGTCTAGCCAATGGACAAGCCTATTCTAAAACGTAAGAGGCCATTTCATAACTGCGAGTCTCCTTCCCAGAGATGAGCTAAGAGTCAGCTTACCTTACTCTGCCAAACAGAGCTGGTTTGGTCCTGTTCTCAAGAGCTTGCGAGGGGTTACGAAATGGCCTCTTTCTCCTAAAAAAGGGAGAAGCCGGAATTATGAACCTTACTTGTTCTCTGTCGGCCAGTAATCTTTAACCCTTTGCCATGCATTATCATCAGGCCAGCGAGGTAGCGTTGCAATGATAAAGTCCACGTCCTCTGAACTCTGGTTACGAAGCTGAAAATGGGTCTCTGGTGTGAGTATAAAATCATCTCCAGGCAAAACCTTTATTGTATATTCCTTTCCTTGCTCTTTCTCTTTCCTCCAGAGCTCACATTCTCCGCTCCTACAGATCCAAATCTCCTTAAGCTCAGGGTGCATTCCAGCAAGGGATGTAGATTTTGGGGGGATAATGCACCGAGAGAAACTGACCTCTTTCCTACTCATCTCCAGTTCCCAAATTTTTAATCCATCAGGCGCATAGTAATTCGGCGGTTTATCTATAGAGCTCGTAGCAGCGTCCCTAAAAACGACCTTGCTTGTTTTAGCTGTAACATACTCAAGACTGCTAAATGTAGGCTTGCCGTTTACAAGCTGAGTCTGTATAATGACTGTCCCAAGAAGGGATTCTGGTTTTTTTTCTTATAAAGAGGTTCTCCGTTTTTATCCTCATTATACAGGTATCTTTCATGCGTGCGAGAGACAATCTGCCAGTAATCTTTAACCCTTTTCCATGCATCACTACGAGACGAGCGAGGTATCATTGCAATGATAAAGTCCGCGTTCTCTGAACTCTGGTTATCAAGCTGAGCATGGGTCTCTGGTGTGAGTATAAAATGTTCTCCAGGCGAAACCTCTATTGTATATTCCTGTTCTTGCTCTTTCTTCCAAAGTTTGCATTCTCCGCTCCTACAGATCCAAATCCCCTTAAACTCAGATTGCTCTCTAGCAAGGGATGTACATTTCGGGGGGATAATGCACCTCCAGAAACTGACCCCTTCCCTCTCCATCTCCAGTTTCCAAATTTTTAATCCATCAGGCGCATTGTACTGACTATCTATAGGTTTCATGTCTATAGGGTCCTTGTCAGAGTCCTTAAAAACGACCTCTGTAGCATACTCAAGACTGTTAGATGTAAGCTTGCCATCTACTCCACGCTGAATCTTTATACTGATTTTCTTACCATTATCCAAGTATGTTTCATGCGTGCGAGAGACATTCCCTATATGTTGTCGCAGAAAATCGTGTTTTTTTACATCTGATGTAAGATGTTGGTTCTTTTCCAATCGATTGTCGGATATATGCTGATATCCCATTTGGATAACCTCCTTTTTAATTTTATCAAGCTATGCATAATATTTCATGTGATACTTCAAACATAGCTTTTCAAAACAACTAAGACGAGTAACCAATGTTAATGCCACACTCACCTCAAGAGTACTGAATGCAAGAGACTTTTTCTAGATGTAAAGAGGGCTCTTCCTCACTCAAAAAGTTCCTTCTATTACGAATTTCCGCATACAAAGTATGCCTAATGAGAGAGCATTTCTAACTCAAAAGGCCCTCTCATGAACAGCCTTCTCCCCTAAAGATAGCTGATAAAAGAGGTTTTTTCCAGGGACAAAGCGGACATCTGGTGCAAAAAAGCGGACATCCTGAAAGGGTAAAAGCGGACCGTTTCTGGAACAAAAGAGGATAGGTGAACAAAAGAGCCTCTGTCATTTTCCAGCTATGCAGTACTCTCTACCTCACTCTGCCAAATTCAAGCAGGGTATGCTCTTCACTGAAGGGCTTTTGGGGGTTACGAAACGCCCTCACGTAATGTAATCGAAGTGCTGTGGCACATAGATAGAAGACCCATTGAACCTTTTGTAAGTTGTGGCGTACTATTAAGGTAGACACAATTTTTTGCAACGAGGAGGAATGCCGCATGCCTACAAATCCTGACCAGAGCCAACGACCTGATTCTACGGATAGTTACGGCGGGTATGGTGGCTATCGACCATCAAATCCTGTAGATGATCCCTATGGAGCTAGTCAACAAGGTGGTTCTCAACAAAGTGATCCAGATTATGTTTATGGGCAACAAACACAAGGGCAGCAATCTGGCGATAACCAGGGACAGCAGCAGCAGCAGCAATATGCCTATGAGCCCCCTGAAAGTGTACTTAGAAGCCAAGGGAGGAAAAGTTCTGGGTCATCCACTCCCTTCACCTCTACAACTAGTCGGGGGCCATTAGAGAAAAACGATCGAAAGCTTGCTCTTTATAGTTACCTTGGTTTCTGTTTTACCGGTATTGTCTTTTTCTTTCTTAAGAAAAAACGTCCTTTTGTCCGTTTCCATGCCGCTCAGTCAATTGTTTTATTCGTGCCTGTAGCCGCTATCCTGGTAGTATTAAAGGTCATCTCAATTATTACGCTTATCCCATTCATTGGATGGATTTTAAGTCCTGTAATTAGTCTTCTAACCTTTATCGTTGTAGCACCTACCTTTATTCTCTGGATCATATTGATGGTACTGTCTTACCAGGGTATTAGAGTAAAGCTGCCAATTGTGGGCCACTATGCAGAGGCCTTGGTAGCACGCTTTTCTTCAGATAAAAGGACTGCCTAATCAATAGAAGAGAGAATGAAAATACTCAAGAGGTGACTGGAGAGTAGCAGGTAGATAGTGTTGAAGGAACATTTAAGGTTGTCATTTTAAATCAGATACAGAAAGGGGAAATACTACTGATAATTGGCTTTGAATAACAGAGGCAAAAGAGAAAAGAGTCATTTATGCATAGATTAGCCATGACTCTTCTCAATTTGATTCGATGATGTAGGCATGCTTGCTTAACTAGCGTCCGACAGTCTTGATACGTTCGGGGCGGCGGACGAAGTAGTACAGCAGGGCACCGAACAAGGGAACAAAGATGATGAAGATCGTCCAAGCCACCTTATCGTTGCCTTCGGATGGTTCTTTGATAATACAATCGACTAACACCCAGATCCAGAAAATGGTTGCTAACAGGGCGAGTCCTTCCGAGCCACGCCAGAAGAGTGAAAACAGATCGAACATAGTCGTCTCCTTGCCTATGTGTAGATGTTGATATATGCCTCTTGAAAGTCAGTCCATTCAAGGAATGTCTTCCATTGTGTGTTACGTTTGGCATGAAAATAAGTTGTTTGGTTGCGGGATGCCACAACCTTTTCAATTCGTGCTACAATTAGGTAGGATTTGTCTGCCGGGTCAGTGAAGACATTAATTACAGGCTCCAAGACGAGCAAGGAATTATCCTAGATTAGATAAGTTTTCTCCATCATAGTTAAAAAACCGTCGGGGCAAAAGTTACGTTGTATGAGCACAGGCCAAAGGCCAATTATCGAGCTCAGTTACACGGAAGTTTTGCCCCTCGGAACAAAATCAGGAGACACCATGAGTACTGAGCAGCAAAAGCGACCAGATGAACGAGATGCAATCGTAAAGAGTATATCTCGTGTCGTCACGCTGCCTGAGGATGAAGATCAAGAAACCCTGGTACATTACTATTCTCAAATGTTACTTGTACGCCGTTTTGAAGAAAAATCGGCTGAAATGTACAACAAGGCGCGTATCGGAGGTTATTGCCATCTCAATCTGGGCGAGGAGGCCACTGTTGTTGGATTTTGCGCTGGCCTAGGGCCAAAGGACTATGTGTATACGAACTATCGTGAACATGGGTACGCAATTTGTCGTGGTATTTCAGCAAAAACCGTCATGGCCGAGTTATTTGGCAAGGAAACGGGCTGTTCTCGTGGGCGTGGCGGTTCCATGCATCTGTTTAGCGTGGAGCATCGCCTGTTAGGTGGCTATGCGATTGTCGGAGGACAGATTCCGCTCGCGACAGGTGCTGCCTTTGCCATTGCTTATCGAGGTTCTGATGAAGTTGTTGTCTGCCAAATGGGTGATGGAACAACCAATGGAGGCCCATTTTTCGAGTCTCTGAATTTGGCGAAAATTTACAAGCTTCCTATAGTCTTTTTCATTGTGAATAACCAATATGGTATGGGCATGCCTGCAGACAAGGGTTCAGCAGTGCCTGAGCTCTACCGCAAAGGTTGTGCCTTTGATATGCTTAGCGAGCGCGTAGATGGCAATAATGTGCTGGCTGTACGCGATGCGATGCGTCGAGCAGTGAATGTTGCCCGTGGACAGCATGAGCCTGTGCTCCTTGAAGCTGTAAGCTATCGTTTTAAGGGCCATTCTGTCATTGACCCTGACCGCTACCGTAATGAAGAGGAAGTGAAACAGGGACGTGCTCAGGACCCCATTCCTACTTTTGCCAGACGTCTGCTAGAGGCGCATTTAATTGATGAGCAGGGCTTGGATAGGATTGAGCAGCAGGTAGAGCGCGAAGTTGAGGAGGCCGTCAGGTTTGCCGAAGAGAGTCCTTTCCCTCCGATAGAGAGTCTCATGGACTATATATATGCACCTGACAATGTCGAGTCGGAGAGGAGATAAGGAGAGCTATGGCTGAAATAAGCTTTCGGCAGGTGCTGAATGATACGTTGCGTGAAGAGATGCATCGTGACGAAAATGTCTTTTTAATGGGTGAAGAGATTGGTGTTTTTGAAGGATCGTATAAGATTACGGCTGGTTTGTTGAAAGAATTTGGGGCTAAACGCGTAGTAGATACGCCCATTGCCGAGAATGGTTTTGTGGGTATGGCGGTTGGTGCGGCTATGCTTGGCCTGCGTCCGGTGGTCGAGATCATGACTTTCAACTTCATTGCCTTAGCGATCGATGAAATCTTGAACCACGCCGCAAAAATCTATTACATGTTTGGTGGTCAAACACCCGTTCCGATGGTGATTCGTACGCCGGGTGGTGGTGGGCAGCAGCTTTCTGCTACACACTCGCAGAACCTGGAAGCTTGGTTCGCTCATATTCCCGGTTTGCAGGTGATTGCTCCATCAACGCCAGCTGATGCCAAGGGGCTGCTGCGTACGGCCATACGTAACAATAACCCGGTTCTTTTCCTGGAGCATCTGGCCCTTTATAACAACAAAGGGGAGGTGCCTGAGGGTGATTACACAATCCCTTTCGGTCAGGCGAAGGTAACCAAGGAGGGAAAAGACCTGACCGTGATCAGCTATTCACGCAAGGCAGCAATTGCTCATGAGGTGGCAAGCCGCTTTGAGCGAGAGAACAAGCTGAGCGTTGAGGTCGTTGATATTCGTTCATTACGCCCGCTCGATAGAGAGACGCTGGTCAATTCGATCAAAAAGACTGGCCGTGCGATTGTCTTTGAAGAAGACTGGCGTTCCTATGGTGTTGGTGCCGAGATTGTTGCAACCCTGCAAGAAGATGCCTTTGATTATCTAGATGCCCCCATTAAGCGTGTCGCGAGCCTCGAAGTACCATTGCCATATTCCAAGCCACTCGAATTGGCTGCGCTAACTGGTGTCCAGGAGCTGGAAGATGCAATTAATGCTTTGGCGCCTCGTCGGAGGAGAAGGTGAAGCATGGCTGAAGTAAATATGCCCAGGCTTAGTGATACGATGCAGGAAGGCACGATTACGCGCTGGCTTAAACAGGTGGGCGATGAAGTGAAGCGAGGGGATGTGCTCGCTGAGGTGGAGACAGATAAAGCCAATATGGAAGTGGAAGCCTACGATGCAGGCATTCTTGAGCAGGTTCTTGTTCAAGAAGGTGAAACGGTGCCCATTGGTCAGGTCATTGCAATTATTGGCTCGGGTGCCAAAACTCACAAAGGTGGGCAGTCCAAGAAGGTGTCGGTAACAAAGCAGCCCGGACAGACTCCCGCTGTCCAAAAGGATGTTGCAGTGGAGCAACCTTCTGTCTTTGCTGGTATCTCGGCACAGCAGAATGGTATAGGCACGAATGGGGTATTTATCAAAGCGTCTCCGCTGGCTCGGCGCATGGCTGAAGAGCATGGTATTGATTTGCTCCAGGTGAAGGGTACTGGACCTGGTGGCCGTATCGTGCGCGACGATATTGAGGACTTCATCGAGCAGCGTGCAATATCCTCACCAACGGCTGTACAGCCTCAGCCTGAGCCCGTAGGAGTAGCCCCAACTGGTATCTCAGAAGTATCAATGGGGGATGCAGAGATCGTGACGCTTACATCGATGCAGAAGACAATCGCACGTCGTTTGACGGAGTCAAAGCAAACTGTTCCGCACTTCTACATTGGCAACGAGATTGATATGACGGAAGCCCTCAAACTTCGCCAGGAACTCAATGCTGCTCTCTCCGAAGAGGGTATTAAGATCAGTGTTAACGACCTGATCGTCAAGGCTTGCGCTCTGGCATTGGAGAAGTTTCCGGAGGTCAATGGTTCCTACAAAGATGGACAGTTCGTGCTGCATAAGAAGGTCAATATCGGGATTGCAGTGGATATTTCTTCTGGGTTAGTCGTGCCAGTCATTCGTGATGTTAATACCAAAGGATTGCGTACAATCGCTCGTGAGGCAAAAAGTCTGGTAGCGAAAGCGCAGACTGGCAAACTGACTGCGACCGAGTTAGATGGTGGCACCTTCTCTATCTCAAATCTGGGTATGATGGATGTAACCGATTTTGTGGCTGTGATCAATCCTCCACAGGCGGCAATCCTAGCTGTTGCAGCCACGCGTAAAACCTTTGTGCCCATTGATGATCAGCCTGTCATTCGTGAGATAATGCACGTCACACTGTCAGCTGACCATCGCATTCTCTATGGCGCAACAGTTGCGCGTTTCCTCAAAGAAATCAAGCATCTGTTGCAAAATCCATTTTTACTCCTCGTCTAAGCGTAGAGAAAAAGAAATTTCAAGAGAGACGATCTCACCCAATCGTCTCTCTTTTTTTGTCGGGACAAAATTGCTGTCCAACTGAACATAAAAGATTCTCATGAATGGGTATTCACTAACGTATGTGATATAATTGATACAATTGTATAAAAAGA
>DASYAN010000081.1:0-13557 GCA_036501345.1 Ktedonobacteraceae bacterium
ACATAATTAGTAGGATAGGTCTGTCCTGGTAGTCCAGTCAGAAAACTGCCCTCTAGCCCCCACGTTTGAGATGGATTATTGGTTATCTTTGTACTGCCCCCCTGACAAACGACCTGGGCTCCATTAAAGTTTGCCCATTGCCCACCTCCCACATCACAACCGGGTCCCGGGCTAGTAACCTTATAGAGCAACATACCAAGGGGAACATTGGTAGGCGCAGTCGTCGCTATAGAAGTAGAAAGTGTTGTAGCCTGGAGTGGGGCCGTCGCTGCGGCAGATGGCTCTGTTTGGGGAGCAGTGGTCGCTTGAGATATCGGTGCAGGATTTACTCCCCGTGTTCCTCGACTTATCTGTATGCCCACAAAGACACCACCAATCACAAGCGCGACAACGAGCAAAATAGCAATAAAGAACGGCCAGATCTGCTGTCTCTTTGGCTGAGTAACAGAAGGCATACTCGCTGGTGTTTGATACGTTGGGTGTGATGGTGGTACATATGGCGCTGGCATATATGATAGTGGTGTGTACGCTTCAGGAGGTGGTGGAGGCGGACCCACATTCGGCCATGCAGGATTAGATGACGTAGTATCTGGTAGTTGCAGCCGGGCTGGTGGCACGGCATACTGCTGGGCAAGTTGTGGTGATCCGAGAGGATGGGAAGGCGAGAGGACAGTAGAAATATGCTCTTCATTCTTACTCGAATGGGCAGGATAGGTGATCGGTGTTGTGCTTGCATTGCGCAATGCCTGTGCCATCTCCCTAACAGTTGGGTAGCGATCTTCCGGTTGTTTCGCGGTCATCTTCTGTACGACCGCGTCTATCTCTGGGGATATTGCCGGGTTTATCTGGTGGAGCAGAGGCAATGGGTCCTGGACATGCTTGATAATTACTGCATAGGATGTATTTCCGGTGAAAGGAACATGTCCACAGAGCATCTCGAAGAGGACGATACCGAGTTCGTAAATATCGGCACGATAATCGACCGTCTGCCCTCGCGCCATCTCTGGAGCCATATACTCCGGCGTACCAAGCACTGAACCCGTCCTAGTCAGTGTTGCTCCGGGAGACTTCTCTTCCATGATACGTGCAATACCAAAATCTGCTAGTACGAGCCGCCCATCGGCATGCAGAAGAAAATTGGCAGGCTTGAGATCACGGTGAATTACTCCTTGAGCATGTGCATAATCGAGAGCTGAGGCAACCTGATCAACATAGCTTATTATTTCTTCTATTGGAAGCACACCACGTCTGGCTAGGACATCACGCAGGCTTCCTCCAGTAAGGTGGGGCATAACCAGATAGGTCAGTCCATCTTGCTCCCCATATTCATAGATTGGCATGATATTCACATGCTCAAGTTTGGCGATAACATCCGCTTCGCGGCGAAAACGTGCAAGGAACTCTTGATAGACCTGACTATCCATCGCCAGGTTTGGCAACAAGACCTTCACAGCCACATTGCGTGCTGGGCGTATCTGCCGTGCCAGATAGACGGTTCCCATACCACCCTGACCGATCCGTCTTTCCAGTATACAGGACCCCAGAGTTTGCCCTGTGAGATCGCCTCTATTATTCGTCATACATTCCTCATCCAGACAAATCAGTATAGCTAACGATCAGTACAAATTTACCCTTGACGTAAAAACGTTGTACATGGTATGTTATATCTGAAAATGCAATAAATTGAAATACACTGGTAGCGCAGGAGCTTGGGCAAACCAGGCTGAGAGGGTGGTCAAGTCATTCACCACCGACTGCTGAACTTGATCTGGATAATGCCAGCGCAAGGAGCAACACTTCGCAGAAGTATCTTCTGAGGGGCACTGGCAATAAGTCAGTGCCTTTTTTAGTTGCCCCGTAGCTGCTCTATCCATAGTTACAAACGAAAGGGATACACATGCAGCAACAAGAAGTCGATATCTCCAAGGTACAGGAAAATGCTTCCGATGAATTTCTCAAGGTTGAACGGCGTGGTATGGAGCCGATACCGGATGCCGAGCGGCATGGCTCACCGCGCGAACTGGCATTGGTCTGGACAGGCGCAATGGCTAATTATGTTTCACTATTGACTGGAGCCCTGGTGATCGGTGCCCCAACCATCTTAGTAGCAGTCAAGGGACAACTAGGACTGTTAGATAGCACTATCGCGATTGTGATTGGCACTGCATTGGCTGCTCTTCTACACGGTCTCACCAGTGCTACAGGTGCCAGAACAGGTACGCCACAGATGATCTTCGCTCGTGGTGTCTTTGGACATCGTGGTGCCTATATCCCTGCAGCATTCACCTGGATTATGGCTGTAGGCTGGTTCGCCATAGATTGTGTCGTTGGTGGCTGGGCCCTAGTACAACTGTTGAGTATCTTCGGGATACCAAAAACGACGGAAGTGGCCATAGGAGCGATTACACTGATGCTGATTGTATCAGTGATTGTCGCAGTTTATGGACACCAGACGGTGCATGTCTTCGAGAAATATGGCGCAGTCGCTTTCATGGCTTTCTGCGTCCTTCTCCTCGTTGTCTTGCTGCCCAAGATCCACTGGACGCTGCCGACAACAATCCATGGCGAGCCACGCATCGCGGCAATGGTTGTAGGAGCAAGCTTTATCTATGCGTTAGTGGCCTCATGGATCCCCTTTGCTTCAGATTACTCGCGCTATTTACCACGCAGCGTTGCTCCACGAAATATCGCCTGGTGGGCGGGACTTGGGATCGGCCTACCAATGGCCTTGTTAGGAATTCTGGGAGTCGCACTCTCCACGATCAATCCCAGCAATCCCGATCTGCTTAGTGTCATCACAGCTGCCGCCCCCCCCTGGCTGACTATCCCTTTCTTACTTTTTGTCATCCTGGGCGAAATCTGGGCCAACTACTTCGACGTCTACACCGCTGGACTAGTTGCCCTAGCGATGGATATTCCTCTGAAGCGCTGGGTATCTGCACTCCTCTGCGGGATTATCGGCGCAGTATGCGTCTATAGCATTGGTATTTTCTCACATTTCAATCAGGCACGAACATATTCTGAATTGACAACGAACTTTCTTGGCGTCTACGAAGATTTTCTACTCCTGACTTACTTATGGGTACCAGCCTGGGCTGCTGTCCTGCTGATAGATTTCTTCATCTTCCGCCATGGTCGTTATACTTCCGAAGAACTCACTAGAGGACGTGGAGGCTTCTATTGGTATCGTGGCGGTGTTTTCTGGCGTGCCTTGATTGCATGGCTAGTTGGTTTTGTAATCACTATTCCATTCATTGGATCAGCAACTTTACCATGGTCAGGACAGACCTGGCAGGGTCCTCTGGCGCATCTGCTAGGTGGTATGGATATCAGTGGTATCATTGGAGCAATTGTCAGCGGGCTGCTCTATTTTCTTCTCGGTCGCAACTATTTTAAACATATAGCAAGTGAAGCAGTCTCAACTGAAGCAAACAGTTCTCACCAGGAGTAGAATCCAGAGACAGCTCTCGATTCTCATAGCAATCAACGGAGTGATCACATGCAAAAGAAAGCACATAGCCAGACTGTCCCACGAGCACTCACCATCGCAGGCTCTGATTCAGGTGGGGGAGCAGGTATTCAAGCAGATTTAAAGACGTTTGCCGCTTTGGGTGTCTACGGTATGTCAGCTATAACGGCAATTACAGTACAGAATACACAGGGGGTACGCGATGCTTACGATTTACCAATAGCCTTGATCGAGGGACAGATCAATGCGGTGCTCGAAGATATCGGTGCCGATGCAGCCAAGACTGGCATGCTTTCCAGCCCGGAAATTATTGAGGCAGTGGCATGGCATGTACAGAAATGGCAACTGCGTTTAGTAGTTGATCCAGTGATGATCGCTAAAGGAGGCACACCTCTTCTGCTTCCAGAGGCAGTAGAGACTCTACGAGCCAAGCTACTACCACTAGCAGAAGTAGTCACACCCAACCTGCCCGAAGCCGAGGTCTTGATTCAACAGCGCATTGAGACAATAGAAGATATGCGTGTAGCAGCACGCGCAATTCATGAGCTTGGTCCACAACACGTTGTTATCAAAGGAGGTCACCGAATCGCGGAACCGATTGATGTCTATTTCGATGGCACACACTTTAACGAACTGCGTGTGGAACGTATCGAGACTCCACATACGCATGGAACAGGCTGTACATTTTCAGCAGCGATTACTGCTCTACTGGCACGCGGCTGGTCCGTTGAAGATGCAGTCTCACGAACCAAACGCTATGTGACGGGTGCAATTCGCAATGCACCAGGCCTAGGCCATGGTCACGGACCGATCGACCACTTCTGGCTATGGGATCAATCACAATTCGAGCAAACTCCACTCAGAGAAACAGAAAGCGAGTCTTGACAGATGAGTGATGTCTTGAGAACGCAGCTAGTGCTGCATGTTTTGACGGACCGAGAATGGTCCCTTGGCCGTGATACGCTGACTGTGGCAAGCGCAGCCCTGGATGGGGGCGCGACCGTCATCCAACTGCGCGACAAAAAGGCAACCACACGCGCCCTTGTCGAGGAAGGACTGGCGTTGCGTGCCTTAACGCGCAAACGAGGAGCTTTACTAATCGTCAACGATCGCATTGATGTTGCCCTGGCTATCGAGGCCGATGGCGCACACGTTGGACAGGACGATGATATGCCCGTAGCACTGGCGCGTAAATTGCTCGGACCAGATCGCATCCTGGGCGTCTCAGCAGGTAACCTACAAGAGGCACAGATAGCAGTCAATAGCGGAGCTGATTACCTGGGAGTGGGACCCATCTATGCAACTCACACGAAAGCGGACGCAGGAGAACCAATAGGCTTGCCTTTATTAACCGAACTGGCGAGTCGTTATAGCACGCCGCTCATCGCCATTGGCAGTATTAAGGCCGACAATGCTGCCGATGTGCTACGGGCAGGTGCCCATGGCATTGCAGCAATTAGAGCTGTGGTGAGTGCTGAAGACATCGTTGCTGCGACACGTGCATTGCGAGAGGCCATGGCTATATAAGCGTCCATCGCCCCCAAATCACTGTTATTATCCAGGCCAATCGGTGAAACCTTAGAGCGAGTTGAGACGTGCTCTTCAAAGGGACAATATGTCTCGTTATTTCAGGCCAACTATCCTGAACGCGAGTAGGCCCACAGTAGGATAAGATAAGGAGATAGCATTTATGACTACAACACATAAAGCAGCAACCAAAAACCAGGTATATACCAAGACTACGACGCCTGCACCACTGGCAACAGTGACCGATCTGTCCAAAGAGCAAACACAGGCCATTACTCAGGCGCTTAACCCTCTTATCGCGGATGCTTTCACCCTTTATGTAAAACTGAAGAATTTTCATTGGCACTTGTCCGGCTCGCACTTTCGCGATTATCATATGTTGTTTGATGAGCAAGCAGATCAAGTCTTTGGCTCCATTGATCTCATGGCCGAGCGCGTACGCCGAGTTGGTGGCACAACGATTAGAAGTATAGGGCACATCAGCCAGTTACAGACTATCCCAGACGACAACGACGAATTCGTCCCACCAGCAGATATGATGCGCCGTCTCATCGAGGACCACAAAACCATTGCTCGCGAACAGCGCGATGCTATACAGGTATGTGACCAGAACCACGATCCTGTCACAAGCAACGTGCTACAAGAAATTCTCGACCAGACAGAGAAACGCAAGTGGTTCCTGTTTGAGATTCTGCAGGGTGAAAACAATACTCAGTGAGCTATTGATACCTGGCTATACTAAATGAATGGGCGAAGACAGTTAGCTTGCAGTTGTCTTCGTCCGCTCTCTTTTGACATTCCCGGACAACACAGCCTATTATAGACATGCATAGTATCATGTGGAATTCCACTGGTGATTGCACAATGCGATATACTGTTTCATATTATGAACTAATTATTGTTTTCCATCGTAGAAGCATTTAACTTCTTACTAACGAGGTAAGTAATGAGTTTTTTCCCTTTTTCTCACTACAAACACTACAACATGCATTACACATCATTGGATATCCAGCAGTAACACTTTTTATCCTCATAGAGAGTGCTGGCATACCTCTGCCTGGGGAAATAATGATTCTGCTGGCTTCATTCTCTGCTGGAACTGATGGGCACCTGCAACTTCCCATCATTATTGTCTGTGCAGCCACTGGAGCAATCATAGGAGATAACATCGGTTACTACATAGGACGCACTGGTGGACGTAAGTTTGTCGAACGCTTCGGGCGTTACTTCTTGCTGAAAATGCAGCACCTGGATAAAGCAGAAATGTTCTTCAACCGACATGGCGCGAAAACAGTCTTTTTTGGTCGTTTTATCTCGCTTTTACGCATTTGGGCAGCAGTCCTGGCTGGAATGAACCACATGCCCTGGCACACATTTCTTATCTACAACGCCCTGGGAGGGATCGTCTGGGCTTGTTATATCAGTTTGCTGGGCTACCTAGCGGGGCATGTATTCCACCAACATTTCGACCAAGTGGAACTCCTGGTGAAAACCATTGGTTGGGGTGGTCTCGCTATCGTGATAATAATCGCAGCAAGCATGCTCATTCTTTATCGCAGCCGTCGAGCCCACCGTAAAAGTGTTCAAAGTCAGTGAGAGCCCTACCTCAATGTAACAACTTCACCAACACCATTGCAGGCATCTGTTATGATGATTAAGGCTTGAAAGACCACATTCACGCCAAACACATCAATGTAAAGAAGGGAAATAGACTATGGCAGTTATTCCACAAGAATATGCCAATTTACTGGATACAACAGCATTGGCACATATTGCAACCCTAGGGACAAAAGGTGAACCACAAAGCACGCCTGTCTGGTTCGATTGGGACGGTTCTCACATCCGTTTCAGCCAAACCAAAAATCGCCAGAAGTATCGGAATCTGCTGCGAGATCCACGTATCGCACTCTCCATCGTTGATCCAACGAATCCTTATCGCTACCTTGAGATTCGCGGTAAGATTGCTCGCATCGACGAAGACCCCGATCTTCACTTCATTAATTCTATGGCGAAAAAGTACCTGGGAAAAGACACCTACCCCTGGCATCAACCAGGAGACGAACGCGTCGTTATCGTTGTTGAGCCTGAGCACACAACCCACATGGGTTAAGCAGCAATCAGAGGATGAAAGACTTTCTTTCCATCCTCTGGTTATCAATGAGGATATGTCGTTCTTCGGCTGGAAAGGTATTGCACTCATGAGCAATCTCCGTGCAGCTCTCATTACACCATTATCAGGATCGCTCGCTTTGTTTGGACATGCAAGTGCCGAAGGGCTTACTTTATGGTCAAAATATGCTGCCCAGTTGCCGCCTCCATGGAGCAGTGTAACGCTGGAGGTCCACAATAGTACACCTGATCCGGCAGCAGCTATGCGCACCGTTCTCGCTTCCCAACCAGATATCATCTTTGGTCCCTACGGGAGCCATCCTATGCTCACTGCCATGCGTGTGGCAGATCGTGTTGTCTGGAACCATGGGGGAGCAACGTCTCAACTTTGTCAATCAACATTCCCTCTGGTGATCAACATCCTCTCGCCTGCTACAACCTATTTCACTGGTGTTTTACAAGCAGTGCGTGCGGTAGACGCAAGTGCAACTCGAGTGACTATCTTCCATACATCTACTTCCTTTGGCAAAGATGTTGCCATCGGGGCAATCTGTGCTGCCGCAGAACTGCACTTTGAGTCTCAAGTTATTTCTTTTTCACCTTCTCATATCCAAAACGAAGAAATCTTCTTACCTCCCGCAGATGTTTTGCTTGTGGCAGGCAGTTTTGCCGACGAGTTGGCGATAGCTCCACTTGTACTGAGGCTTCCCTGGCGTGCTACGGCATTTATCGGAGCAGGGGTCGATCAAGTGCTCGCCACATTGGGAGAACTACGTGAAGGATTGTTGGGGCCAACTCAGTGGATGCCCAATGCCACCCTTGAACCAGATGAGGGACCAACGGCTGACTGGTTTGTGACAAAGTATCGCCATATGACAGGAGAAGATGCCTCCTACCCCGCAACCCAGGCTTTTGCCGCAGGCTTGCTATGCGCACGATGCCTGCGAGACTGCGGGATATGCGAGGACACCAAACAGCTTGCAACTGCTCACCAACTAGCCTGCCGCACACTGTACGGAGATTTTCGCATTGACCCTGATAACGGTTTACAGATCGGCCATCAGGTTCTCACTGTCCAGTGGCAACAAGGTCAACGCAGGGTCGTATGGCCACCAGCACAAGCAGAACGCCCCTTAGACTATCCTCTTGGAATACTATGAGTACCTGTGACAAGGTCCACTTTGTATCCCTCTTCTATACTTGGCCTATGTGGTACTGACTCAACCTTTTGGCTGGCAGGCCCAAGTGATAGTATGCGTATTTTTGAGACCTTGGAAATAGAATAAACCGGGTGTACAGGCATTGAGTGGTATTGAGACCGCTACCGTCACACTTTTACCCGGAGGAAGACTCCCATTAGGGGGATTAAAGACAACATGGCCTGGAAAGTCCACGTACGCAATCCAATTTAGATTGCCCTGAGCAGTATTTCTAGAAGACACTTTGGCAAGGCATACAAATGCCGTGTTTTGCGCGTTTTTCTGGCAGTCGCGACTTCCGATAAAACTCATTGACAATGGTTGCAAATCAAGGATAGGTGGTACCTTGATGTTATTCGTAAACGCAAGCTTCAAGCTCTGGCCATTAGTAGCTACCGCGTTGGGGCCTGTGTACTTACCAGCTGCAACTTTCCCGTTCACTGTGAGGTCGAGAGTATCTCCTACCTTAAGGTCTTTGCGCTTGATATCATGCGGAAAAATGGGCTTCCCGGCAGGATGTTGGCTAATATCTACGAAAACAGCTGTGGTTGCACTCGGTTGCTTTCCTACGCTTGGCTTGGCAAAAGAAACCGAGGGAATGATCAAGAGTACTCCAACGACGGCAATAAGAAGGAGCAGACAAGCAACTCTCGCTGCCAGTGGTCCTCCAAGCTTGTCAAGGGAACTCTGCTTCATGGTAGTCTCCTTTTCTCTTATCTAAGAGCTTATCCAGTTAGCCTGATTTTGCTGCTGAATGCAAGTATCTTCAGTAAAGTTTCTGGATAAGTTCTACAGCTGTTTGCTGAAGGATTGAGTCATCAATAATGAGTGAACTAATGACATGTATGCTGGTTCAATCCTTCCAAATGCTGCTGTCTCTATCTTCTCATTTTCCAGGCTCCTGTCTTAAGAATACTTGATGCACAAGCTTTTCAGCCAGGGAAAAAGAGGGACAACTTGGAGGGAAAAGGGGGACAACTTTCTATAGCTTCCTTCTCTTGAGCTCAGTTCAAAAACTGCAAAGATAGAGCACAGTAAATAGTGTAGTATTCCTCAGGTAGCTGACTTATAGGGCAGGCATCACCGAGGAAGACAAATTGCCGTCAAGTAGAGTGTAACAGAAGGTCGCACCTTCCGCCCAGGGGAAAAGAGGGACAGTTATCACTCTATTCTTTTTCTGCACTTGGGCTATATGATACCAAGCGAAACATTTCGATCAGCAAGCCCAGGTGATGGTGTGCGTATTGATGGGACCTCGAAAATAAAACAAACCGGGTGTACAGGCATTGAGTGGCACGGTGATCGTCACAACTACACTTTGACCAGGGGGCAGACTACCACTAGACGGATTGAAGACAATCTGGCCTGGGACATCTGTGTATGAGCTCCAATTCAGATAGCTCTGGTTGCTCGCTCTAGAAAGCACTCTGGCCAAGCAAATATAGGCTGTGGTTTTCTGACAGTCGCGATGTCCGAGCAGACTCATTGATGCCGGTTGTAGATCAAGGATGGCTGGTGCTGCCGGAGGTTGAGTAGGGGGCACAGTGGGCAAAGGAGTTGGCACCGCTGTTGGCTGTGTCGTTGGAGTTGGAACTAGCGTAGGCATTGGAGTCTTGGTCAAGCGTTGCACTGGTCCTGTTGCCGCTGACCCACAAGCAGTGAGCATACCAGCAACACAGAGAATGAGAGCAGTGGTAGTTATTCGCTTCCCTCTAAGAAACCGTAAAAAGCTGATTCGTTGCTCGTAAAACTTAAAATACCTCATAGCAGTCCTCCCTGATAGAAAAAACACTACGGTCAATTCTTGATACAGGCATAGCCTCCTCTCATATTACAACATACGCCCGAGGTCACAAGCACATGGAACTGACCTCCATAGTCCATAATGGCTTGACAAGTGCCTTACTTTTACGCTATTTTCTATATAGAAAAGAAAAAGTTCATACTAAATATGTCTTCGGGGCAGGGTGAGGGAGCGCATCAGCATTCCCAATTCCCGATCGGCGGTAGAGCCCGCAACCCGTTGCAATGCAACGGTGGATCTGGGGAAGTTCCAGAGCCGACGGTATAGTCCGGATGGGAGAAGACACTGCG
This sequence comes from Ktedonobacteraceae bacterium, assembly GCA_036501345.1. Lineage (GTDB taxonomy): Bacteria > Chloroflexota > Ktedonobacteria > Ktedonobacterales > Ktedonobacteraceae > DASYAN01. The sequence continues at coordinate 10,399 of DASYAN010000081.1, forward strand.
ATATGGTCTTACCTAGAAAATACCTCTTTGTGGTATTTCCTCTGATCATACGTCTCAAACGTCTTTGCACGCTAGCAGACTAGCCTGTATTTTTCAGGAGATGCCTGCCTTCTGCTCCCATCGCGTTCCTTCAACCTGCTTCGTATCCATCTTCTATGCTATACTGAAAGGACAAGAAGCAGTGCATGATACAGTGAACTGTGCCCTATCCATCCCTGAAGCCGTAGGCGAGTTGCGTGCTGGTAGAATGGTAATCATTTGCGATGACGAGAGCCGTGAGAACGAAGCGGATCTTTGTTTGGCAGCGCAATTCGCAACACCAGAGGCCATCAACTTTTTTGCTCATCATGCATGTGGTCTCATTTGCGTTGCGCTTTCAGGCGAGCGATTGGATACGTTACACATCCCCCTGGCGGAGCACAAGCAAGAACCACTACAAGGGACGGCATTCACCAACTCCGTAGATGCTCGCTATACAACCACAACAGGGATCTCTGCACGTGATCGGGCCACAACCATTCGCACGCTGATTAATCCAATGACCAAACCCCACGATCTAGCACAACCCGGACATACCTTCCCATTGCGTGCACGCCCAGGAGGCACATTGGAGCGACGGGGGCATACCGAGGCATCAGTCGATCTGATGCGTATTGCAGGACTGGAACCGGGCGCGGTCATTTGCGAGATTCTCGATGCCAATGGCGAAACCGCTCATGGTGAGGTCCTACTTGAGATGGCTCGCCAGTGGAACATAGGTATTATTTCGGTCGATACTATTGCACGCTATCGCCAGGAACATACCGTCAGCCTGATCGCAGAGATACAACTGCCTACTCCCATAGCCACCTTTCAGCTGCTCGATTACCAGGAAATAGCAACAGGACAACACTACCTCGCCCTGGTACTGGGCGATCTCAAGGAGTTCCAGAAGCACCCACCACTCCTACGCCTCCAATCGGCCTGTGCCACCGGAGACATCTTCGGCTCCCAACGCTGTGACTGTCAGGCACAACTCCATAGTGCCTTACAAATTATTGCCGCAGAGGGACAAGGATTACTCCTCTATCTTCCCCAGGAAGGCCGAGGCATCGGACTAGGTGCCAAACTTCAGGCCTATGCACTCCAGGACCAGGGATATGATACCGTCGATGCTAACACACAACTTGGCTATCCAGTTGACGCTCGCTCCTATGCAACAGCTATCGAGATTCTACACACCATGCACATTTCCCACGTACGGCTGATGACGAATAGCCCTCATAAGATCCAGACATTGACAGAAGCTGGTATTATTGTAGAACGCGTTTCCATTGAAATTGCGCCAAACACATCAAATACTCATTATATGAATACTAAACAGCAGCGTCTCGGGCATATGCTTACCACACTGTATACTTCACTTGACGCAGATATACTACAAAGAAAGGGAAACAGCCATAATGGCATATCCACCTGCACTTCTACCACCCACGGATCTTGATGGACACGGACTCAGAATCGGAATAGTCATTGCTCGCTATAACTGGCATATCACTAGCGCTATGCTCACCCTTGCCCAGGAAACATTGGTCCACTTAGGCGTCACAGCAGAGGACATCCATATAGTGAGCGTTGCTGGATCATTTGAATTGGCAACGATGGCCCAGGCTATGCTTGCCTATGATAGCTACGATGCACTGATCTGCTTTGGGTGTGTGATGAAAGGAGCAACGCGTCACGATGTCGTTGTCGGAGATGCAACAGCACAAGGCATCCAACAAGTAGCGCTCAGCACAGGGGTTCCTATCGTCTTTGGTGTGATATGTGCAGAAAACCAGCAGCAAGCTAAAGAGCGGGTGGAACGAGGCCGAGAGTGTGCTGAAACGGCAATAGAAATGGCTCAAACAATACAGAAATTCAAGCATAAGAAAAATCAGCAGGAGGGTTAGCATGTATTCAGGTATTGTTGAAGAAATAGGCACAGTCAAGCATTGTAATCCAACAGATCTCGTCATCGAGGCCAACCAAGTACTCGATGATCTTGCAATTAAGGATAGCATCGCCGTCGACGGCGTCTGCCTTACTGTTACCGAGCTGGGAGATAGCTGGTTCAGGGTAGATGTAATGCCCGAGACTCTACGTTGTACCGATCTTGGTAGCTTACAATTGGAAGCAAAAGTTAATCTTGAGCGCTCTCTTGCGGCAAACGGGCGTATTGGTGGTCACATGGTCCAAGGCCATGTCGAGGCATGCATTCCGGTCCTCTCTATTCAGGAGGACGGTATTGGCCTGTCAGTCGAATTTGCCTTGCCTGTTCATCTGCGTCCATATATCGTGTCTAAAGGATTCGTTGCCTTAAACGGCATCAGCTTGACTGTCGTAGAGGTAAAAGATGACCGGTTCTCAATTGCACTCATCCCTTATACACGCGAACATACAAATCTGGGTCAGCTACAAGTCGGAACGAAGCTAAACCTGGAAACCGATATCTTGGGACGCTATATAGCACAGCATTTGCGCACCATTCAAGAACAGACATGATAGCTTTCTGTACGGCCTAATTTCATTAGGTCAGAAAAAAATTTGCAGATGATAGGCTGCTCTCTAGAGCAACCGATAAATGCATCAAATCTCCTGTGCCAGGGGCAAAGTGAACCAGAACATTGAGCCTTCACCGCAAGTGCTCTGTAGACCATATTGCCCACCGTGATACTCGATAATCATACGACAGATATATAGTCCCAATCCTAAACCCGCTCCACTACTACACTGCGCCTTAATATCCCTGGCACGGTAGAAACGTTCCCAGATACACTGTTGCTCTTCTGTAGACAATCCTGGCCCTTCGTCACGCACCGAGACACGTGCTACACCTCCATCACGCTCCAAGCACACAGAGACAGGGCCATCAGATGACGAGTATTTGAGCGCATTGGTCAGATAGTTATTCACAACTTGGCCAATACGATCAGCATCCGCAATTATAGGCACCCCCCATCCGTCTGGCAAACCCAGAGAGATGACACGTTCAGGGGTAACATATCGCTGATCCTCGACAGCATCACGCACAATTACAGCCAAGCTACAGGGTTGTATAACCAATGACAGCTCATTGGCTTGGATACGGGACACATCTAGCAAATCACTAATCATCCTATTCTGGACATTTACCCGGTG
>DASYAN010000082.1:0-8546 GCA_036501345.1 Ktedonobacteraceae bacterium
CACGCCCACGCCCCGCTGGCTTATCAGGGCGGGTAATAACGGTGACAATCTCATAGCCCTCGGGTAAGACAACCCCAGGAGCTGAACCCTGTACAAGAGCATTCAACGCCGGTACTGCAAAGTATGGTGTTCCCATGTAAACAATACGTAGCATGCAATGTGGTCCCTCCTACCTCCGTATTTCGACCAATAATTGCGCCTCGCAGAATTACGTTCCTCATGCCATCGAATCTGAGAAAGTAGCCTGATTATAAGGTGCTAGAAAAGAATAGTCAATGCAGAGCTTTTGCGCCTACCCGAGAAGTGCATTTTACACAACTCAGGCGAGGAATTCCATCACTTTAGAGCGGGGAGGAAGGAGTTCTCCCTTTTGTGGGGCTTGCTATACCACCTTCAGGTGGGGCACAGGGGTCCTATTTCCTAGCTTCTTCCTTCCCGGTTTTTGATTGATCAGTTAGAATAGTATCTCGTAGGCTACGGGACTAGTTAGCGCATCCAGATCATTATGACAGAAAAGGGCTTGAGCCCGCCGCAAGCCGCTGGATTTGAATCCGTGCGGTTGGCGTCGTGGCTTTAGCCATGAGAAAGTCGAGCATACGATTCGTCGCTCTTTTTCCTCATACGATCTTACTTTATTGGATATTTCAATGTTATAGATTTGAATATGCTTCGTTCTAGATAGGAGAGAACGTAAATTGAAAGGAGATGGTTCCCATGGCAAAAGCCACGATGACGATCAGGCAGATGCTCAACTATCAGCCTGATGTGCAAGCGTATTTTGCTGCCAATCAATCTCTTTTCAATCGGGTTGCCTCTTTCTACTTCGATGTGATCCAAGCGCATATCAAGGTCTTGGATCTCTCAAACAAAGAAGCTCTCATTGCTCTGGAAAAACTCACTCACGCGACAGAGATCAACCCCGATCCAGTCATGCCTCTTTCCGACATCCAAGAAGCTATTCCTGCCATGTTCCGACGAGCTGCGATCAATGCAGCTCTTGGATCAGCTCGCTCATTCTTCTCTCATCTTGCGAGATGGAACAAGGCAAAAGCGAAAGCAGAGGCAAAAGGCAAGAAATTTCATGAGCGCCCGCCTGTTCCTCCACGAACTTGGAACAAATCAGCTACGCTTTATGCTAGCATGTGGAAAGAGCGAGTCGGTTCCTCTGTCACGATCAAGGTCTGGACAGGCTCGTGTTGGAGTTGGATCAAGGTACGCATCACTGGTCGAGACATTCCGGAAGGATGCACGCTTGCTAGTCCTCAACTGGTGTGTCGATCCGGTCGGTGGTATCTGCATACACCAGTAGAAAAGAAGATTACAAACCCTGTCAAAATAGAAAAGCAAATCAAGACAAATGCACAAACCAGAATCTGTGCCATCGATTTAAATATCAATGAACATGTAGCGGTATGTACGATTCGAGATGTTGAAGGTTCGACTCTTGCCACACTCTTCATTGGAGGTGGACAACGAGTATCCGGCTTTAGGAAGAAACACCTCGGTCGTATTGCACGCAACCGATCTCGAACTGGCATCATTGCGAGAAGCGAACAGGACAATGCGGATTTGTGGAACAAGATCAGGAGCGTAGACGACTCCTTCGCTCATTTGGTCTCACGCCGCATTGTCCTGTTTGCCCAGGTGCATAAGGCAAGCATCGTCGTGTTTGAGCACCTCGGGAACCTCAAACCAGAGAAAGGCAAATACAGCAAGCGAGGCAATAGCAAACGAGCCTTCTGGATGAAAGGGCGCATCTTCAAGTACACCAAGTACAAGGCCTACAACGCTGGTATTCTCACGAGTCGGGTGAGTCCCAGGAATACCAGTTGTACGTGTGCAAGCTGTGGCACTCCGGTTGCTCGTTACTGTGAGGGGCAGGCTGCATCGGGCTATACAATGGGTGCTCCACTGGTGTCTTGCGAGAAATGCGGAATGAAAGGGAATTCAGACCGCAACGCCAGTTTGATGATCGGGAACAGACTTTTTGCACGCTTCGCAATATTCTTCCAGGAAAAGCCTCAAACTCTTCCGGCAACGGAAAGGGAAGAGCAATCTTCAGGTGTTGCTGCTCTCCAAGAGCCAAAAGATGAAGCTGTGGGCCATTCATCCCTTTCATCTGGGCATGAGAGCAGCACCGTGCATGGCACCGCCCAGAACAGTCACCCAAGGATGGTTGGGTCTGTTCGCGATATCACCAACCCACTACGCCTCCAATCGAGCCGTGGCTAGGCCACACTGCTCGGGAAAGCAACGACGTTGGGGTGTCAGAAGCCGCCGTGGCTTGAGCCCGTGCGGAGTGTCACTGAAGAGAGTTATACTAGTAAAGCCAATTTTCTTGACCTTGACTCAATAGCAGTGTATGATTCAGAGGAACCAAAAAAAGAGCACGAGTTCAGCGGTAAGCGGGTTAAGCGTAGCCTGTATTCTGCTAGCAGCAGGTGGTACATCAATGCTGATGTCAATGCGGCGTATCATGTGATACGCAAATGTGAACCTGATGTATTTAAAACAAAGGGTGTAGCGGGCTATATAGTTCACCCTGTGCGGCTTCCGCACAAATCAAACGAAAAAGCAGAGTGCAATGAAGCACTAAGTTCTTTTGGAACTATAATATATTGGCATTCTCTTGCATATAGATGTAAAAGCTATCAGGCCTTTCAAAAGTCCTTAAGGGCTCTTCCGCAAATTAAGATACCGCTGGCAAACCCTCTTTTCATGCTGGGACGCCAAGTGGAAACAAGATCAAAATTATATTGACCTATGGACTAAGCGGAGGATAAAGAGCAGAGTCTCTTGTTTCCTAACTCTCAAAAAACTTAATCCAAGTTAAGAGGAAGGGCTATTTGTATGCAGCGGGTAGAATCACAGGAATACCACATGGAAGTAACAGCACAGCGCCGCATTGTCAGAGGGGGAGCATCTCCACATTTGACAGTTTCGGAATTACCACTAGAAGGTTTGGAACAAGCGAGAAAACCTATGCCTGATCCATCTGAAGTACAACCATTACAGCAGGCCGCATTCCGTATAGCCGCAACTACACCACCACCTACTGATCCGCAGATGACCATGCAACGCGCCGATGAGATTAATACAGTGCAACTCATGCTCAACGATGGGCACACCAGTTCTGTCGTGCTTATTGGGAGCCCAGGAGCAGGTAAATCGACGTTAGCGGCACTTATCTATCAGCGCTTGCAGTTAGCCAAACAGCAAGGTTTATCGGCACCACACCATCTGGTCTGGCTAACCCTGGACAGCTATACAACTCTGCCCAACTTGATTGCTGCTATTCTTCACGGAATCGGAACGTACGAACCAGGTCTGTTCTTGCTTAAGCCAGAACAACAGATATCCATTCTGCTACGCACATTACGTCGGCCACAGGAAAATGCACTGGTTGTGCTGGATCAGTTTGAGTCACTGCTATACCCAGAGGTAAATCAGGGCGTCGCAGGACGAGGGGCCCTTCCTGCTTTTCTCAACATGTTACAAACAGATCTTGGGGCCAGTCGTATCCTGCTAACCAATTACGAGTCACCCTTTGAAAATAAGGATACTGAAGAGACACATGTACGCTCGTATTTAGTGTCACGTATTAGTCTGCCTGAGGGTGTCGCCCTGCTCCAACAACGAGGCATTCGGTGTGCTCCCGAAGAACTATCTTTAATTTGGCAACGCTGTACAGGCCATGTCTTCTCTCTCGTTCTTTTCAGTACCCTGGTACAGGTAAGCGAGCTCCCTATCGATACACTGCTCAATGCTGATGACTTCAAACCAATGTGGGGCGGGGACGTGATCGCCAATTTGATCACCGGCATCTACCACTATCTTAACATGACCCAACGCACCATCCTCTACATCCTTAGCCTTTTTAACGACCCAACACCACTGGAAGGCTTGATCACTGCAATCATGGCTAATGGTATTGCTGACCAGAGCAACCAGAGTCAGCTCCCAGCTGCATGCGAACGCGAACTCTATCACTTCGTCCAGCTTGGCCTCGTCCAACCTGTCTACGATACGGCAGGCACACTCTGCTACAGAGTACACTCCTTGCTGCGCCAGTACGTACCAGAACATTTTATTGAGGAAGATCAGCCCCCTGCTGCTGTTGAGAGCATATTGAATAGCGAAGCTCCCAATAATACCGATCCCCAGCAGGCCGCATTAGCCGCCGGACATAGGCAGATCGCGCAATATTATCAACAGCTTATTGCCAAGCACTGTCCCCCCATCGATCAACGTCAGAGTCCATCTGATGTGGAACCCATCATCAAGGCCATTCGACACCTCTGTCTTGGAAGACACTGGCAGCACGCATGTGAACTGCTCTTCGAGCAAGAACTACACCAAAGCATGGTCCAATGGGGAGAATGGAATGCACTGCTGGGACTCTATACGGCTATGCTGCCTCCCTTTGGTTTCTTAATGCGCCGCGACGAAGCACTGGTCTCTAGTCATGTTGCCATGATCTATGGCCGACTTGGAGAACATCAGCAAAGCAAGAGTTACTTTGAGCAAGCCTTGACTATACAGCAACAGGTTGGAGATGTAGCGGGCCAAGCCATGACACTTACCAATCAGGGCGAACTGCTACGTCTGCGGGGAGAATACCAGCAAGCACGCCAGAATTTTGAACAGTCCTTAGCATTGCTCAAAGAACACACAGACGACCAACTTCACTGTATCCTATTGCACAATATGGGCCTGATTGTCCAGCATGACAAAAACTATGATCAGGCTTTAGACTACTATACAGAGGCATTGCGATTGGCTTCAGCGATGGAAAAACAACACTACGCTGGTATGATCCTTACAAACCTGGGTATGTTACTCTATGAGAATAACGAGTATAAAGAGGCCCTGGCCCTAATGCTGGCCGCTCTGCGCATGAGAGAAATGGTCCACGATCCAAGCGTACCAATGCTTGAACGTTTTCTTGTTGCACTCGAACAAAAAATGGGTACGGAGGCTTATACCACACTGTGTAAGGAGGCACTGGAGATCCAGCCACTGGTCTTCTCTCGCTTTGCACCAGCAGATGCCCGCCAATAAGGCAAGATACCATGTCCAATAGTTAAAAGGGAGTTTTCAGGCATGTCCACACCTACTGATGATCCTCAGATACTAGAGGAGGGAACAGCCTCAGACCATACTCAACAACCTCGTACATTTCAAGGCTGGCTACTTATTGTGCAGGTTTTCGTAGCTGGAGCAGCATCGCTTGCCGTTGAAATGTCTGCTATGCGGCAGCTGCCCATTTATTTTGGTGATACAGTGCTTGCCACATCAAGCTTGATTGGGCTGATCTTGCTCTATCTTACAGTTGGCTATTATCTTGGAGGATATCAGGCAGACCGTCATCCCTCTACCCGACTCTTCTATGGTATCACTGCCATTGCAGCCCTCCTGATCAGTCTCATCCCATTGATAGCCCCTCCGATTCTGCGCTGGTCGCAACTCACCTTCCTTCCCAATTCGCCGTTGAACGTTTTTTTGGGCTCCCTGGTCGCCGTCATCATCATCTTTGCCATCCCCACTATCCTATTGGGCTGTACCTCGCCCTTTGCCATTCGTCTGAGCGTCGAGCAGATCGGCAAGCTTGGACAAACCAGTGGAATGCTCTATGCCATCTCGACAGCAGGCAGTATCGTAGGCACCTTCTTATCAGTGCTCGTCTTTTTGCCACAGCAGGGTACGACGCGGACCTTTATAATCTTTGCAGCAGCTCTATTGGTTGTCTCGCTGATTGGATTGATAGTAGGTAGAAACTCAGGGACAAAGCAATAATAGAGAGCCTCTCAACCATATTCACACAGATGCAAGAATCAGACTAAGATGTATGCAGAGAGGGCATTCTCACCAATTGATAGATCAGGGTTTCTCCAACAGGATTTTAAGGCAAGCGTCAAACCAACTTGACAGTTTTGTGCTTGTACAGGGTCAACACTGTCAGGCAGAATCGCTCCCTTTTGACGCTTGCCTAAGAGATCTATTAAGATTGGGTTGGCCAAATTAAGCAATTCACCATACACCTCACGGTGCAAGCCCTGTCGATAACGTTCATAGTAACTGGACATGGATTTTCGCTACCTTCTTTCTCGGTCTTTTCTCAGAGAGCAGATTGGCCCTTCACAAAGTATAGACAAAAGCCTTTCTTTTACGCAAGCATTGCAAAATAGCAAGACAGCGACGCTCTTGCTAAGTCCAGACATTCATCTTACAATGTACAAGCAATTCTTAAGTATAGGATCGCCGTGTGAGTCGCAGTCGCAGCGGACACGATCATGATCTTTGACTTTTTCATCGAGCAACTCTCCCCCAATTATGGGTGGATGAGCTCGTTGGAGCAAGCCTGGCAAACAGGACAACGAAAGCGTCCTGCGCCCGCATCAGCGGGCCGTATATCCCTGTAGGGACCCGCTTTAGCGCGTCCGTAGTGGCTTCCCACGATTATTGCCACCTTCATTTGTCAAACATCATCATCGGGCCCCGACACCCTAGGCAACCGTGTACTTTTAAGGTATAAATTGCCTGAATAGATAGAATGTGCTTAGTACACCTGGACATAAATGTGATCCGAGTTTGCTATGACAAACGGCCTTATGATGAGGGAAGCAATTCGAAACATACTTGCGCCCACCTGTACTTAGCTAGATGTGTCATGAGAGGATAGAGTCAAGAACCCCTGAAGAAATCCAGGGGCTTGCGAAACGGCTAGCGCAACGGAAGTTCTTGTCTAGTGGGCTCCAATTGGAGCAGCAGCGGTACGGGCTACAAGAATGCTTAAATGCCACCCTAGTTTAAGCCTCTTCCTGCCACGCCGAAGCAGACGCTACCTAGTATCTAAGCCTGTACTGCCATCACGAAGGGTCATATCACCCAGGCTTTGACCTGGAGAAGGGCAATCCCTTGAGAATACCTGTTGTTGATACAGGCGGGGTGGCACTTATGCCATGTACACCAGCCAAAGCACGCCACTTATTCAAAAGTGGCAAAGCGAAACCCAAGCGAAACAAACTTGGCCTCTTCTATGTGCAACTGTGCTACGAGCAGGAGCCAAGCAACCAACCTCTCGTTGTTGGTGTCGATCCTGGAAGCAAGTTTGAAGGATACAGTGTCGTTGGCATAAAAGAGACGGTGCTCAACCTCATGGCAGAGGCACCCGATCATGTCAAAGACGCAGTTGAGACGCGTAGGACGATGCGGCGAGCGAGGCGGCACCGCAAATGGGGTAGACCCAAGCGGTTCGACAATCGACGCAACCACAAGAAGAGGGTACCACCTTCTACCCGGAGTCGATGGGAGGCCAAGGCCCGTGTGGTTGCTCAACTGAAATTGATCATGCCACTCACTGATGTGGTGGTAGAGGATGTTTGTGCAGAAACACGGAAGGGCCAAGGCGGTAAGTGGAACGGGTCATTTAGTCCAGTTCAAGTTGGAAAAGAGCACCTGTATAAGCTTCTCTCGAAGATGGGTTTGATCCTTCATCTTTGCCGTGGTCACCAGACCAAAGAGCTGCGAGATAACTATGGACTGAGGAAAACCAAGAGCAAGTCCAAACCAACCTTTGACTCACATGCCGTTGATAGTTGGGTCATGGCAGCATCAGTGAGTGGTGCTGAGGAACCAACCTGCACACGACTCTGGTACGTCATTGGTGCCCAACTCCACAGACGGCAGATCCATCGCTTGCAAGCATCCAAAGGCGGTGAGAGAAAGCCGTACGGCACCACTCGCAGTCTTGGCTTGAAAAGAGGAACGATTATTCGGCATGCCAAATACGGATTGTCTACCGTAGGTGGCTTTGACCGCAAACGCAATACCATTAGCTTGCATGCCTATCGAACCAACAAGCGACTCACACAGGTGGCAAAGGTCAAGGATTGTCAAGCCCTGACATGGGTAGCATTCCGCTCCTGGTTGGTCGCTAAAGAGCAAAAGAACGTAAAAGGCAGAGGGTTACCCCTGTGCCCAAGCCCCAAGAAAGGAAGGCCTATTCCTCCCCTGGATAAATCACAGGGGAGGAATAGGCCGACAAGATGAAGCAGAACAACGAAAAAAATCAGCGGGGTTTACCTCCAAATTACTTTTATCACCAGTTACCCAATGGGATTGAGTTGATCGGGCAATATATGCCCAGCCTCAGCTCGATTAGCTTTGGTTTCCAGTTAGATGCAGCCGTAATCCACGAACCGGAGGGCAAACAAGGTCTTGCACACCTCTTCGAATATATGCTCTTTCAGGGTACCAAACACAAGGATGCACGTGCACTTAATGAGGCTTTTGAATCGTTGGGAGCTCGTAAAGGTGCAAGCACGAGCCTAGAGGTTGCAATGGTCTGGGCTCAGATCGTCAATACCAAATTTGATGCGACCCTCGAGCTCTTCCGCGAATTATTGCTTACCTCTACTTTTCCTCGTAATGAGCTCGATCAGATGCGTAATCTGGTACGCCAGGAAATTCGTCGTCGCGATGATGAACCAATGAGCCGTATTTTTGAACTTGTACGGGCTCGCTTTTATCAAGGTACAGCCCTG
>DASYAN010000083.1:0-6123 GCA_036501345.1 Ktedonobacteraceae bacterium
TGTGGTGGTGCAACAGCGATACCCTGTACTAATGGCTGACCATCACGTTTACAAAATTTGGCGCCAGGCCTGTTATGAAAACCGCATTTAGGACAAATCAGCCCGTTAGCACTGGTGGCTGTCTGATTATTCATTGGTTGCACGATGATCGTCGAATTAGGCGACATCGATGGGATCTGGACCGTCGGAGGGGCTGCCTGGGAAGGTAAGCACTGTTGCAATGCCACGCGCATCGCCTCTGCAGTCTGGAAGCGTTGCGCCGAGTTCTGCTGCATGGCTTTGATAATGACTTGTTCGATGGGACAAATCTGCTTATTGCCTACTTGCACCGTTCGCAGTCGTGGATTCTTCGCCAGGATGCTTCCCGGCGCGGGTGTCTGAATAGGATCGGGCTCGTAATTAGTCAACAAGTGGTACATAGTCGCGCCCAGTGAATAGATGTCGGAGCGTGCATCGGTCTGCACCAATTTGCCCGGATTCTGAGCTGAGCGCCGCTGACCAGGGAATGTGATCGAGCCAAGGTGTTCAGGTGATGCATATGAGATTGTTCCCAGGTTCTCTGTATTCGTACGTTTATTAGCATCAAAGCGACGTGCGATACCAAAGTCGATCAACTGGACCTCATTATTGGGAGTAATCATGATATTGCCGGGTTTCAGATCGCGCAGAATGATAGGTGGCGTACGGGTGTGGATGTAGGTCAATGCCTCGCAAACCTGTACCATCCACTTAATGACCAGCTCTTCTTGCAGAGGAGCTTTACTATCCTCTAGGATCTTCTCCAAGCTGCGTCCGGGGACAAACTCCATGACGAAGTAGGAGTTCCCACGTTCCTGAAAAGGCAACATCAGAGCGGCGATATATGGGTGCTTAAGACCACGTAACAAAGCAATCTCTTTATTGAAACGGTCAATAGCGCTTTTACGATCTTCCTCACTCGTATTGGAACTGATGAGTAGTTCTTTGATGGCATAGTAGTATGGAGGCATACCTGGTGGAGTTCCGATCTGTTCCACTTTGTAGACAGTGCCCATGCCACCTTCACCAAGAATCTGCACAATCTTAAATTTTCCGTCAAGGATCGTACCTATTGGGAGAGCCATACGACTATCTTCTCCAAACGCGCTTAGCGTGCCTATTACGCTCAGTGCGCACTGATATCAATCACGATCGCGGTGATATTGTCCTCACCGCCATTGTCATTAGCCAACGCTATCAACCTATCACAAATAACTTGTGGATTACTCTGCTCTTTTACTAAGTTTTCTAGGTCTTGATGGTGTACCATTTCCCAGAGTCCATCAGAACAGAGCAATATTTTATCGCCGGGACGCAATGTTTCCTGAAAAATATCCACATCAATGTTTCTGTGGCCTGCACCAAGCGACCGGTAAATCAAGTTACGTTGTGGATGTGTATAGACCTCTTCGGCGGTAATCTGTTTGGATTCCACAAGCTTGGCGACCAGAGAATGGTCTTGCGTTAGTGCCGTCAACTGATTGTCTCTTAAGAGATACGTACGACTATCTCCAACGTTAGCAATATATGCCTGATCGTTCTGGATGATCGCGGCAGTAACAGTACTGCCCAGTCCCCGAGCAGCAGTTTTTCGCTCGCCATAGCTTAGAATGGCCCTGTTAGCTTCCTGGACCGCTGTTCGCAATCGCTCTTCAACAGCAACTGATAATTGGGTCTCAGACAACTTGCGAGTCTTATGCTCAGTAGAGGATGAGTTATCAGCAGGCTTTGTGCCTTCTTCAGGAACTGTAGGCGCAGGGCTAAGAGAGGACTGATCAAGTTTGATAGTTGGTTGCTCAAAGACGGGCTTAAAGATGCTATCGAGCAACTTACTTATAGTTTCAACCGTTAACCGACTGGCAACTTCTCCCGCCTGATAGCCTCCCATCCCATCGGCAACGATAAACAGGCCCTGATCCCCTTCCTCAGCAGACTCGACACGTTTATAGGCAGCATCCTCATTTTGCTCGCGTTGTTTCCCAACGTCGGTTTTATCAGCGGCAGTAAGTTTTAAATGCATAATATTAACCTCACCAAAGCAGGAGACTTCCCCGCCCTTTTTATCAGTTTCTCGCGCATGGAGACTCATCCCGGAAACGGGATAGGGCACCTGATGTTTACTATATCATATAGTAGTATTCATGACAATTGGAGCAGCCTTATTTCACGAATAGAAAACTGTGACAGAGTGATGGTAAAGAATACTCAGATATATATCGTTATACGTTGTGTAGCGTGCTGTGGTTGTGGATTACAAGCATGCTGCCAAGAAAACCGGCGGACTTCCTGTTCGATGTTGATGCTGCTGGTCGTGGATCTGTATACTCTAATGGAGTAGAACGTGTAATAGATATGAGCTGGTAGAGCAGGGATCACTTCGATCTATTGGAACTAAGCGTGCAAGGCGTTACAAATTGGCATGAAGTGTAAAGCGGGGTGGATATGACTGCCAATAGGTAAACTAGACCCAAGACCCCGGCACTAATGCCGGAGGGTCTGGAGTCGATCGTCTTTCTTACGAGGTCGGAATTGTACACGAATAGCAGTCCCACGAAAACTAAATTCTTCGCGTAAGCGATTCTCCAGGTAGCGCTCGTAGGAAAAGTGCACAGCCTGAGTATCATTGACGAAAAAGACAAAGGTGGGCGGGTTGACGTGCACCTGTGTGGCGTAGTAGATTTTTAAGTGCTTATGACGCATCACACCGGGATCATGACGGCGGATTGCGGCTTGCACTACTTCGTTAAGGCGCGATGTGGGTATACGCAGATAGCGCATTTCAGCTATTTTGATTGCCGTCTCAAGGATCGATTTGACGTGATAGCCGGTTTTTGCAGATGCGAAGACAATGGGGGCGTACGGAATGAATTTGAGCCCTTCTGCAATGATCTTGGCATAGGCTTCTGCGCTTTCAATTTCCTCGTCGGGATGTGGAAAATTGCCTGCACGCTCGGCACGACGCTGTTCCTGTGCAAGATCCCATTTGTTGACCACCACAATGACGCCTTTGCCCATGTCATGAATTGCGCCTGCGATGTGAGTGTCCTGTGCGGCTAGCCCTTCGCTGGCATCGATGAGCAACAGAGCCACATCGCAGCGTTCGATAGCACGATTAGCACGCAGGACGCTATATTTTTCAACACCTAGTCCAATGCGACCACGGCGGCGAATGCCAGCAGTATCAATCAGTCGCAGTTTGTGCTCTTCAAACTCAAGTTCAGTATCGATAGCATCGCGTGTAGTGCCGGGGACATCACTGACGATTGCTCGCGGTGCACCCAGGATAGCGTTGAGTAGTGAGGATTTGCCAACGTTAGGGCGTCCTACGATTGCGATGCGAGGAACGCCTTCCTCTTCCTCCTCCTCCATGTCTTCGGCGGGAGGCAGTGCGTCGACGATGCTGTCCAGCAGATCGCCAGTGCCAGTTCCCTGGATTGAAGAGATGACAATGGGTTCACCTAGTCCCAGACTGTAAAATTCAACGGCATCCATTCGACGTGCAGCATTATCGGCTTTGTTAGCTGCGAGGATGACTGGTGTGTCTGTACGGCGTAGCAAATCGGCGACTTCTTCATCGGTGCCAGCGATGCCGGAACGAGCATCAACCATAAAGACGATAACGTCGGCCTCTTCGATGGCGAGCTGGGCCTGCGACTTGACATGATTCATAAGGTCGCCAGGCTGCCCGTTCAGACCAACCTGACCAACAGGTATGCCGGGGCCTAGTTCGAGACCTCCGGTGTCGATCAAAGTAAATTCGCGGCCATTCCAGTCCGTATCGCCGTAGAGGCGGTCACGGGTAGTTCCTGGCATATCTTCGACAATGGCGACCCGTTCGCCAATCATGCGATTAAAAAATGTGGATTTGCCGACGTTAGGTCGGCCAACGATGGCTACAAGAGGCTTCATATGCCCTTACCACCCTTTCCATGAGCTAACGAGTTTACTTACATGCCAGGAAGATAGGGCCTAACATCAACAAACTCAAAGTAATGACTTTTTTGGTTAAAATGGCGTTTCAAATCATGGTAGCTAAAACCTGCTCAAAGTAGCGGGTTTGTTGTCTGCTCTAGTAAGGAAGACTGCCGAGGGATCGTACGCTTGATTTCCTCACCAACCTGCTGCTCGGCTAGTCGCAGTTCGTAGAGCTTTTGTAGGTTCATCCATATCTCGGCAGAGGTGCCAAGCCATTGGCTAAGGCGCAAGGCAGTATCTGCTGTCATGGCTCGCTTGCCGCTCAGTATCTGGTAAATGCGGTTAGGTGGTACATGTAAGACACGGGCTAGCTCTGTTGGGGTTATCTCGAGCGCGGCTAGCTCGTCTGCAAGAAATTTACCCGGGTGTATGGGATCGCCTGGCATTGTCATTGTCACCTCTAGTAGTAGTCCGTTGTCATCCATGGGAGCCAAGTATGGCATAAAAGATGTGTGATGTCAAGCGTACTTTCTTGAAAGCCAGAGGCTTTCCTGGCAGGGTTCTTACCAGAACAATTCAGATACGGAGCGGCCATCATGGATACGGCTGATCGTCCTAGCAAACAGCTCAGCCACGGAAAGCACGGTCATATTGGGCAAAAGCTTTGGATCGGGAGAAGGAATCGTATCTGTGATTACTATCTCCTTGATCGGTGCATTTCTCAGGCGATCGATTGCCGAACCGGAGAGCACGGCATGTGTTGCGCAACAATAAATATCACGTGCTCCATGGTTGTGGACAACACGTACCGCCTGTGTCAATGACCCGGCTGTATCGATCTCATCATCGACAATCAACGCATCACGACCCTCAACGTTGCCAATGATTCCCATTGCTTCAGTCACACCATTATTGCCCAAACGGCGTTTCTCAATCACTGCCAGAGGAGCATTGAGACGATCTGCCAGCATACGCGCTTTCTTAGCAAAGCCTTCATCCGCAGAGACAACAGTAAAATTTTCCAGCCCTTTTTCCGAGAAGTAGCGTGCTTGAATAATTTGCGCGGTGAGCTCATCGACAGGAATATTAAAAAAGCCCTGGATCTGTCCTGCATGCATATCCATCGTTAAGACTCGGTCAGCTCCGGCAACCGTAAGACAGTCAGCGATCAGGCGAGCAGTGATGGGAACGCGTGGCTGATCTTTTTTATCCGTGCGGCCATAGGCATAATAGGGAATAACTGCCGTGATTCGCGCAGCCGAGGCACGCTTAAAAGCATCAATCATGATCAATACTTCCATAATTGAGCGATTTACAGGTGAGCTGAAAGGTTGAACCAAGAAAACGTCCTGATCGCGTACATTTTCATTGATTTTGACAAAGATATTTTCATTACTGAACTGGAAAACGTCAGCATCACCAAGCGGGATACGCAAATGTCGGCATATGGCTACAGCCAATGGGCGATTTGCGTTCCCGCTGAAGATTCTTAAGTCATCCAAAGGGCACCTCCTATTCGCCAAAAAGTATACCACACGGTGTCCGTTTTAGCTGATTGGCTCCTCGGGACTTGAAATCAGAATGAGCAAGAAACGCCTGATCGCCCAAAATATCAGCCAGTAGACGATCATGGCAATCAATGTTGACCACTCAAACATCTGATCGGTATGTGTTGTGGGTGTGGGTGAGCGTACAATACCAGCGAATGGAAAGAGAAGAATATCAGTCAAAGCATAAAGAAAGCCAGCGAACAGATTGCCAGGGTAGGCACCTATCAACTTCAAGAAGAAACGAATAACTAAGGTAATCTCAAGGACGACCGCAAACCACTGGAGAAAATCGTTGAGTTTTCCAATGGCATAACGGATCGTTCGGGCTTCTTCCTGGCGTGTCTCGGCATTCTCGATATCTACTACTTCTAGGTCCGTTACTGGT
This sequence comes from Ktedonobacteraceae bacterium, assembly GCA_036501345.1. Classification (GTDB taxonomy): domain Bacteria; phylum Chloroflexota; class Ktedonobacteria; order Ktedonobacterales; family Ktedonobacteraceae; genus DASYAN01. The sequence goes on from DASYAN010000083.1 coordinate 5,869, forward strand.
GGCGTTGGTATTTGCGATGGTACCAACTTTTGCGGTAAATCTTCCATAGGTCCCCTCTTAGAAAGCATTTCCGTAGGTTGGGCATGTGTTGGTTCTTCAGGATTAGGATTTGTGCGCATCTAGCCTTCCTCCCCTAGGTTGGTTAAGCACGCTTGATGGATATATAAGATCCGCAATAACTGCCTTGACAGGATTATAACACTGTTTGACCTTACTATGCTATGGGTTATTTCTCTGTAAGAGTATAACTCCCTC
>DASYAN010000084.1:0-5630 GCA_036501345.1 Ktedonobacteraceae bacterium
AAGGCTTCCCGAAAGGGAGGGACTGGCTTAGGCTTAACCAGAGCAAAATCCATTGTCGAGCAACATCATGGGCGTCTGTGGTGTGAATCAACCCTGGGGAGAAAGAGACAGTTTTCTTTGTCGAGCTACCTCTTGAGCCAAAGGATATGACAACAGATATTCTTGCTACCTATTCCTCATATTCATATGTTGCAGCAACGTTGCCTATTTCTGGGTAGCGAACCCAATATGCACGTTTTTTCCAATCAGGTAAGAGTGCTCAAACCAAGACGGAAGAGGCAGCAGCAATATTAGCTGGTGATAGAAACGAGATGCAATATGAATGGGCGCTGGGTTCGCAAAACCTTGCTTTTTCCAAGTCTATCTACGCTCGTTTCAAGCGACCGGCAGTTGGGCAACTGCCCTCTATCATTTCACTCGTCCACTCAAAATATGAGACGTACAAGTGGGGATCAATCCCTGTTACTCCAGTTTTTACCTTGTCTCACTGATCATCTTTAGACTGTCAAGGAGTTCTTGAACATTCGTATTTGTTCCTTCTTTCAGCCATATTTAATCGGGTGACCACCCAGTTTTCTGTGAGCTGTCCCTGTTTCCCCCTAGACAATGAACTTTTCTGAAGGTATCCTCAAAAAGAGATAACATCATGATAGGAAAAAGGCTACGTCCTGCTGTACCTGTTCTGTTTCGTAAAACGTCCTTCATTTCGCTTCGTTCGAGGCTGGAAGTCTCGCTCGGCAGGAAAAATAACCTTGTTTCATCTGGCATGACGGGTAGTTGCACCTCTCCACTGCCGAAATTACCGCATCTTTGTCAAGCAAGAGCCTAGGGAGGCTGAAGAAAGGATACACAAACTATGCCTGCTGGACTGCATTTACCCGATCTTCTTATTCTTTTCATTATTCTCCTGATCTTTGGCTCGAAGAAATTGCCAGAAACAGGAGCCGCCATCGGGAAAAGTATTCTCGCCTTCAAAAATGGATTGAGCGAATTAGATGAAAAAGATGAAATTCAAGAGCAAACTTTGCTCGAACAGAAACGATCGGAACGAGAGACTCTCGAGCGTGATCTCGTTAGGAAGAAAGCCTCTGCGGCAGATCATCCTCAAAGGCAAGATCACAGAAAGGGAACCATTTATGAGCGTCTGAAGATAATTATTGCTGATCAGCTTGGTATTGATGAAAGCAAGATTGTGCCTTGTGCTTCTTTCGTCGAAGATCTCAATGCTGACTCTCTCGATCTGGTAGAACTCATGATGTCTCTTGAAGAAGAGTTCCAATTGCCAATCCCCGACAGAGATGCCAAGAAGATCACAACCGTGCAAGAGGTCGAGGATTACATCAAAAAGCGCTTAGACTAAACGGTCAGAAAATTATGAACATGCAAACGAACGAGCACTTAGGCTATGGTTGTTAGCCTCAGGAGGACACAATGGCGAAGAGGATGGATATGCAAGATTCTCTTGAGATACTCAATGACATGAACCAAGAGCAAGAGGACGACGAGGACGACGGTCTCACCACGATGACTCTGATAGAGCACCTAGAAGAGCTACGCTGGCGTCTTCTCAAAGTGCTCATTGCCGTTGCCATTGGCTCTATCATTGCTTTTGTCTTTAGGAACTGGCTTATCAAGCTTCTGGAAGCACCACTGCTGGATGCCAACATTGCGGGTATGAAAGGCATGCACCCGCTTGTCGTTATGAGCCTGATGGAAGGTATCACGACCGATCTGCTGATCTCAATTGTTGCTGGCATCATCCTCGCGCTGCCTGTCCTGCTCTACCAAACGTGGGCATTCATTGCTCCAGGACTCTATGAGCATGAAAAGAAGAACGCTGTGCCGTTCGTCTTTATTGGTCTCGTCCTTTTCCTGGTGGGTATCACACTTGGCTATATCATTTTACGCTACCCAGTCCAATGGTTGGCAACTTTTACCGCCGATAGCTACTCACCAATGCTGGGGGCAAGTAATTACTTTCGCTTCGTTGCCGTCTTTATCTTGATCTTTGGCCTTATCTTCGAGTTGCCGTTAGTGCTGACCTTCCTGACAAAAGTTGGTGTTATCTCAAAAGGGACACTGCAAAAAAAGCGTGCGGTGGCTCATTTCGGGATGTGGGTTGCAAGTACTTTTGCAACACCAGGTGCAGACTTCTATAGCCCGATTATTGTGAGCGCGATCATGTCACTTCTCTATGAATTGACCATCATCTTCATTCATATCTTTGTCAAGGAAGAGACAGCAGAGGCATAAGAAAGGATACACGATATGCCACTCGGACTCCATCTACCTGACCTTCTAATCCTTTTAGCCATTGCCCTCTTGATCTTTGGTCCAAAGAAATTGCCAGAAATGGGAGCAGCAATTGGGAAAAGTATCACCTCCTTCAAGAAAGGAATGCGCGAATTAGAGAAAAATGTGCAAAATGGAATTAAAGACAAAGAAGTGCAAGAGCTGTTAGAGCAGAGAAAATCGGAATTGGAGGCTCTGGAGCACGAAATTGCCGAAAAGAAAGCCGCTGTCAGTGCATATGAAACTGCTCAGGTTGCGTATGCAGATTCCAGTACGACCAGATCAAAACTTGATTAAGTGCATTTGATCAGCGAGGCACATTTCATCTGGTTGCAAATGAGAAGACAAGCATGACGAAGGTCTTCTTCTTTGGTGGAAGAATCCTCAATCGCACCTGCCAGTGTCCTGCCATTGTTAACTCACCTTGACCATTGAAGGTGCCCGCAGATGTGGGGACAGCCGGTAACTGGAGCGCATCAGTTCCCATATCCATATCTAACATCGTGATTTCAGCCAGCACTGCGGCCCCTTGCACTGGATGTCCTTGGATGTCAGCAACAGTCACGGTGAAGGTATTGGTTCCAAAGGTGTCCGGCGCAACTTTCAAGGTCACCCTGTACCCCTGGACAGATTGCGTTTGAAGGAATGGGCCAGAAGCTTGACCCGTTTTGGTCGCCGTTGTCGGTGATGTCGGAGCCAGCGTTCCAGCGGATGCTCCTAGAAAGGCAACGCAGAGCAGAATAGCGCTCCCAATGATCGCCTCACGTTGGACCCACTGCACAATGTTTCTCGTGAATATATTCACCTGTGCTCTGTAATGCAGAGAAGTGCCCTCTTGATTGTCCTGCTTATCAGCCCGAGATACTTTTCCTTTTGCAGTAGGGGAACTAGAGGCCATTGCTGTTGGTTGGACAGGTGATTGTGTCAACGCTCGTACCAAGCGTGTCCTTAGGAAGAAGGCGTGATAAGTGCTCATGCAAACCATAGCGAGAAAGAGCATGATTTTGATGGTTAGGATACGCCCATAAAGCGTTGTCAGCAATTGTACAGGAGCGGTTACGTGAATCGTCGTATTCAAAAAGCCTGTGGAGGCGAGAATGAGGACACTGACGATGGCCGCAGCACTGAACTCTGGCAGCCCAAGAGCGATCACACGAGCTTGCTGTACTCTGGTAAGGGATGAGAGTACCGGAACGAAGACCACACCAAGATAGAGCAGACCGCCAACCCAGGTGGCTGTACAGATCAGGTGAAGTAAATCGATACTCAAGGCATATGCAAGCTGCGAGGAAGGCACTGCGGCTGCGTGACCAGAGAGCGCGAATGCCAAAATGAGTGCGCCGCCTAGCAACACTTCGAGCCGTCCAATCCGCGAACGGGCACGCCATCCTGCAACGAGATGATATGGCAAAGCGATGAGCTGTATGAATGTCTGCAGAACAATACTCCACCAATTGGGGATTGTACCCATCTCGCTATGAAATGATGCTTCTCCCGTTTCTCTGTTTTTTCTAGATATTTGTTTGTATCGCTTTGATCGATTAGACCTCCGTGCCAGGAGTAGGACGAGGAGTGCCAGAAGAGCAATCCCTTGACGAAGCCACCACACCGTCCCAAAGTAGCTCCCAAAGAGAACTGCTCGCACGATTGGGAGAGAGAAACTGCCTGACCATGCTCCGGCAAGCTCCGCAGCTTGTCCAAGGACAATGCCGATATCGCTGAACAGGACCAGAATCAACGCAGAGAAGGCCAGATAACGAAAGCGACGACGAGCCTGTCGTGATACCACAGCCACGTCAGGATCACATCGCTTTGTAGGAGGAAGAATCCAGGTTTCCCAACAGAGACCCCCAACCCACACCGTCATACCCAGGAGTGCTAACCACGTCATGAGTGTCTGCACAATGGCTGGTCCATCAAGGGTGGCATTCGCCGACAGGCCGCTGCCGGCAGCTCCCGGAAAGTGGCCTGTCGGCAAGACATTTGGAACGGGAGGAATACTGCCATCAGGTCGAGCTATGCGAAAGAGAAAGGAGCCACCAGTAATATGCCCATCTTGGGCCGACTGAGAGCGCCAGACAACCACATAGGTTCCAGCACGCAAGAGAAGTGGTGTGACATCCACTTCCATCGCATTTGAACTGTTTACCGTGCCTTGGCTTGTATCAACCTCGTGGTTTGTAGTGTCTACGATGATAGCATGAGAGGTAAATGGGTTGAGATTCTCGCTAAACCACAAACGCACCATTTGCGGGGGAGCATTCAGGACCACATTGGCAGGCGGGTCGGAACGCAACAGATAGGCATGGGCAGATGCCACAGGGATGCTCAGGTCCAATGGCCCCAGGGTGAGCAATACCAGGCTTCCACTGAGCACAAGTGCACACAGCATAGCGGCTAGGTGTGGCCATACACGAAAAAAACCGACTCTTCTTCTCTGCATACGTTCCTCTATCTCCTATCCTACCTTAGCCGAAGAACTCGAGCGCCGTGCAAAAGCGAAGACCACCACTCCGCCAATGATCAACCCAAGCACACCGACAAGCACCGTTATCCACAGGGGTACTCCAGAGGATGAAGAGCCAGAAGACATCGACCCAGAGGCTGAGGATGATGTGGAAGAACCAGACATTGACGGGTTACCCACCATGCCTTTGAGCATGGGACTAATATTGACAAAGAACCGGAAACTGCCACTGTCATGGTGACCTTCCATCGCTGAGACAGTGTGCCAATTAACGACATAGACTTCCGATTGGTCACCTTTCATCGTCACGGTCATGGTTTTAAGATCTGAACGGGCTACTTGTCCATCGGCTGTGTTCACTGGCTTGCCATCAACGTCATAGACGCTGATATTGCTGCCCGAAGGATCGACACTCTCAGAGAAATGAATCGTAATCATTGTTGGTGTCTTTGCGAGCATCGCATTTGCTGTCGGATCTGAACTCACATACTCGGCGTGTGCTGGATGAGCAATGGCAATGCTTCCAGAAATGACAAGCAAGAGAACGATACTGGACAGGAGTCCAAAGAGTACAGGACGTTTATGCCGGAATGCAACGGAGTTGCTCATAGGGCGAGACAAAAGACATCGATTGGTTGGAGAAGATGGATCCATACAAGCATTTCACCTTTCTAAGCCTGTGTTTGATGAGCAATGATAGGAACACATTTTCAGAATACTGAACATTACAACTCACGGTTCGCTGATTCGAAAAACGAGTTGGAAAGAATGGCTTGATTCCCAAGCATGGAGAGGGGATCAAGCAACAACTCCCGCTCTTTCGACAAAGAGCATCATCCCCCGAGCTGGAATACTCTCGACAGAGTGAACA
>DASYAN010000085.1:0-7973 GCA_036501345.1 Ktedonobacteraceae bacterium
CAATCGTTAGTACTGAGAAGCAATCATGAACATACTTGATACCTTGGCGAAGATCGATCTCCTTGGCTTAGACCCGAGCGGGGGCGTATTGGTCTTCGCGGCCTATTGGCGACCACAGCCGCTAGACCCCAATCCTGATCAACCGGGCGAGAGAGCGATTATTACAACCTACCTGCGTACTACCGCAAGGGATTTGTGCCCTTGCGGTAGTGGTAAGCGCTTTGGAGGCTGTTGTCAGTCCCTGCCATACTGGCGACCTGTCTGCCCAAATCCTGGTATGCCCGCAAGTTTTTGCTTGCTTGTTCCGCAATCGGCCACCTTTACTGATATCTCAGGGGATGAGGTATGCGACTTCTTGCGGGATGATGCAAGGCTATATTGCGTTGAGGATACCAAGCAGCGGATGTATTGGACCTATTGGGGAGTCCCTGCGTTAAAAGCTCCCTCTGGTATAGTCTCCTTTGGGGATATCGAGATTATTGAGAACCGCACCTTGTTGATAAGCGCCCTCAGTGATGTTCGCATGAAGACTTTGCTCGACGTGATAAGCCCGCTGAACTTGGGCACACCTCAGATCCAAAGAGATCCCATAATACGTCTGGGGAAGCCTGCCCGCAAATCGGTACGAGGTAAACGCCGGCGAAAGTAGCGCCTGTCCTATGAAGCATGACCAACGCGTGCATACTAAAGACGACGCTCCTCTCACTATATAAGGAGTACAGATGAGTGATACCTCTAGAGATACATCCTATTTGGCACATGCATTTCCCACAGAAAGCAAAGCTGCTGTATATGAGGTGATTTATCGTCGTCGTGATATACGCAGCTTTAGGCCAGATCCTATTCCAGAAGAAACTATTGTGGCTATCTTGCGAGCTGCTCACCATGCTCCATCAGTTGGTTTTATGCAACCTTGGAATTTTGTACTCATTCGAGAGCAAAGCACAAAACAACAAGTATCTGCCCTGTTTGAACGAGAAAATGCTCTTGCCGCAGCTGTCTATGGAGGTGAGCGTCAGCAACTGTATCGCAGCTTAAAATTAGCGGGTATTTTAGAGTCTCCTCTCAACCTGTGCGTCACTTGTGATCCTACTCGTGGAGGTGCGCATGTGCTTGGACGACATACTATCCGAGAAACGGATGTATATAGTACTGCAGCGGCAGTAGAAAATCTCTGGCTGGCAGCACGAGCAGAGGGTATTGGTGTCGGTTGGGTCAGTATTCTGAACAATGAAGATCTCAAGAGCATTTTACAATTACCATCACATATTATCCCCGTTGCCTATCTCTGCTTAGGATACGTAGACTCATTTGGGAATGAACCAGAGTTACAAAAAGCAGGTTGGGCACGGCGTCAACCCCTTGCCAATTTGGTGTATTACGAACAATGGGGACAACAATCGCACTCTAATTGGACACCCTTACCGCTACAAGAGGATGCAGGCGATAACAGCAAGCATTAACTCCTTCGAGATCCATAGTCTGTCCGGAGAAGCCAGTCTGCAAATCGGTACGAGATAGAGGTAAACGCCAGTGGGAGTCATGAACAGGACATTGGGACTGCATACAACCCAAACAAATAGCTACAACTGTCAGCATAGCTTGGCAAAAGCTGGGTGATCAGTTCTGCTGTCTATGCAATAGTCAAGCGAGATAGTAACTTCGTTTCTAGCCATTCCAAGTCATTGTCACGCTTTAACTAATGTATCTCAAGCAACTGGCTGACTAAGACCATGTCGGGCTCTGCATGATTTGCATTGCCTCATTTACTCTACCTTGCTGCATAAGCTGTACAATTTTAGTGGCCCCGATCTCTAAACGCTTTTCAATGGCATCATGGCTTGCAACATTAGCAAAACTATATAAAGCGTTTTTAGCTGCTTGCTCTTGTAACTCTTGCTGCTCTCGAAATCTTGCTATTTCAGATTGCATGGGTTGACTCCTTTCATATAAAAAAGGTAATGACTTGCCATACCCGTGTGCAATGAGCTAAAATAGAGCTTACAGGCACACGGGTTTCTTTAACGAGATTACTTGTGGGTTTGTGACTGCTGTCGCATAGGCCTAAACTATGCGGCGGCCCGAAGATTATCATCCTCCTTTCGTTGCGACTCTTCAATAGCTTGCAGTAATTCTTGTGCAGACACTCCTAAAGCCACTACAAGCTTTCTCCTATTGGATGTACTAGGTTTTGCTACGCCCTGCTCCCAGGTCCAAATCGTGCGACTAGTTACGCCTAACAATTTAGCTAGTTCTATTTGCGATAATAGGGCCCTTTCGCGTAAATCTTTGAGTGTTGCCATTGGTGTACCCTCTAAGCATAAACAGACTTATCTCAATCATACCATTACGACTTGATAAAATCAAGATACAAAACAAAGCATTTTCAGATAATAATATGATACTTTGTAGATGTTTTGCTTATTGTTGAGTTTAGGCTTCGGTATAAGTAAAGCAGTTCACTCATACTCTTTGCTTGGACCTATTTCTCTTTCGCTACAATGTCGAGAGGGCCATCCTCCTGGGGGATGATGTGTTGATTAGTAAACTCTATTCCGGTTGGGGAAAAGCTTCCGTCTATATATTGATCTCTAAGCTCGCTTTCTGCGAACCGGAATAGGGTCTAGTATTGCTTTGTGCACAGAGGCGATCAGGGAGTTTGGTGCACTAGTGACGGAGGGCCTAGGTGATAAAGCCAAGAGTACTTAAATAACGACAGGAGATATTAGGGCTATTCATTAGATAAGAATCCCCATACAGCTCTGAAGGAAGCTTTTCTACCCATGGCCAACTTGAGTGGAATTCTACTGAACGGAACCAAGTTAGGTAGAGCTAATCTAATTGGAGCTAGCTTAATTGAAGCAGATCTGAAAGAAACAATAATAAATGATGCCTGCCTGCTTAAGACAGATCTAACGATGGCTAACTTGAGTGGGGCTATCTTGAGTGGATCTGATCTAAGAAGAGCCAATCTACAAGGAGCGAACTTAAAAGGAGCTAGCTTAATTGAAACAGATCTAAGCGGAGCAAATCTCGACGAGGCTGACTTGAGTGGAGCCTTCCTAAGTGGAGCAAATCTGAGAGATGCTCAATTGCGTGGAGCAAATCTGAGAGATACTAAACTGCGCGGAGGCCAGCTACCCGATGCTTCAATAAGAGATGCTGATCTAAGCAAAGCCAATCTACAAGGAACAGACTTGCGACAAGCTATCGTTATCGCAGAGCAATTAGAAAAGGCACAATCACTCAAAGGTGCAACTATGCCTGATGGCACAATACACCCATAATGAGGGACACGACGATTTTTTGATAAGTGTGGCTCTTTGTTGTGAGGCTATTAAGGAGTTTCAGCCACCTGTAAGCGAGGCTCAGGTGATCAGACCAAGACTATGTACCGGGACGGGCGATATTAGGGTAAGAGTGACTAGACACTACATAGACCGTCATAATAATCAAGTAAGCGAATATCAAAGTAAGGGGTGCTTATATATGACAATGATATTGACGTGCCTGACAAAAGATTACATTGTGCAGGCTAGTGATCGACGAATTTCTCGCATTAAAAATAATAGGGTGGAATGGTATGATGATCATAGTAACAAAGCGCTGGTCTACAAGAACCAATTTGTGTTTGCCTACACAGGGCTGGCGAAGATACCTATTCGAAAAACTGGACAGGATACTTTATCTACAATTGACTGGGCTGCAGAGCACCTATCCAAGGGTAAGAATCTAGATGAAGCAATATATAACTTGAAATATCGAGCAACAGAACTTATGAATTCAAATAGCATACGGAAGCTTCCTGAACATAATAGGCGAATAGCGTTTATAGGTGCAGGATTTGATGAGGTTGAGAGTGGCAGCAAGAGAATCCGAAGGCCGCTGCGTATTATGATTGAGAACTTTATAGAAGACGATGGTACGTTACTGGATCAGCCACGCAACGAATTCAGAGTTCAACGTGCCCTACTAAAAAATTGTGATGCTGCACTATATATTGCAGGATATCAGCCTCTTCCAGAGAAGAGGATTGCGTTCGCCAGACTCCTCAGACGGTTTGTTCAGCACAATGCAAAACCTGAGAAAATTGGTGTGCTACTGACAAGTAAGATTCAGGAAGTGTCAAAAGCAATGTCAAATGATAGAAAATCCGTTGGAGAGAATATTATGTGTACATTTGTACCACGAGCATATAATGTCAAAAATGACGAAAGCATGAGAGTACCTATCACTGGGGGTATACTTTTAGAGCTTCCTCTTAATAGCACTGAAACGCCAATACTTAAACCTGCTAAGTTTCCATCTCTTGAAGAGCGAATTGTCATACTACCCTCACTTGATGCCCCTAATGATCAAGGTTTTGATTCTCCACGGTTTGCATATATTGCTGAAGACAATAGAGCACTGCCATACCACAATCCTGTTTTTGTCAAACCAGGACGTGTCTTGCCACCAATATCAGTAACTGGAATAAGCGTAACTACACCACCATTTGTGCGGACCTCAGAGCCTCAGACAAATGTACCAGTTTAGATTTAAGGAAAGAGTTATCTGACAGCAAATTGAACGTTATAGATTCACAAGGCAGTTTTTATCCGATTTAGGGAGCAGTGGCATGGACGGTATATTAGGCGAGATACACAAAGTATTTAGTGATCCAGCATTTGATTTTATTGCCAGTACAGCTATATCAATTATTTTGGTACAGAAATCTACCGATTTAAAAAAAAATTACTAACGACGACACAAAGGGATTGAAAACAAAGATCGTGTCAAGACCTTGCGCTTGACAAAGCTAGTAGGGATAGAGGAAGGGGTCCAGTAGGAATTGAAACGGATGCTTGAAGAAGTGGTGGTTCGTTCGCTTGCCGTAGAGGAAGAAGATGGGGTCCAGTAGGAATTGAAATGCAGTTTCTATGCCTCTATACCAGATGATTTTGGAGTAGGGATATGAGGATGGCAATTATAGCTAAGCTCAATCCACCGAATGTTAATCAGTACGCCCAAACGGTAAATGCTAATATGGCGATGTGGAAAAACCGGAAAGTGCAGTTGTCCCATCAGGACAACTGTATGGCTAGAGCAACTCGCTATCTGGAGATTACAGCGTGAGCAGCTCGCTTGGTAACTGACAAGAGTGACACCTTTATACAAAAAAAGCAAATTTTGCAAAATATCACTCTTGTCAGTTATGTTGGAAACTGAGGTACAATGGAACGAAAATGGCGCTGTGGTTGACGTAAGGCGGTCAACAGCAAGTACTGACACAGCCTTAATTAATTTGAGACGACCTCAATATTATCGAGCCCCCCATACATCACCCTTTTACGGGTAGGTATTTTCATGCGGCCTCCTGGGAGGCCAAAGGAGCCACCGGAGTGGAAGAGTGCTTCGGTTTCTTGCGTGCTGGCATGACCAGGGGCAATGGTTCAGGCACAAACTGTCCTAGCGGTAATGGTTCTCCTTTGAGCAAAGCCACGAGAATGTGCCGCAGCCTTGGGCAAAGCAACTCTGGAGTCTGGGTCGCGAGCGTTTGGTCGCCGTGCGTCGAGCCACATGTAGCTCCGATAGGGCTTCTAAATCGCTTCCTGTCTGTGAAGCATCTGTTTCGCCTCCAACGCTTATCACCCATAAGGTGGCGACCGCTATGGCCAACCACAAGCGACTAGCTCGTGCGGGATCAGTCATCTTGGTTTGATGCCATTGCCATCCTCCTCGTTTGGTATCCTTAAAGCCACCCTCGATCCATGTACGCATACGGTACCATACGACATTGGCCGCTTCAGGAGCCAAATCCGTCAAGATGAGCCAAGGATCAGCATAGCCTTCATCCCAGCGAGCCAACAGGGTACAACGGAGCGTCTTGCCGAGAAAGCAGTCCACATGCCCACTCCAAGTTGTTCCTGTCTGGGGAACCAGCGTCGAGAGCCAGACCCATTTGTCTGTTCCCACAGGACGGACTTTCCCGCCCAAGTTGATGCGTAGAAAAGGATGCCAGCCAACTGAGGTGATGTGTTTGAAAAGCCATGGAGCATAGAGTCCGCGATCTGCCAGCACGATCACTGTCCAGTCCTTGGGGATACTCCCTTGCAGCATGGTGCATAACTCCTTCCAATACGGCTCCCAAGCCCCTTTCTCATGGCTACGTACAATCTTCCACGCTACCGGAATGGCGCAACCGCGATAGAGCACACTGATTGCCAGGACGGTAAAGCGATCTGACAACGTCGTGGCATCCATGCCTAGCGCTAGATGATGTCCTGAGGCCGCCCACCAACTGAGAAGCCATCTCAAGAGTGGAGCAAAGCAGAGCGTCACATCCACCTCTTGGCGGTGCTCTCCCTTTTTATCTTGCGCGTCGTAGCACCATTCGCGCAGGCGTTGTCGCATCGTCGAGTACGAGGTATTGAGTAGATCTGCAAGCAAGGCCGCCACACTGGTGATTCCACATGATTTGGCCAGCACCATCCCATAACTCCATAATGCCAACACGCAGGCTTGAGGACGACTCAAGTGGGCAGGGTCTGTGAATGATCGCGAGAGGAAGATGCTTAAGGGGAGAGAGAGAATTGCTCAGCGCCGCAGAGAGGAGGAGAAAGAAGAGAAAATCAGGGAAAAAGCACAAGGAGACGTAGGAGAGCTGATGGATCAGTTCTCAAGCTGGTGATATGGCAACAATGAGCAAGGTTGTGGATCGGGTAGGTATCCTCCTCGTCTTTTGGGGTACGGTGCTCTTAGGCGGTAGCAGGTACGTCACAGAGCCAAGCGAGGGCTCGGTCAGGATGGTAGCCTAAGGAACGTCTGGTAGCAGCAATCCGAGATGAGCCATGCCGATGGATGAGCGTGAGTGCCAGATTGCGCAAGGCAGCCATAACCTGAGGGGCATGGCCAGTGCGCAGCTTGGAGCGATCCTCGCAAAAAGTCACATCACGTACGTAATGTAAGCAATTCTCAATGCTCCAATGTCCTCGGATGAGTTTGAGCAAGCGTGCAGGAGAGGCCTGCTCTCTTGGTAAAGTCGTGATCAGGTACACGATTTCGTGGCTGGTTTTGCCATCTCTGGTCGTAATCCGTGTGAGCTGGGCGACCTGCTCAATGTGGGGCCAAGTCGCTTGGAGATAGTCGTTAAGAGCAGCAGTGACCTTGATGCGGCGGATTTCTTTGCGGCCACGGTGTCGATCGATGGTCTCAGCTTCCTCAAAGGAGGCTGCCGGATCAGAGAAGTAGAGAGCCAAGTCATCATAGAGGGTGGATTGATTCTGTTTCACCGTCAAAACGACATGACCATACAGGTCGAGCACAGCACGCAGAAAGTCGGTCTGCGTATGGAGGGCATCAGCAGTACAGACACGGCCTGCAAGTGGTAGCAGAGAGAGATAAATCTGAGCAGAGGGAATTTCATTCGTCTTTTCATCGACCTGTACTTCAAACAAGATTTCTTGGCTCTCATGGGTAGAGAACGAGAGCAAATGGGGAGCCTTTCCGTCTCCCGTGCGTGCCCCCCGCACGGTTTTGCCATCCAAAGCAATGGGATCATCAGGCTTGGCTATCAATGTGATTTGGACCCAATAGGATAAAGCTCCTTCCAGAGCCTCTACAGACAGTTGAGGCAGGAGCCATCGGTACAAAGAATCGCTTGGAGAGAGAAATTGGCGGGGACCAAATACCTGTCTTAAGAAGTCTTGGCGTTCCTGACACCACTGTGCGACAGCTACGGTCGAATTGCAGCCACAGAGCATCGCGGCTAGCAGACACGTTAGAAGGAATGACAGGTCATAGCGTTGCCCATGCCGCGAACGCGGATCAGGCAGCGTGGCAAAGACTTGTGCCACGCTTATCAACGAGCCCACTTTGAGTAATTTGTCTCGTTGCTCATGGGTGAGCAGTGACAACGTCACTGAGAGTGCGATAGAATCCATACGTAGGATAGACTCCCTTTCTGCTAAGATTGATGACAAGGGTTCTATCTT
>DASYAN010000086.1:0-6539 GCA_036501345.1 Ktedonobacteraceae bacterium
CCTCCACAGCCGCTCCACTTCGCTCAGTGCAACTCCAACGAGCATCCCCCAACGTGAGTGCTCAAGCTGAACAGCGTACAGTTTGAACGGATAGCTCCCGAACGTGAGTGGCTCAAGCAGAAGTCCGCTACGTTCCGCTGGCTGTTCCGGTCCTCTCCGCTGCGCTCCAAGCCTCCACAGCCGCTCCACTTCGCTCAGTGCAGTTTGAACGAGCATACCAGAACGTGTGTGCTCAAGCTGAACGTGCGTGGTTGACCAACGGATAGCCACGAGCATAACATCAATATGGCAGTTCTGAATCAGGCATGGTATAGACTGGAGGCCCACCAGGCCCACCAGGAGCGTAGTAAATATTTGGATACTCACGCTGAATATAGTACATAGAATCAGCAGCATAATCACCAGGATTAGCAATAGCTTTGCCTATCCAGGCCGGAACATCGGCATCCGATGCAAGCTCTGCTGCCGTAGCACTAGCAGCTCCAGTTTCAGCAGCATCAGCTAATACAAAAGGGATAAGCTCAGGGAACATAATAAGGACAGCAGCTAAACCAAGAGTACCTATGAGATAGCCTAGCATCTGACTATTCGGCGGATTACCAGAAAGTGTACCCGGTGGCAGTTCAGTACCACTACCGCCTTTAAGATTAGATTGCCAACTACTTAACCCCATATCACACATCCTCAAGATCTAGGTCCAAGACCTGACCCAGGCAATATTGATCCAAATTTCGAGCATAGAACTGATAACGCTCAGACTCACGCTCACGAAAGTTAGACAGCCATTCACGCGTAAGCTTAATATGCTCAATACACTTCAGACCAAGACAGTTTGTACCAAGCTCACAAGATTGAGTCTTACAACTGGGCAAAACTGGCGGACGGCTATACTTGCTACGTCGCCATGATCCATATCCCCACTTACCCAGACGCGGCGCAAACGACGGGAAGGCACTGTCAGTTGACATTGCAATGCCATGATGATCACAAATCGCGAGGCAGGCAGAGAGAGCTGGAGTATAGATACTACCATAGAGATGAACACGTTTCACACCCTCAGAAGCGGCAAAGGGGATAACTAAAGATAGCATCTCCAGGAAATCATGCATCATGCTAGGCTTACGGCCAATGATACAACAACCTCCCAGACCTAGGACATCACCATCCTGAAACAAAGGCATGATTTTTTGCACACACTGGAAATATTGGATCGGCGTCGAGCCCTGCGCATTCAGAGCTAGATGATACCCGCTACGATGCTTGTCAATGAACTTCGCCGCACGCACTGTTATGTCAACGGCCTCGATGCCTGTGATGCCATTGCAGCGCACTATCTTGCGAACTGATGATCCTTTCTCTGCTATCATTCTGTGATCTACCAGAAGATCATAAGAGGCGCGGTAGGCAATCTTGTCGGAGTAGTTATACTTCTCAGCGTGCTGCTCTTGACGCTTGAGTGCATAGGCAAAGGTGAGGCGACGTGAGAAAGCACTAAGAGGCTCACCATAGGCACCAGAGTCTTGCAGCACCAGAGTTCCATCAGGCACATAGACACCTGTAGGCCTGAACTTACCAGATCCATCCCCCACGATTGGAGAGATACATATCAAAGGGCCTGGTTCTGCACGATGATAGCTCCAGAAGCCGTGAGACACTCCGCAATAAAAAGTGATGCTTTCTCTTTCCATACATAGAGTATATTCAAATATTGCTTAGTTTCATTGAACAAAGGAAATCTATCAATAGCAAGAATATTCATCACTCATGCTTGTTCTGCCAATTGACTTTTGTATTTTTATTAAGGCAGCGCGTGTACTCCTCTTGCTCAACATTACGACACGAGAAACAGGCTATGAGATGGGGTACGCGGACACTGCCTAAAGCCCAACATCCCGGTACGAGGAACAAATGAGCAACACATTCATCTTTCTGACTGTATTGCAAAGGTGATTGTTCTACTCGTTTTGTCATTGACATTTATATTTTTGTTACCGCTGCACGTGCACTCTTCTTCATCATTGCGCAAAACGCTACAAACATTGGCGCTGATAAGGCAATGACATAACAGTGAACACTTTGCTGAACTTGGACCTGCGTGGTCGGCCAACGTGGAAACCCCTCCCCATAGGCTAACGGAATCTATCCCACCCACCCACGCGCCGGCCACTTCCCCTCATCCCCTCATCATCCACCCACGCAGGCCAGCACTCCCAGCTCGATTTACCCCTCCCCTCGTATCTCTTGAACGGAGCTCATAGGCGAACGGGTACGCGCTTTTTGAAAAAAGCTGTGCAAAAACTTTTATAATTGGGGATACGAGGGATATACGCTTATTTAAAAGAAACTTTGTCCTTCGGGATGCGGGTACGCGCTTGTTTGAAAAAAAGCTGTGCAAAAAACTTTGTCCTTCGGGGTACGTTTACTTTATCTTTGGCTTTCCAAAGAAAAGTAACAAAAGAAAGAAAAAAAAAAATTGTCTTGCTATCCGCGCATTCCTTTATGAGTAAAAGAGGCATTTAGGGCATATTATAATTCCGGTTATCAAGGGTAAAATGAATGAAAATTTGGGAAATGAACGTTTTCGTATCTCTTGTAGTTGGTCGTCCCAAATTTTCACCCTTGACAACCTACTTTGTGCCAGTGATAAAATGCCTTTTTCCTCAGTCGGGGTACGTCACACCCGAGCATTGTTATCGTCGTCATGGTGCAAATGAACATCTCTATATCTTATGTAGTTGGTCGTGCACCATGCCTCACCGAACATTGTAAGTATTGAAGTTACCATGCAGTTTGACCGTTGGTAGGTCTCCGTTGACCATTGTTCGTATTTGAAGGTTTAGAGAACACAGGTGGTGGTGTTTGTCCCTTGTTAGCGTTAGATGCATATCGAGTTTTACAGTCTTGCTTGTTATACATCTAATATCTTTGCAAAGACATTTATATGTGCTATAATATATATAGATGTAGTTTTGTTAGTTTGGAGGTATTCAATGATCGGTTCTTCACTCTCGCCTTGTTTGTCCGCCGCTGTTTCTTTTTGTTTGTCGTTATCTGGAAGTTCCCGTGTGGGCATTGTCGGCAGCCGCGAGTTTGCGCCGTTGTCATTAGTTGCCGAGTTTGTGGCATCTCTTTCTGCTGATCTCATCATTGTGTCTGGTGCAGCCAAGGGAGTTGACGCGCATGCGGCTGCTTGCGCCCGTGCGCATAATCTAGAGGTCCTGGAGATTCCCGCCGACTGGAGACGCGGCAAATCCGCAGGCATGCAGCGAAATGCCGAGATTGTGTGCTCCTCTGATGTGATCATTGCCTTTTGGGACGGATCATCAGCAGGCACAGCTCATTCTGTGGAGCTTGCTCGACGTTCTGGCATCCCTATGTTTGTCGTACGCCAGCCAGCCGCAGCGTCCGCCCCCGAGCAACTAGCGCTTTTCTAGGCCTCGCCACTTCTCTTATTTGCCTCGCTTTGTCGAGGCTTTCTTTTTGTCCTCATTGAGCAGATGCAGCACCAGTCACGAAGACCAGTCACCGAGCCACGCAGCAGGCAGAGCTAACGCTAGGTCCCAGCACCAGCTATCGTGATCCTCGGAGCCACTGGGCCTGTGCAACTTGTATGGTATTTTTGTTCACACTCGGGTAAGTTGTATGGTTTTCATACGTACAAGTTGTATAGTACTAATGTATTGGGAAAATTAGTACTATGGTACTACAAATACGCGTTACTAATATACGTTGCGAAACGTTCTATATATAGAAAGACAAACACGCTGGAGATGTTAAACGGTCCTCTAGTAGGCGGCGAAGACTCCAGTCTACAACTGAATACGGAAGCATTAAACAAGAAATCTGCTTTGGGGCTATTTCTTATAGTCTTTGATGCAGATGAGTAGTTTGGGAGGATTTCCCTCCCTGCCTCATTTGAGGTTTTCTTATAGTCGTTGATACGGAAAGGATGTTTTACATGAACGAGAAATTTTCGACATCGAGAAAATCGAGAATGGAAAAGTGCTCCTCCCACCCAGGAGGCGAAATCCTGGATGTCGACAACGTCGAGTACTTCGATTTCTACAAGATTCGGCTATACGGCGGAAGCCACGACGGCTCCACATTCACCATCGATGAGGTCGAAATCATAGATTAAGAGTATTTCGGGGAGGAGCAATCCTTCCCTCACCCAAACGGTAACGTTCAGGCGTTCCAACTGGTTCAATTCCAGTGCCGTTTATTCCCCGAGCGCGCAGTGTACTCGGGAGTTACACCGCTTGAGCTTGCTCGCGGTTTGGCCTTTGGGCCGGAAAGGAGCCACAATGGCTACCACAACAAACAAAACCGTTACCGTTCTTTCTGCAGATGATGTCAGAATTCAATCTGAAGATGTACTATTTCTAATCCGCTCACGTGGATTCGACCTCTTGCCGAAAAGCCTACAGAATCGTATCTGGAGAGAATTCGATAAGTTGAATAAGCAATTTCATGACCTAACGGAACCTCTGGACTTGGTTCCCTAGCTTCCAGTAAATAAAAAGCCAGGGCACTATTTGCGGTAGTGCTCTGGCTCCCAACCAAACTTAATTGATTGACTTGACTAACGAAAGGATACCACAATGACCCAGACAACTACAACCACCAATACCGAAATTATCCCCCAGCGTATCGAAGCCGACCATTATCAAGTTCCCAGCTTCACAACCATAGATAAAATTTATAACCAGAAATATGACTATGACCTCAAAAGATGGATATGTGATTGCCCAGACACAGAGAAGAGGCACAATATCAACTGCAAGCACGTCATTATCTTGCGCACATTCATCAAGCGCGAGAAAGCTCAGCAGCAACCAGAGAAGCAGCATAGCACTAGTGTTGAACTGGTGCAGGTTCTTACTCGCATAGCAAATCTTGAGGCAGAATCAACCGATCTCAGCAAAGCGCTTTATGCACAGAATGAGCTGATAGGAATAAAAGATCAGCAGATCATTATTTTGCAGGAGAAATTGAAATCAGCAGAATATCAATTAAGCCAGCATCAGCAGAGGATTGACGACCAGAGAGAACTGATCGCCGCTTTGCAGACATCGGTGTGCAAATTAAATGAGAGGACCATTAACCATGATACGCAGATCAATGCACTCGCAGAGCAGGTTAGTCGGCCAGTAGAGCAAGTGGTACGCGTTGTTATTGAGCAGCAGCCAGCGGCCAGAGCGACGCGCCAGCAATCCAACGAGCCTGCAGCCATGGAGATTCGAGAGATCAGGAATGACAAAGGAAAGCTTGCAGCGTGCAAAATTGGCAAATTTACCGTAAAGGTCAGTGGCACGTGTGCAGGCTCTTGTGATTGCTCAACTGGCCTAATGGATAGGAGATGTCCTCATATTGCTAAGGTTGATGCGTATTTGAGCAAGTAGGTAGTGACCAGCTGGGGAGCAATCCCCAGCTAGAAACTTATCATTACCCACATCTTTTGGGACACTTTGACGAGCCATGATGACGAGCCAAGTTATATTGAAGAGGCAACTATAATCTCTGCTTTGGCGATCCTCTCTACATGCGGCTCAAAAAACTTGTGGGTAATGATAAGAGCTAGAAAGGGGATATACAAGATGTGTATTTTCAGAACCAAGAAATTTGAGCTTTACCCAGAGCAGACCAGACTACACGAAGATTATTATCTGGAGAACGAGACGGAGCAGGAGCATCACACTCGCATACTTGCCAAGCGGAGAGCCAGGAACGCAGCACATCGCGAACGCAATGCACACGGCCAGGTCCCAGTGTGTGAGCTAGCAGAGCGGAAAGCGGCAGAACATAAAATGCCATACCAACCAAAGGACTTAGCAAC
Organism: Ktedonobacteraceae bacterium; assembly: GCA_036501345.1. Taxonomy (GTDB): domain Bacteria; phylum Chloroflexota; class Ktedonobacteria; order Ktedonobacterales; family Ktedonobacteraceae; genus DASYAN01. The sequence continues at coordinate 5,837 of DASYAN010000086.1, forward strand.
AATTGAATGGAGCCCGGCCAATAATCCGACCCGGTTTACTGCCAAGATCTTACGCGCAGGAGCGGACAGACCAGAGAACCTAGGCACGTTCAGAGGAGAGGACGGAGTACACGAGGCAGAGGCAGCTATCAGGTGGATATCACCAGATCCGATTTTTGTACTGCCTGGACGCTTTGCGGAGAACGTAGCTTGTTTAAACCCAAGAGACGACAGAATGTACTTTGATCGACACGGAAACTAGGCACCAAAAGAGGCTAGAACCAAGCAAAAGATCCTAGCCTCTTCTTTTTTTTGTCATATTCATTGCACAAGCTCTTTTTGCGCACGCTGCTTACCCCTACAGTAGTAACTATGATAGAATGAGAGGAGAACGAAAACCCCATCAAAGAAACTGGAAGGAGCCTCCTCCATGAAGGATGGTGAGACCGAACTGGTAGCCCAACCCACCCCAGAAGAGATCTGGAAGGGCTTATTCGAAGAAGTGTGTCAGCGTATTGGACCATTGTTTGGCCGATCAGAGACAAGAGAACGAGTGAAATCATATTTATGTGGATTATTCAGACCAATTAAGCGGAAGAATAGCTGGCAATTGGCAGAAGAAATGGGAGAATCAACTCCCTATTCCGTACAATATCTATTAAATAGAGCAAGATGGGATGCGGATAAAATGCGCGATGTATTACTGGCGTACGTGTGTGAGAAG
>DASYAN010000087.1:0-3160 GCA_036501345.1 Ktedonobacteraceae bacterium
GTATGGTCGGATTTAACTCTCTCTGGAGAGGATATTCACAATGCCTACTGCATTGTTATGCCTGACGAGGCACGTCCTTGGGATACAATCAATCTGGTAGCGCAACAAAAGTATGAAGCAATGGCTAGAGAGCTCAATCGTGAGTTAGGCGCACGGCAAGCAGAGGATGACAAGCCTATCACGGCTATCAAGTGTCCTAGTTGTGGGCAGATGCTTACAGATCTGAAAGGACATCCTTGCTTATGAAAACACATCATATTCTGATCTGCTATACCTGTTTCGGTGTGGGCATGATTGCTGGCTCAGACCTAGCAGGTACCATCTGGTGGATAGCGGCAACCATCATCGCTGCTGTGGTTTGTCTGGCGTATGTGTCCTGATAAACAGACCGCGTAAGAGGAAATTACCAGTTCGCAGAGCGTAGCACGTGGCAATATGAAGGCTGTTCGCTAGAAAGGAGATCCAGATGGGAAACTGGCCATCTCATAGAATGGGCACAAAATTAATCAGTCAATGCCCACACTGCAAAAAATACAAAGCAGCAGTTGAGAAGCGTAACGGCAAATGGTATTGCACCAATTGCAACAGCGCCGTTGACAATAGTCTCGTTCGCTGAGCGGCTCAGGCCTGGAAAACTCAAGCCGCTCAGCTCAGTAACTAAAACCCATATTCGCAAGAGCCTTAGCTACCATGATTCTATCACAGATGGCTAGGGCTCTTTTTCACGAAGGAGTAACCCTAATGGAAAGCAAGCCAACACTCTCAGTCGGTTCTATCGTTGGTCTCTCTGCTATCGTCCTGGTCTTGTGGATGGGCATGCAGGCCATGGGTAACAATAGCAAGCTACAGACGGGTATCAACTATCTCAAGACTGGCCAAACATCGCTGGATTACAGATCTCTGGCCAGAGAAGACGCTACTGACAACGGCATCTCAGCAGACCTTTTCGAGCGTCAAATTAATCAAGAGTCGGGCTTTAATTCGAACGCCATTAGCCCGGCGGGTGCTATCGGAATCGCTCAGATCATGCCGTCAACTGCAGCAGGATGGAACGTTGACCCACACGATCCGGTCGCCAGTCTGTCAGCTGCTGCTAGTGCCATGGCCCGATACTATACGACCTATCAGAGCTACCCAAAAGCGCTCGCAGCCTACAATGCTGGCACAACTACACTCGACACGGATATAGCTGAGTACGGCACGGACTGGCAAGTCCATTTGCCTCTTGAGACGCAGAATTACATCACGGCGATTATGGGGGTACAATCATGACCCAAGATGAAAAGCCTATAGAAGGCAATCAAAGCAGTGTGGCGCGTCTTATGGCAGAAATAGGGCTACAATACCAGGCTGCGCAATTAGCACTAACAGGTGCAGTATTAGGGGCAAGTAAGCACGAGTTTATTACAGCTCGTACTGAACGTATTGAAATAATCCGCGAGCAACTCACCGAATTAGTCGGACCTGACGAAGCAACTCGTATGGTAGTAGAAGAAATGAACAAAGCTTCTGACAATGTAAAGGAGACTAAATAGTGGAATTGCTTTATTGGATTGAATGTATATACGTTTTCCGCCTGGAGCGTGAGCACGGCACGCCTAAACAAGAGAGGACCGAGCGTACTGAAGATGAAAGAAGTAAGGAAGATGATAAACTGGATCAAGGGTCAATGGTGGTTACACACGCACATACTACGAATTAAAGTAGAAATGTTTTTCGTAAAGCTGTACTACCGACTGTTTAGATAGAGCAAGAGCCCCGGTCCACTCGTGATGAATGGCCGGGGGGCTTTTTGCGTTCTATCGTGTCAGGATGCGATTCTGGGCTGGTACGGGGCTTTCTCAGGCTTGTGGATGTTACTGTGGATCGCTTCTTTGTCGGTAATTGTGTATGACTTCGGCATTAGCTTTGAGAGCTTTCTCATCGAAGCTTACTTTCCTATCCTTAGGTGCGCCGGGGATGGTTGATGCTCTGGGACGAGAAGCTTCCGTTTGTGTGCTTGGACCATGGCTAGTTTGTTCTGGTTCTTCAGTAAGCCTAGAACTGTAAAGTGAGGACGCATCACGATTTGCACGCCATTGTGCGTTCACTAAGGCAATGCGATCAGCATGCGCCTTGGAACACAAGTTGGTATCAGGTGTCTCTGGTTGCAAGCTGGCAGAAGATGTATCTAGTCCAGCCGCACTTAGAGCTTTCAAGCGTGCTTCGTGGGCACCCGTTTTGTTGGTATAGGATATAGAAGATTTCGCTGTCTTCCTGACGTATCCCCTAGGCTCGTCTGGTTCTTGGCTAGAGTTATCCGGTTCTCGGCTAGGAATGTCTGGTTCTTGGCTAGAGTTATCCGATTTTGGAAAAGCTGAGGTAGATATTCTACTAAGTGCTCTTAAAAGTGGTGGATGCCCAGCACTTTCAACTGAATCCCCTCCACTTGCTTCTGGCAAAAGTGTTGGTCTGAACCCTGACGCATCAGGCCTATTTTCACGAGGCGTTTCTCTCACATCTAAACTAGATACATGTTTTTCTGGTCTTCCACGTGACATTATATTATCTGACATAATACCTATTCCTTTCATGATCTTTTTAAACATTTCTCATAATGACTCAAAACGAGTACCACTCTCAGAATATCCAACGAGCAACCATTTTCCAAGGGACAAAGCGGCCATCTTGACTCAAAAATCGGACATCTTGATAGGACAGAGCAGCCCATATGTACCGCGTGGTAGCATTTGGCTCTTTTTTGTGGGCTTGTGCTATATTGTCCTAAGACACCATAAGACAGGAGTGGACAATGCATTATTACAATGGAATTGATGCAGCTAAGCGTATCGGTGTAAGCTATAAGACATTGCTCCGTTGGATCGAAAAGGGCAAGATCCGGCCAGAAGAGGGCAAAACACCGACAGGTCAACTCGTCATATCTGGAGATCAAGTGGAGGCTGCGAGAAAAAAAGTGATAAAAGAGCGCTCGTTATTTGTGGAAGATGAGATGGACATAGACATCAATGGACAGTCTCAGACAGCTTTGGACATACCAGAGGACCTAGCAATCAAGGTGAGGGCCTTGGAGGATGAGGTGGCCGAGCTAAAGGCCCGTGTTGAGCAACTGGAGAGCAAAAAACAAGTACCTCAACCTCCTGCAGAGTTGAAATTGCCAGAG
>DASYAN010000088.1:0-16015 GCA_036501345.1 Ktedonobacteraceae bacterium
TCACAGATGCTGCCGATTCGCGCACTGCATGAAGATGGTACAAGCTTTACACTTGACCGCGATGAAGGTATACGTGCTGACACTAACCTGCAAAAGTTATCAAACCTGAAACCCGCCTTTAAATCAGACGGTTTGATTACGGCAGGTAACTCTTCACAAATTAGTGATGGTGCTGCAGCTACACTGATCATGGAACGTGCAACCGCCGAGCGTCTAGGGCTTAAACCACGTGCACGTTTTATTTCATTCGCCTTGGCGGGTGATAATCCCATTATGATGCTTACCGCTCCTATTCCTGCTACCCGTAAGGTGCTTGATAAAGCTGGCCTCACGCTCGATCAAATAGACTTGATCGAAATTAACGAAGCTTTCGCCAGTGTCGTATTAGCTTGGCTGCGTGAGATGAAGGCTGATATGCAAAAGGTGAATGTGAACGGCGGAGCCATCGCGATAGGGCATCCTCTAGGAGCCTCGGGCGCTCGTCTCACCACCTTCTTACTCAATGAGTTAGAGCGGACAGGCGGTCGTTACGGATTACAAACCATGTGCGAGGGCGGCGGTATGGCAAACGCGATGATTATTGAGCGACTAAACTAAAGCACCCGTTCCACCTTAATTGGTGGTGGTAACTTCACGACAAAGAGGGCCTGTGACTCGCAGCCACAGGCCTTGTGAGATTACCAGGCGTAGGCTTCGGGAGCTGGTCCACCGGGACCAGGGAAGATGTGGTCGAGTTGGCCCAAGGCTTCTTGAGCGAGGTGGATATCAAGGGCATGCAGGTTGCTGTCAAGCTGGCTCAAGGTACGAGGTCCGATGATAGGAGCGGTGACGACAGGGTTAGAGAGCAGCCAGGCCAGGGCAACGTGAGCTGGCTCTTCACCAAGTTCGGCACAGAATTTTTCATAGGCTTCGACCTTTGCACGGTTTTTCTCGACGGCGAGCAGCATGTGGGCATCAGCACGACGGCCCGTTTTGGCTTTGTCTAAGACACCGCCGAGAAGCCCACCAGCGAGGGGACTCCAGGGAATGACACCAAGACCGTAAGCCTCACAGGCGGGCAGGACTTCCAGCTCTACAGTGCGGGCATTGAGGTTGTAAATGCTTTGCTCCGAGACCAGTCCAAGGAAATGACGGCTGCGTGCAACCTCGTTGGCACGTGCGATGTGCCAGCCTGCGAAGTTACTGCTACCAACATAGATGACTTTGCCCTCGCGAACCAGTTGCTCCATAGCTTGCCAGATCTCTTCCCAGGGAGTCGCACGATCAATATGGTGCATCTGGTAGAGATCGATATGGTCGGTCTGCAGACGACGCAGGCTATCTTCGCAAGCACGACGGATGTGCAGGGCCGAGAGATGAGACTGGTTAGGCCAATCCCCCATCACATTGTAGACTTTGGTAGCTAATACGACTTTATCACGACGGCCATCACCTTGCGCAAACCAGCGACCGATAATTTGCTCAGTGAAGCCGGGACCCTTTTTCCGGCCATAGATGTCAGCCGTGTCAAAGAAATTGATCCCATGCTCAAGAGCACGATCCATGATGGCAAAGCTATCGGCTTCACTGGTTTGTGGCCCAAAGTTCATGGTGCCGAGACAGAGACGGCTGACTTTGAGTCCAGTACGTCCCAGATGTGTATACTCCATCACAATCTCGCTTTTCTAATTGCTGAAATACATTGACCTATTACTACAGTTGTAATTGCGCTCGGAAAACTTTTTGAGCTCAGAGCTTAATCTTACCATAGTTACAACTGTAGTACTATAGAGAGAATGCAGTATTCTCATAGGTCGCCAGATGTTTGATGTATGTGAACTGAACGAACAAGATGGCTCGTTCTCATTCATTTTATCTCAGTAGAACGGTCAATTGCCACTGGCCCTCTAGCATAATAGACTCTATTCCGGTTCGGAGACAACGAGCTTAAAAACCAATACGCAGACGGAAGCTTCTCCCCTCATCACGATACCAACCGGAATAGAGTCTAATAGATTCCAAGATATCAACGCGCTAGCACCTCTGGTATCAACACATTAACCCCTCTCAACACACAAGAAGAAACAACCTGCAAAGCTCTTTACTTTAGTTGTCGACAGTTGTCAGTTGTCAACGGGCTCCTCTCTCAAGTATTCTAAGGCAAGGTTCGGAAATGAGCTGAAAGCAATGTGACAATTTGAACGAACCAAAAATCGTGTAGAGCCTTGTCAAAGGCCATCTCATGAACCGATTACGGGTCTATAATTGTCACATTCTTTCGAACCTTGCCTTACCAAAAAAGGGGCTTTCTTTTCCCACCTCCGCCTACTTGTTCTCTCTGTCTGTCCAAAACCTAGCATTCACAAGCCCTGGCTATTCCTAGTGATACCCCGGATAGAGAGCCACATCGCTACAACTTCAGGACTGTAGGATACACTGGTACAAGCAGTTACAATGTTGTTAAAAGCTTCTTCAGCTTCTTTTACTGTTTTTTTACCAAGTTTAACGTGCTCATAGATGATCTTTATATTTTTATATAAGTGTTTATAGTCTTTTCTTAATTTACTACCTTCTTTAGCTCCCACATATTTGCCATGTAATTCTTCTATCTTAGATACATTATCTTGTATAAATTTATACCTTTTGGTATCATTCCGAGTAACATGTTCAGCAGTGCTTTTGAGAGTGTGTAGGTCCACTAAATTATGCGTAGCCTCTTGTAATTGTCCATTAAGTACCTTTATGTCAGTTTTTAACGTTGCTTCCTGCTCCGTGGCTCCCGTCAATTCTTCTTCTACATTTTGTATATTATTTTCATAATTTTTACGTTGTTCATTTAATTGTTCATTAATACTGTTTCTACGAGATTCTGCATCTCTTATCATTTTCTTTATCCCATCATCATCTTCATTACTTGATGATAGTTTATCATTTAATGTTCTAATTTCTGTCTCCAATGCTGTTAAGTTGCTCTCCAGGATTTGCACAGTTCGACGATTTGGTTCCATATTATCCTGCTGCTGTTCTCCATTACGGATCCTAGCATTACAATCTTTTAAAAAAAATGTTGCTCCTTCCTCAATTCCTTTTACAATTTTCCTTTCCTGGCTGAATTCATGGGCGTACTGCAGTACATTTGTATGATCACCTTTCATGAGATCCCTTTTTATAGTGTTGATTAGATTTCTCATGCGAGTAGTCACTTTTTCTACATTATCTCTAATAGAATTATATATTCTACCTCCACACTCCCTTGTAAGCATATTCGTGCCTTCTATATATTCCAGTGGAAATTTCGTTGTTTCTTCACCTATGTGCGGATCTCTCGGATTCTTGTGGTCTTGCTGGGCCAAGATCTGACCGAATACGCTTATAGCGGTTGTCGGAAGGATTGACCTCTTGTATCTCCTGTGGCTCGCCTCGTTCCGAGGGATCAAGACTTTGGCTAACCGCTGTAGTATCAGGCAAAGAAAGGAGTGCGGATCCCCCGTATATCGATGGTAATGACCGTTTTTTTATAGATGATGCACCTGCTGATGAAGGTGGCCCAGGTCTCCACTCCTTAAGCGGGTCTGTACTATGTGGCGGGAACTGGCGGCTATCCGGAGGCCATGGTCCTCCTTGCGGCGGATCTGACAATTGAGCAGGAGGATGCCCATAATCTGGCGGATGGGGGAAGCCCGCATCTGGTGCTGGCCCTGTGAAAGGTGTAGCAGGATGCCCATAACCTTGCTGGTAGGAGCTCACATCTGGTGGTGGCGGGAAGGGAAAGTCCTGCGGAGGCCATGGTCCCGCTTGTTGCGGATATAGCCTTTGAGCAGAAGCCTCAATTAATTTAATACGCCTGTCGATTTCTCTGCTCACCTCATCTAATCGGTCTGAAGGTTGACCGAAAGTTCTTTCAGGCGGCAGACCTGCTGGTGGCGGGAAGGGAAGGTCCTGCGGAGGCCATGGTCCTGCTTGTTGCGGATATGGCCCTGCGAAAGGAGGCACATCAGATGGCAGGCAAGAGAAGCTTGCATCTGGTGGTTGCGAGAGCGGAGGCCGTAGTTCTCCTTGCGCCCAAGCTGGCCCTTGAGCAAGAGTCCTTCCCTCTGAAGTTTGCCAGTTGACGCGTGCTAGTTGATAAGCAGCATTATATTGTGGCGTTACTGCTCCAGCCGTAGGCCTAATATCCCTCAGAGGTCTACTATCCCTCTCTTGTCGAGAGTTTGATCGTCCATCACCATCTTGAGGTCCTCTGTCTATATTATAACCTCCGTCTCTTGGTCTCATTACAATATCTCCTTTTCCTTATAAAATTTAATATTTCAAACAATTCTTATATCACACTCAAAACGAGTGTTTCCTATTAAAACAAACAGGAAGTTGATCTGTATCAGAGCCAGTCTGTGGGTGTTGTTGGTAGTGGAACAGTGAAGATGCTCCTCCAGCAAGGATAAAGGCAATCTTTTGCTTGTTTGTAAGCATTTGATAGGCCAGAGCAAGCGCTTCACCAGGGCTATTTGTCTCATTTGAAGTTTGTAGGATGGTTTGTTGCAGATGGTTCATCTTCTCAAGAACCAAGACTTGCTGAGCCCAAGTACTGATAAGGGACGCTGAATTTTTCATATGCTTCCTTCCAAGACTAATTTAATTCTATACATCAAAAGCATTTGGTTAGAAATTATCACCAGGCATAGTCTTTTACTCCCTTTTTATTATTCATCATATATTTCAAACACCTCTTAATAAGACAGATAAAACGAGTACCACTCTCAACTATATCCAACCTATGTCATCCTGTCTAGTCGAAAAGAGGGACAATTCAGGGCTTGTAAATGCTGGCAAGAGAGAAAAGTCAGAGAGAGGAGGGAAGCCAAAAAGGTGGCAGAGAGAAAGAGAAGAAGGGACAGATGTGGCCCCAAACAGCCCAGAACAAGGCAAGAGAGGTGATCAGCTCCCACACATATTCAATGGGAGCTGCAACCGTGGCTGCTGGACATACATTCAGACTCATGAAGTTTTCCTTGTTCTACAAAGGATAACCCTGTTTTTCAACGACAAGAGCTGCAATTTCGCGTTGTGCTGCCACACCATTGAACAGGTAATCTCCAACGTAAGTCCGTACACGCTCGAGCACTTTCTCGACTCTATGCTCTTCGACATAGCTCATGATGAGCTGATCGAGATTGCTACGGATGCGTGAGAAGGACAGCCATGTCGCCAGTTGGGCCAGTTTGATATGGGTTGGGCTGCTCTCATCACCACGATGAACTACTTTGATGGCGCGTGCCAGGGCACTATCGACGGCATAGAGTTCAATTAACAGGTTCGCCAAGTATTCAATAAATTCTTGTTCCTTTTCGATTCCCTGTGGATTAGACATGTATTTTACCACAACCTGCATTGCTACATAGATTGTGGCGTCTTTGGCTCGCTCTAGCGCATTAACGGCACCGCGCAAGGCTGCTGGAACTGCCTCGCTCGTACGATCTGGTGCCTGTCCGTCCTTGATCCTGGCTTCGATCTTAGGATAGAGCGACATCAGGTCGACCTTGCCCTTCAGTGCACGGCGGAATAGCGTATTGACAGCGACGAGGCGGTTGATCTCATTAGTACCCTCGAAGATACGCTGGATACGCGCATCGCGATAGGCCTTCTCAATCGGATACTCTTGCATAAAACCATAGCCACCGAAGATCTGCACACCTTCATCCACAATCTGAGACAAGACTTCGCTGCCATGAATCTTGGCAATCGATGCTTCTAGCGCATATTCCTCAACAACCTTGAAGACACTTTCAGTATCGTCACCCGAGGCTTTCTGGGCCAGTGTCATATTGGCCGCAGTGCGAAAGACTTCGCTCTCAAGTGCATAAGTCTCAGCGGCCATGCGGGCAAGCTTCTTCTTCATCATACCAAATTCGTGCAGGTGCCTGCCAAAGGCTTTGCGCTCAGTGGTATATGTTGCAGAAAGCTTCAGTGCTGCATGAGCCCCACCAATGGTACCAGCTGCTAACTTCAAGCGTCCAATATTCAGGATATTGAAGGCGATTTTGTAGCCTTTGTGCAGTTCTCCTAGAACGTTCTCGACAGGCACTTGCACATTCTCGAAGTAGACCTGACGCGTTGAAGAGCCTTTGATACCCATCTTCCGCTCTTCCGCTCCAGTCGAGACTCCTGGCCATGAGAACTCGACAATAAAGGCCGTGGGACGTTCATTGCCGATACGAGCAAAAGCAACCATAACATCGGCAAAACCCGCATTTGAGATCCATTGTTTGGTTCCATTCAGAATGTAGTATTTGCCATCGGGCGAGAGTTCAGCTCGCGTACTTAAGTTCATAGCATCTGAACCTACGCCGGGTTCGGTCAGGGCATAGGCAGAGATCCATTCGCCAGAGGCTAGCTTCGGCAGGTAATACTGCTTTTGTTCCTCAGTGCCATAGTAGACAATCGGCAAGGTGCCAATCGTGCTATGCGCACCCATGGCCACGCTGAACGAGGCTTCACGCATTGTCGAAGCTACCAGTATACTGGTGAGCAGACCAAGCTCCGCGCCACCGTACTGCACCGGAACATCGACCATCAGCAATCCCTGCTCGCCTGCTTTCTTAACTAATCCAAGCAAAACACCCGGTTCCTGATGCTCAATGGCTTCGACTCTGGGCAATACTTCTCGTTCGATAAAAGTCGCGCTTGCCTCTTGAATCATAAGCTGATCTTCGTCGAGTTCTTCTTGGATGAATATTTTATCTGCACTCTCGCTGACGGGAGTGATCAGAAAGGCTGTTCCTAGCTCTGTAGAATTGGTGGTCGTTGTCATTGAATAGGTCCTCCTCGTAATTCTCTACGTAAGACTTTGCCGACTGTTGACCTAGGCAGACTGTCACGGAACTGCAGGATTTTGGGCACTTTGTAGGCAGAAAGGTTCTCTTTACAAAACGCCAGAAGCTCCTGCTTCGTTTGCTCTGATGGCTCAATTCCTGGCTTTAATACTACAAATGCGGCCACAGTTTCACCACGATAGCTATCAATAATACCGGCGACAGCAGCTTCTACAATAGATGGATGCTCAAAGAGTACTTCTTCAACTTCGCGGGGATACACATTGAAGCCGCTGGCGATAATCATATCTTTAGCACGATCGACTACGTAGAAGTAGCCATCTGCATCCATACGGCCAATATCGCCAGTGCGCATCCAACCGTTGGTAAAGACGGCCTGTGTCTCCTCCGTGCGGTTCCAGTAGCCTTGCATAATATTCGGCCCCTTTACTACAATCTCACCTATTTCTTCCGCCGCTAGCAAATCGCCCGTTTGACTATCCATGATAGCTGCTTCCACATCTGGTAAAGGCAGGCCAATGCTACCGTTGCGGCACTGATCGGTCAGTGGGTTACCGTGTGTGACGGGTGAAGCCTCGCTCAGGCCATACCCTTCCACGAGCTTGCCATGGGTAAGTCTCTCGAACTCCTTTTGAACTTTAGCTGGCAGAGGAGCAGAACCGCTGATACAACATTTGATAGACTGCAAATAATCGCTATATCTACCTAACTCACGCATGATAGCAATATAGAGAGTTGGAATGCCAGGAAAGATTGTCGGATGATAGCGGCGAATAAGGTTCAAGGTACTTTTCGCTTTAAAGCGAGGTACTAAGATCATTGTCGCGGTACCAAGGATTGAAAGATTCATTGCAGCTGTCAAGCCATAAGAGTGGAAGAAAGGAATGACGCACATTGTCGTCTCTGCGCCATCGTGCAATCTGGGGACCCAGTTCCACAACTGCATAACATTTGCCAGTAGGTTGCGGTGCGTTAACATCGCCCCTTTGGATAGTCCGGTAGTACCGCCAGTGTACTGGAGTACGGCAAGATCTTCGCTTCTAGTGGGCACTGGCAACTTGAATAACTCGATACCGCCTTTGGTCCGAGAGACAAGCATTGGCTGCATTCTGTGCAATGTTGGGTCCTGAGCAAAATCATTCTTGGTAAGACCCGGTTGAGTATTCTTGCTTCCACGTTCCTGCAGAGGATAAAGCAGGCGCAGCGACGGTGGTAGAAAGTCGGCAGGATTAGTGACGACAACATGTTCGAGTGTCGTCTGCTGACGAATTTTCCGCACACTCGCGTAAAACGTGTCGAGCATTACAATAACTTTTGCTCCTGAGTCCGCCAGTTGATGCCGCATCTCGCGCTCAGTATAGAGGGGATTTGTCGGTACAACTACAGCTCCAGCTTTCAGCGCACCATAAAAAGCAATGGGAAATTGCGGAATATTGGGGAGCGCAATGGCAACACGGTCCCCCTTCTGCACGCCTAGGCGCTGTAAGCCGATGGCAAAACGATTGGCCAGATTAGAAAACTGAGCATAGGTGATCCTGGACCCATAATAGATAAACGCTACCCGATTTGGATGACGGCCAGCAGCCTTATCAAGAAGCCAGGTTAAAGGACGATCAAGAAGTTCGAGGTGTACAGGCACACCTTCCTCGTAATGCTGAAGCCAGGGATGAGGACGCTCGTCATGCTGATCGGAAATTTGATCGGATGAGCACAGCTCAGCTTGAAGGTGGTTGATTATCGATGGGTTAGAAATGCGTTCCATGGCTCTTCTCCGTAGCAGCACCGCTTTGTACAGTGCGAAGGTAACATCTTTGTTACCCAGAAAACAAAAACCCACTAGTATAATTATATGGTACGTTCAGCGAACAAGAACACGTTGCCAGCTAACATTTTTTGGGTTATAATAAGCACGGAGTTAACAATGTATCGATAAAGGTTTGTTCGTATAGAGTAATGCGAGGCCTATGGAGACGATATCTGAGTTTGCACAACTTGTTACGGGTTTCCGTCAGGAACGTGGCATGTCACAAGGACAACTTGCACATGCTACACGTCTCTCGCGTACCTACATTTATCACCTAGAGACGGGACAACGTGCGAATCCGTCACCTCAGGTAGTACAGAATATTGTGCGTGCCCTGGAATTGCCGGGTCACGAGCGCCAGCGCCTCTTCGAGGCCTATACAGCGCTTACTGGTCACTTTCTCGATCAGGAGCAGATTGAAAGCACGCTGCTCGACATGGGAGAACTCGCCAGCCTGCTTGTGCGCAACACATCCTATCCGGCGCACTCACTGGACAAGCTGTGGTATGTGCCTTCGTGGAACGAGGCAGCCATCACACTTTTCGAGGTACAAGAATATGTTGCACGCAACGAAAAGTTGAATATGCTGGATTTATTATTTAATCCACAGAGGCGTCGACTATTTCAAGGCTGGGAAAACCTCGTTCGGCGCCTAGTGAGCGATTTTCAGTACCACACCAGTAGGATCACACATTTGCCTGAATACAAGGCTTTGTGGAGACAGTTACGCGAATCACCAGACTTCCGGCGCATCTCTTCCTCAACCTACCAGAATGGCAGACCATCTCCCTCTTTTGCATTCCGGATGCAGCATAGCCAACTTGGTCGTATTACCTTGTGTACCGCTACGACTGTATTTACCGGCGTAACCAACTATTCAATGGTCAGCTATGTACCCGGGGATCAGCAGACACTAGCCATTTATCGCATGCGTGGATGGCAGTTCAGTTAAATAGCTGCTCATAGGGAACTTTCTGGGCCGTTCACTGCAATCGTTCCTCGATCCGTGCAATAGCGTACTCAGTGACTTCTAAGCCTGCCTTAAGCACTGCCTCTTTATATTCGCGTACCAACATCTGATACTCAAGCAGACGAGGACGCCGTGCGGCCCGAGAACCATATTCCTGCCGAGCCCATTCCATGTGAGCCAGTTGTTTCAGCAAGCTTTCACGGTGCCCACGTAGATGCTCCAGAGCCACAACATCAGTTGTCTCACCGCAGAAAAAGAGCTTGGTGAGAAATTCGTCTTTAGTAAAACGTTCTGGTACGGCCTCTTCGAGCCAGTGTGCAATCTCTGCGTAACCAGCTTCCGTTAGGCGATAGACCTTGCGGTTGGGACGCGCAGTCTGCACAACCACTTCGACATCTACCACCCCAGCCTTGTGCAGCTTCTTGAGCATTGTGTAGATCTGGCTGTTACCAGCATTCCAGTAGCTGGCAATAGCACGGTCAAAGGTCTGCTTAATATCATAGCCGCTCATGGGATGAGCCCAGAGCAATCCTAAAATGATAGAGCGCAAAGTGTTGTTACGTGAAGGATGGTCCTCTTCACCCTCGATCGGTGTATCGAATTGTTGATGCATGTATGACTTTTCTCTAGTGTAGATGACTCCAATAAATGTAGCTTATTATAGCATGTTCATTAGGAATTTGCTGCAAAATGCCTTACATTTTGGAGTCAGTACTAATCTGTTTGCCATGCGAAAAGATTGCCTCTAGAGCTGTCAGGAGACGCTCGATGCTCATACGCAGGTATCCTCCAGCTTTTTTTTGCCAACTCCATTGTGATAAAAGAGCTAATACTCAAATGATACAATGAGGTTCGCTTCCCCCACAAGTCCCACCGAGTTGCGCACCATGGTACAAGGTGATATCATTCACCCGCAAAGTTTCTTGCTAGGGCAGGTACGTCAGGTACCTTTTTGCGTAAAAGGGGTAAATTAGCATGGCTAACAATGAAAAATAAATGAGCAAAAAATCGGCAGTGCTGTTCCTCACTTTCGCAATACTCATCATGCTTGCTAGCGTGTATGTTGTCAGCGGGACACTGGCCTATATACACTATCAACAGGAGAGTCTGGCAGCACAAGCATACTGCGGTGGACAGGCTCCTGTACGTATTTGTGTATATGCTCCAAAATCAATTTTCAGCGCATTCTATCGGTCTTATATGTCAGCACAATCTTCTCTGTTCTCCGTTGACTACAGCAGCAGCAGCAGCCCACAAACATTGCTCATCACAATTGCCATTCAAGGATTTAGCCAGTCCCAGGTACAGACAGTGACAGCGACAGGCAATATGCAAACGCGCTCTTTTATTCCACCAATGCAGAATCAAGCATTACAGGCGCTAACTGCCGAAAAACAGACTACACTGGATGTACATGTGACGGATACGCAGGGACGACCGTATTACGTGCAGGACGTTCCCTTAACGCTGTATTCGCGCTGGTTGATGCGCTGGACACCAGCTAATCGTTTCCAGATTGCAGCCTGGGTGACACCTGATGACTCAGCGGTCACCCAACTAGTGTCCAAAGCGACAACACACCTGGCCGAGCAAGAAAGGCCCATTCCTCCTGCATTAATTGGATATTCATCAGCATCTCCGCAACAGGTTGTTGATCAGGTCGATGCTATTTATGACACATTACGGCTGAATTATCAAATGCACTATGTCCAGGAGGACATTCCCTATGGCAATGGAGGTATTGGGGATAATTTGAACCAGAATATTCGTTTACCTGCCGAGGTATTGCAGCAACACAGTGGTATGTGCATTGAACTGACAAACTTACTAGCTTCGGCCGTTGAACGTATAGGTCTGCATGCTGAGATCGTTATCATACCTGGGCATGCCTTTCTGGGAGTAGCAACAACTAAGGATGATAGGAGCTTCGAATATTGGGATGCAGTAGATATGAATAATAACATTGCGGCAGATTCGGCCAATGTGCATGCAGATACCATTTATAGGCAACATGCAAAGGCCCACACACTTATCGATACTATCCTGGTGAGTGATGCTCGCAATGCACATATCGCTCCTATGTTGTAAGTGAGGAGGATGAGCACGCGATGACAGATTTCTCAACTTGGTTTAATGCTGGCTGGTATGGCGGATTAATATGCTGCATGTTCGCCATTGTCACCAATGTTCTATATTCAGCTCTGCGTCGACGCGGTAAGACACGCCAGCTAGCTAGAACGACCGTTATATGTGTAATATCGGCATTATTGTTGCTTCCTGCTATTATATGGTTCAATAGCCGTTTTAATGTTCAGCAGTCACAGATCTCAGTGTTCGAAGTTATAAGCATACTGGTCTATATTGCGCTTTTTGGCTGGGTAGTACCTCTGGGAATAACGGGCCTCCACTGCTTCTTTTCCCTTCCACGTCCCACCAGTACAACTGCATTAGATCCCGCAAGTATGCAATCTTCTGCAACGATGCACCAGACTCCCCGTTATCAACCCGGCGTGGAGGTCCCCTTTGTTTTTAGCGAAGAAACACCCTGGGGCTGGCTTGAGTATTACACTGGTAGTTTTCATGGGCAACGCTTAGCACTCAAGCGTGCCATTATAACTATTGGTCGCGATGAAGAGTGTGATATCTGGATAGATGATGATATGGCTTCACGACATCACGCCGAAGTGGCCTGGGACAATGGCCGTACCTACCTGACTGACTGTGAGAGCCTCAACGGAGTCTTGCTCAATAAACGACCTGTACGTGGTACAGCGCTACTCGAGCCCAATGATATGTTACAGATTGGTACACATTGCTTTGTCTTTGTTCCGGTTGAGCAGAAGGAAATCCTCAGGGCACAGGATGATCCACTCAGCAGGCACACATGGCGGTCTACACATGATTTACAGACCGGGGTCAGCCAGCCCGTGCCTCTCATAGAGAAGGTGCCAAATATACCATCACCGTCTGTCCAGGAAGAAATGACTCCAGAGACGGACAGTGTATCTTCTCCACGTTGGGATCAGACAGCACAAATTGACCACCCTGCGCCCTTACCGCAGTTGCCTGATCTATCTGCTGTTCTGCTAGTACTTGACGGCGAACTAACGGGGCACAAGTTTGTCTTAGAGCACCCTGTTATCACGGCTGGTCGTGGCAACGAGTGTGATATAGTCATCAATGATGCCTCGATTTCACGCCAACATGCCCAGTTTTTACATCAAGCTGACGGTGTTTATGTACAGGACTTGACCAGCCGCAACGGCACCAGAGTCAATGAAGAGCCATTACTAAGCCCCCATCTACTCAAACCAGGCGATATCATTTCCCTCGGGAGTATTCACCTGGAATATGCGCCAGTGCAGCCTACTCATACAACATCTTCGCCAGTTTCTACTACTGCCCCTACTGTCTTGCCACCTCTACCACGAACCGTAGGAGGTCCCATGCCTTTGAGATTACCGAGCAAACCAAGACACTAAAAGAGTATGAAAAAATAGGAGCCTATTCCATTGCCACACCGCTTAAGGGACGTAGCCCTAAAATACTTCGTCCGTGGGTGGGATAGAGATAATTTACCCGTAAGCTACGTAATACGCGTAAGGTTTCTTCAAGCTGACAGCGATCGGCTCCACGGCGCACTAGAGGAGTGCCTTCCTGGATCATAATTGTGTCGCCACACACCAGTTCCCAGCTGAAGGGATTATATAAACAGAGACTTTCAGGTGTATATCCAGGACTGGCAATCACACGCCAGTCTGGATGACTAGGAAGACCTTCCACATCATCGAGCCAGAGGTCGATCAGCTTCACTTGATGTTCGTAGTCCGGTGGAAACAGATCAAAATGGCGTGATGCACCCGGAAATACGCTTTCCACCATATGACCCAGCTTAGGACAAACCTGCTGATCTCCCTGTACTGCCGCTAACTTTTGGACAACCGAGGAGGCTGCAACTGGTGCATTACACAGATGACGCAGGATTTCTATACCCGTAGTATAGCCGAAGTGCAAATGCGTTAATACAATCAGATCAATATCAGTGATTGCTCTGCGTAAGAAGCGCTGAAGATAACCCTGCAACTGACGGACATTCAGCTCAGAGCCGGGATCGACCACGACAAAACGCTCGTCTGCAATCAAGTAGGTATTTGCCATTGAGAAACGATCGGTAATCGTATGTACTTGGCGCAATTGGGCAGGCCTTAAAGGTGCGTGAAGCTGGTTAGAAGATGCTGGACTCAATACCCCCTCCGACAATCGCAGAATATAGATACTTCTTTTTCCGACTAATAACGACACTTGGTATCCACTCGATAGTCTACCAGAAACGCCACTGGCATGGCTAGTTTCGCTCTTGCAGTAGGTGCAATTGCTGTTATCAGAGCCAATCTTACTGCAGAGGAGGTAAAAATGAGTTGGTTTTTAAGGTGCTGATAAATCTGCACTCTGTCGTCAAATATGAAGCCTACGGAGAAGCCACCTCATCTCCTCATAGAATACTTTATCCTCGACTACTTCCTGCAGGAAAAATGTGTAAACTGTCCCTCTTTCTCCCTGGAAAAATGTGCAAATCTTCTCTATACTCTACTCAAATCAAGTCGTTGTGTACCATCTAAGCAGTCTCATAATGTTGTCTACAACTCATGTTATGATGACGTATAAATTAATGTTGGTACACAGCACTTAACAACAGGTTACTAGAGATTCAGATAGTATTTCGTCACTCCTAAAAAGCTCTTCAGTAAATGGGAAAGCATGCTGCAATAAGATCAACAAAGATCAGAAAAAAGCCGCTTTTTGATGAGCATGAAAAAGATGTTCGATGTTTGTTTCAGCTCAGAAAGGATTTGCTTATTTGAGTTGCGAAATGCCCTAAAAATAGATAGATTCACTATTTTTGCGTTTTCTTTGCAAAAAGTGCTTGATCTATTAAAGGGTATGAATCTCTTTCAGAGACACCCATTGAGGAGCTTTTTACCTCTCAGGTTTCTTGAACGCCTTTCTCAATAAAATTGCAAGGATAGTGGATAGACTGAGAGCAGGAGGAAATCTTTTCATGTCATCGTTGATCTACAAAGTTAGCAGAAGATCCCTGCGATTTGCAGTTTTGTTTTTCACGCTTTTTATCATGGTTTACGCATATTCATTTTTTTATCCAATATCAGTAACACACGCATATTCCAACTTTCACGAAGTTCAGACTAGCTGGGGAGGATATGTCGCACAAGGGCTTCGAGGGACATATAAAGGTGTACAGGCCTATTTTACTGTCCCCCACCTTACTACCAGCCCTACCAGTGATGGCTTAATAGATACATGGGTCGGTGTGGGTGATGGGCATTTTAATCCAACTGTATTGGTCCAAACAGGAATAAGATCTTCTTGGGATTCTAGTACCCACCGCCAGCTCAATCAAGCATGGTGGTGGGTGGTGGGTGATGAGCTTCCGTCAGGAAGTATATCACATATCTATGATGAACCACAAATACATGCAGGAGACAAAATATGGGTTTATATGACTTCAAATGCAAATAATGATGATTACGATTACTTTGAAATACGGGATATAAATACAGGTGTCAGAATCGCCACCTATGGTTCGACTCAGCATAATCCTTCGACTTTTGCTGATAGTGCCGCTGCTGAGTGTGTCGTAGAGACCCATAGCACCACTCCTTCCAATACTGGTACAGTCCAGTTTAATGGTTGCAAAGTGTCTACGGATAACAGTAATGGATCACAAGACTGGATTCCCATTGGAAATACGCAGACAACATTAAAGAATGTCCAGAAGTATTATACTGAACATCTCACTTTGGGTAACAAATCTGCAACGTATGCCACAACGAGTAGTCTGTCCAATGGGACAGACTTTGTTGTCACTCTTCTATGAAATCACTAATGCATATCCCCTAACTGATGCCATCTTAAGAAAAAAACAAGTACTAAATAAAGATACCTCAGAAATGATAAGGTGTCAGTAGAGCTGTCAAAATACCTACCAATACACTACAACCCCATATCAAAAGCTACCCTATAAGTGACGCATGGTGAAAGTATACATATCCTAATATTACAGTCAATAAGATAATGCTTTTTGCGAATATATATGTTACAATGAAATTGTGGTGAGGGACAAAGATCCTTCTTGGTAAGTAATATCCTATCCCCCGGTATCGTTCCGTTAGCCGGTTACAAGGAAATCACTACCTAAAAAGCCACCTCAAGATATACTCATCCATTTTTGCTGCCCTGTCGGTAAAAAGGCCTATGTCTTGTCTGTACCTGACTCTGTGTCTGAAAGTTGTATGTGTCAACGGAACGAAAGTCTTTCTTGAAGAAGGGGAACAAGTACCCATGATGTCTAATGAGGGCTACCGGGATCGTATCCTTGTTTGTCGCGACTGTGGCAATGACTTTACTTTTACA
>DASYAN010000089.1:0-12574 GCA_036501345.1 Ktedonobacteraceae bacterium
TTTCTCATCCTTTTTGCTCACTGCCAAGCACCAAGCAACTGCAAGACCTTACGATATCACCTGAATTGCCATTCTTGCTGCTAAAATAGGACCAAGAATGGCTTTTTCCCCTTTCTGGATTGTGCGAATGGTGAGGTATTACGTCTTTTGAATTATGGATTGTCTGTTCATATAGTGCCCTTATTTATTGTGAGGAATGGTTATGGCAATATCAGAATATCCAGTGGGAGCCGTTAAGCAGTTTTTTGCTGAAGAGGATGGCTTAACAGCTCCTGACAACAAAATACAACCTCCCATGTACGATGCTGTATCAATGGATAGTGTATGGGGCTGTCATTTAACACACCAAATGCGCGTTTTACTTTATACAGAACCTTTACTGAGAGTGTTACGTAGTGACGAATATCGCTCAGAAGAACTAGAACATTATGATTCGCTTGCGCTCGCACTTAAACTGTTTGACTACATCGTGACGCATACAGGTCTTGAACATGAGGCCAGTAGTGATACTGCTATGCGTAATCTCCTACCCATTATGGACATGATGGATCAGGCTGCAGGTATTGTACCCGACGTTGAACGGCAGATGCGTATGGCAAAGATTGTACTTAGTGCATTACGTAACGATAAAGAAGGCACACGTCCATTTAAGAGAGTCTATACTGATCTTGCAACAGGACATGCAGTAAAACGTGAACTTGCTATACGACTCATAGAAGAACGCCATACAGTTCATGGTGATATTGTCTTGCATCTTTCTAACGAAGCCACCAATTTGCTACTTCATGCACTTGCGTATGATATTGAAGATGCTCAGGCGGCTGCTGAAGCAATTGTTCAATCGCAGCTTGCTCGAGGACACCTGCAAGATGCGATCAACTCTGCACAAGTTGCACGTTGGCAATCGAGCCGCCTGCGTAAGAAGATCGAGCAACTTCTCGCCGCTACCCGCCGTGACCTGAGTCGCGTTGATTGGAGACAAGATATTCCCCGTATTCTTGAGGAAGCGCTGATACATCTTAAAGGTCGCTGTGAAGTAGAACATAACATTATCGACTCAGCACGTAAAAAGCAAGAGAACCTTGAACCAAGTAGCGAAGAAGCGTACCACTTAACAACGCTTATCTCCATCATTGGCGATTGCCGCCAGTGTCATATGGAACTGCAACAGCAACTGATGGAGGCTCCCCAGATTTTCCTTGACGAGCAGGCGCGGCAAATATTTGCATTGCGCAGATGCCTTGACCTTCCAGACATGGGCACTGATGTTCTGGAACCACTTTTTGGTATGCGGTGTGTTCTGGCAAAACAAGCACTAGATACTATCTTTGCTAGTAGCCTTGGAGTGCGTGCTCCAAGTGCTTTCTCGCTTACCCAATACATGCTACGATTGCTACGCCCACGCCGCGAGCCACGCCCCGAAACTGTACCAGTGATAGAACGGGAGCTGATTGCAGTGAGTAACGATCGGCTACGCTATACGCGGGATGTTTACGAACGTGCGGAAATCTACCTAAATACACTGCACTATCCTGTAAGACTGGCTTACCTCCTGCAGCAAGCCATAGATGCTGGTGAATCTGAGTCAACGCTTGAAGTGATATTATTCTCTGTTTTACGCCATTTCGATCCCCTTGATATAGATGACCCTACGTTCCAGACAATTAAGAGAGACAATGAACAGTTTTCGATTGGCAATTTTTATGGTGACAACGTTCTGATATGTAGCTATGAGGAGATTAGAAAGAATGAGTAGTGGCAGTGAGCAGCTGTATGAGTTACGTAATGCTAGTTGCCTCATTCAATGGGCATTACGACCACACACGCATCCAACTATGGAACCAGAATATCGTGAGTTACTGGCACATTACCATGATTATCCGTTATTCCGTGATACTGTTCAAGCTATCGCCGATGGATTAGGATTGCATATTCTCAAAGTGAGTACCTTTGGAATGGTACTTGTTCCCAGTGAAAATTCTGTTTTTGCAGTGAATCCGCTTAGCTACCGCTCATCAGGCACCACTAATGAACGTCTAATAGATGGTCTTATTCAGGTAGCTATCATTGCAACTATCTATCCAAACGCACAAGACCTAGAGGATGATGCAATGTTCGCCCGCCCTCCAATTACAGTTGATGATGTTGAAGCAACTCTACAAAACATTTGTAACCAGCTCGAAGAATCAGCTCGTAGACAACCTGATCCGTTGATTGATGATCTTGAAGCTGGTCTCTACGAAGCATGGCGTGTATATCGAGACAAAGCACAAACGAAAACGACAGAGGATGGGCGTACAAGCCCTGCAACAATACGTGGCATGATCTCACGGGGACTCGACTTTCTAGAAAGACAGGGATGCTTGAAACATAGATTATCAGGTGAATTAAAGCAATACAGACCTACATGGCGTTATCAAACACTGGTACAAGAATGGAGCGTGCAGCATATTTATGCGGTAGTACATTCTCTTTTAAATACATCTTTACTAGAAGCGGAGTAATAGATGCCACAACTTACCCAACTACGCCTTTGTTGTATCGGACCAGCTACGGCACGTATTGATGACTTGATACTTCCCTTCCATGATGCCACCGGGCAAGCTGTCAATAGTACACTCTGGTTACGCAATGCTGGCGGTAAAACCGTAATTATGCAACTTTTTCTCTGGCTTATGTGTCCTGATAAAAGACTGACGCTTATTGAAAGCAGCATTGAAGATTTTGTTCAATCCCAAGACCGTAGTGTTATTGTAGCAGAGTGGCAACTCGATGGCAGTAGCCGCCATCGCACTCCTAATGCGCCTAACCGCTATCTTACGGGTGTATTCTGTGAGTGGAGGGCACAGAGTGAAAGGCTGCAGCGCCTATTCTTTGTGGCGCGAGTACATCCAGGTGAGCCACGTCTCACACTGGAAGGTCTTCCTATCTATAGCTCTCGCAATAACCGTATAGAGCGCCGAACACTTGCCAGTTTCAAACAAGAGTGGCAAGATCTCGGCAACATTTATCCAAGTGCCGAGATCAATGAAACAGAACATCAGCATACATGGCGTGCACTTCTTGAACAGGCAGGTATTGATCCTGTATTATTTAGCTATCAAATGAAAATGAACTTACGTGAAGGTGGTGCAGAAGACCTATTCAAATTCAGAGATGCTGACCGCTTTGTAGACTTCTTTCTCGAATTAATGACAGACACCACACTCGGAGACACTACTGCACAAACAATAGAAAAGTTCCGTACAGCTTTTCAGCTGCAGACAGATCAATTGCAACCAGAACAATATCTGCTCTCTAACCTCATAGAGCAACTTGAGCCGCTACGAGGTGCTACGGACGAGCGTGAACAGATGTATCACCGTATAGTGCAAGCCAGGCAGATGCTCAATAGCTTCTCTGAGACCATATCTCAGAATCTGTCCCATTTGCAAGAGTATAAACAGTGTACTGAACAGCAGCGCGATGATGTGCGAAAGACTGCGGAAAGTCTCCACATGGAGGCCCAGTGTAAACAACAAAGAGCTGTTATTCTGAGCCATGCAGCTATGCGGAAACGAGTGCAGCGTTTAGAAAACGAACTACAATTGTTACAAGAGCTGATCAAGAAAGCGGAACTCGATGAGCGCATCTGGCGTGCTGCAGGTCCTCTTCTCAATGTGCTGCAAGCAGAGCAATATGCTGCAATGCTTCAGGAACGACTCGCTGACCGACAAAAAGAACATGAGCCTCTGCTCAACAAAGTCCGAGAATGCGCATGTATGTATGCTGCTGCTCTCAGTGCCAAGATTGAGCAACTGCAAACAGAATACGATTGCTGGACACAGGCCAAAGAAGAAGCTCGTATGCAGGTTCATGTAGCCAATGCGGAGAGTGCAAATAAACAGTCCGCAGCAACCAAGTGTGAGACGGAAGCCAAGCAGTTAGCTGACCACCTGGCTATCTTCTATGAAACGCGGACAGAACTTGAAGCTGCAGGTGTCTTGTTCTCCAGAGAGGAATATTCACAGGCACAGGACCGCCTTAGTCAGCAACATGCCAAAATTAAAACAACAATTCGAACAATATGCCAGACTATAAAAAAAGTTGATCAAGATAAAAAAGGCATTCAAAACGACATTCTACAAAGAAAACAAGACTTAATGCAAATAGAAGGCAATAGAAATATAATACAAAAAGCTATTAATGATATGTACATTGATCGTAAATCTATTGAAGCGGATGGTAGATTGCAACAGTATCTCGAACTGGAAACTATTGATCTTGATCGACTTAATGAGGAAGCACTCAATCAACTGAAAGTTGTTGAACAGGGACTTGAAAATCAGCTTACAGAGCTAAAGTTAGTGCTGTTAGAACATGAAACTATTATTAACTATCTTACTGAGCATCACCTACTACCACCCACGAAAGATGTTGAGTCTACATTGAACGTACTGAAGAAACATGATGTCATAGCATGGTCTGGCTGGGAGTTCATTGATAAAAGCATGCCTAAATCCGCTGTTCGCTCCATGTTACAACATATGCCCGAATTGGCATTCGGCATTGTAGTGCGTAACGAACACTTCCAGAAAGCGCAAGATATATTACAAGAGGCAGCGCCACACCTTGATACACTCGTTGTTGTTGTCCCACAAGATGCTACATTGAATGATACATCATTACCTCTATTCGTCATTGGGCCAACAAGCGACGCTCACTTCAACAGAGATGCGGGAGAAGCGGAACTATCCGATCAGCACCTACGCTATGGTCAGGCTCAACGGCGCTATTTGGCATTGTATGATGAACGAAACAAATTACATGACTCTATGGAAAGACTGAGACATTTCTTTCAAATTTATCCGCCATATAAACGGAATGAATGGCAGACTAAGCAAGCTGAGATGGTAAGACAGCAAGATGCTTGTGAGAAGTGTATAAAGCAATTGCAAGATGAGTATCAACGACTCGAGGAGATAAATGAACAAAACAAGTACCTTAATGATGAGACATACATAGAACTGACTCGGGTAGACAAGCATCTGTCTCGGCTTCAGGCACATGCACATTTACTTACCACAAATCCGGATGATCTCGAACAGCAACACCGTCATTCACTTAGCAAAGCATCAAACCTATTATATGAAGCCCGTCAGTTACAAGCTAAGGCTACAGAACTTGAGCAACAAGTAGATATGGCTTCTAACTATATAAAAGATATTGCAGTGGACATGAGTGATATTAAAAAGACATATGCTGCAATACAATACCTCGATAGCTTACCACAGTCCTGTGCAGGCGACATAATACTACTCCAAAACCTGTATCAGCAACTGGCAGCAGAATATAAGCAAAAGATAGGTATTAATGAGATCACAGCAATGCTAGAAAACGCCCGAAAGGACGTGCAAAGCAAACGCTCACTATTACGCAAGCATATTAAAGGGATGGTAAATGAAGCTATCGTTCATGAAGCTCTTGGATCATTAAGGGATTCTAGCGATGATAATGAAATTTATGAGTATTATAGTCGGGCAATTCAAACAAAAGCCAATGTGGAAAAAGATATACAGTTGAGGAAAGGTGACTTAACTTTAGCTAATCAAGCAGTGCCTGATACACAAAATGAGTGCATTCATCTTGGTATTCCAGAGAGTATGTGGAATGATGATATCCCAGAGAGTGAAGAGTCTTGTTTGCACGAGGAGAAGGTGCAAAAGCAAGATGCCCAAAATAAAGAAAAAGATGTATATAAATGCGAAAGAGAGGCGCAGGAACTAGTCGAGCAGGTAAGTCAAATCGACAAAAACATGCATCGCTTGGAGAGCGACCAAAGTCTTATCCAAAGCCTTTTAGAGAAGCACCACCAACTCTTTGATGCAGCTATCACCATCCCTATCGAGCCGATTTCTTTCGCATTCGATGCCGATCTCATTGTACAACATGAGTTACAGAAACTGCGTAATTTATTGGACGACGAACAAAAAAGACTGCAGAGATTGGACCAAAAGCGTCAGGAGATAACAGGGGCAATCACCAAAATGCTGGCTCAGGCTAGCGCTGATCATCCCAAGGTGACAATTGCACGCCCGTTTTTACAGTACAATGCCGAGACTTACGAACGCAGATGTAGTCAGCTTCTCGATGAATTGGCAATTCGTAAGCAGAGCATAGAAACAGCACTGGCAAGCATGGAGGAACATCGGCAGCTTACTGTGGCTCATATGCTGGAACTCGCTGAGAGTGGTATCGAACTCTTAAAGAAAGCAGCAAGACGCTCGATGCTCCCTGCATCGCTTCCTGAATTCCAGCAACAACAGTTTCTTAGGATAGTAGTAAAAGATTCCCTGGCTGTAGATGAACGGAAAGCAAAAATCAATGAGTTACTTGAAAGATGCATGAGAGAGGGCACAATTCCAAGCGGTCTCAATCTCCTCCAGCGTGCAGTGCGTTGCCTGACAAACCCTATGAAAGTTGAGATGCTCCGTCCTGATCCCAACAATCTACGTTATGTGCCAGTGGCAGAGGTAGCGAAGGAAAGTGGAGGCGAACGCTTAACTAGCTTCGTTTTGTTGTATTGCTCACTAGTACAATTGCGTGCAACTGAGCGCACAAAACATGCTGATGCTTCTAGTACTCTCATACTTGATAATCCCTATGGCGCTGCATCGCGTCCAACGTTCCTTCAATTACAACGCGAAGTAGCACGGTCAATGCGTATTCAACTTATCTATACTACAGGTATTCGCGATATTGAGGCTATTCGTATGATCTCCAACGTTGTTCGTTTGCGTAATGACTCCAAAGATCGTAAAACTGGTGAAAATCTTATTGAACTTTATGTGCCTTACGAAGGAATACAGGCAATGCGTGTGAGGCTTCCTGATGCCCATAGGACTCTTGAACAGAATGAACGTGAACAATGAAGCACTCTAGTACGCAAACGAACAAACTACGGAATACAGCGGCTTCAATAAACACAGGTGATACGGTAATTGACCGTGACCCACAACGTGTGCAAGCATTTCTTGAGAGGTTGAGTCAGTGTCAGGGACCGCGTATTAAACATGAGGAACTCTGGTTACTCTTCAGTGAAGTTTTTCCGCACCG
Source organism: Ktedonobacteraceae bacterium (assembly GCA_036501345.1). Classification (GTDB taxonomy): domain Bacteria; phylum Chloroflexota; class Ktedonobacteria; order Ktedonobacterales; family Ktedonobacteraceae; genus DASYAN01. The sequence continues at coordinate 7,096 of DASYAN010000089.1, forward strand.
TTCACGTAATACAGAGGGTAGACAGTGGCTTCTTGAAAGCTTACAGGAAGCAGAACAACTGGAGATTATCAAATTTCCCGTTGCGCATGGAGTATTTTGGGATCATAGTCTTGCTCCCTCCATTCCAACAGCGGTCCAAAAAATCACATCTAAGCGCCAACGTAACGAAGGTTGGCGTACCTTTCCCTGGCATCATAATCTGACGTGGGTTGCGGACCTCCGTACCATTACTCCAGAGCAGGAAGCATTTCTATACCATGTTCATGAGGGATTGGTAGAAGGAACCTTCAAGGAACCAGCACCATTGAAATACCGTTCGTTGAAGTTAACCGGACATGAGAAGCGGCTCGGAAAGTTGGCGCGGACAGTCCTCTTTGCCCCTGGAAGACTTACATTTGAACTACTTGGTTGCACTCCCGATATACCTCCACTTGTCTTAAAGTACATTGGCAATAGTGCCGTTGCACTTGTGTTTGAGAATGTCGGCTCATTCAGAACAGCTTACAATGTTTTGAAGCAACTGCCAGATCCACCATATGGACTAGTAGGTTTTGGTGGAGGTGCAAGCTTTGTACGTTCTGTCCTCGATTTTAGACTCATAGATCGCAACATTGAGCGTATTGAGTACGTTGGTGACATGGACCGACCTGGCTTGCGCATTGCTCAATCTGTGATAAGCATTGCAAGGTCAGAGGGACTTCCGCTGGTTGTGCCTGCGAAGGGAATACACCGTGCTATGCTTGAATCAGTTCGAAGCTTTGGGCATCCAGATGGTATGGAGTATAAGGACGATGAGCAGCAGAGTGAATTAAGCGATGAGGTATTGGTTGCTTGGCTCCCCGAGGATATTCGGGCAAACATCCTCACTATTATACGTGCAGGAAAACGAATACCAGAGGAAATTCTCGGTCCTGCTGACATGCTACATGTATGGGAAGAAAGAGCAAATTAAAATCGCTCTACCAAGATGGAATAGGGAAGAGGCTTACTCTTCCCCACGTGCCGTCACGATATCATTCCTTGCTGCCCACATGTCCAAATCCTGGCGCTGAATTGTCGCAGCCATCAAATCTGGAAACAGGTCTGGTGTACAGGCAAAAGCTGGGATGCCCATTTCGGCCAACGCAGCTGCATTGTGTCGATCGAAGCCTGGGGCCCCTTGGTCGCTAAGAGCGAGCAAACATACAACTTGGACACCGTTGCCTGCCAGTTCTGCTGCCCGGCGCAACATGCCTTCCCGGCTACCTCCCTCGTAGAGATCGGTAATCAGTATCAGGATAGTCTGTGTTGGTCGGGTAATGATCTGCTGGCAATATGTCAGGGCTAGATTGATATCTGTGCCGCCGCCGAGCTGAGTACCGAAGAGCAAGTCGACTGGGTTCTGCAAATCTTCGGTGAGATCGACGACGGATGTGTCGAAGGCTACCATCCGTGTGCTGACAGCTCTGAGCGTTGCCAACACGGCCCCGAAGATGCCTGAGTAGACGACTGAGGAGGCCATTGAGCCACTTTGATCAACACATAGGACGATATCGCGCAGAGAGGAGCGTTTGTGCCCATGTCCGACCAGTCGTTCGGCAATAATCGTGCCGTGCTCAGGCTGATAGTTTTTGAGGTTCAGGCGTATGGTGCGGTCCCAATCGATCTCGTTGTAACGTGGACGGTAATTACGTGTTGCTCGGTTAAGGCTACCTCGTACGGCCTGCAGTAATGGGTTGGCCAGTTTACGTTCCAATTCTTCAACAACTTTACGTACCACCTGTCGTGCAGTATCCTTTGTCTTCTCCGGAATAACTTTGCTGAGCGATAGTAAGGTGGCGACAAGGTGTACATCAGCTTCTACTTGTTCTAGCATCTCTGGTTCAAAGAGCATCTGCTTGAGATTGAGACGCTCAAAGGCATCCTGTTGCATGATGCGTACTGTTGGGGATGGGAAGTAGGTGCGGATATCGCCTAGCCAGCGTGCGACATTTGGCGATGAACTTCCTAGCCCTGCAGAACGCTGCGAATCATAGAGGGCGTCCAGTACACGGTCCATTCCTAGATCTCTCTTACTGAGTTCTAGATTTCCGCTCTTACTTTCGCCTGCACCTTCACCTTTGCCCTTGCCCATACCTGAGCACATGCACTCATGTACGTCTTTACCCAGCACAAGCCGCCAGCGACGTAGACGTTCTGTCTCATCAATTGTCATTGTGTGTCACCCCCATAATCTGTGCTAATACTGGCAGTACACGTTCACCTCGCAGTCGGTTGATGAGCGGAGAGTCATCAATCTGTGTACTATACCTATTGCCCGTCTCCCTTGATCGTGGAGCGTATAAATGCTTGACCTTCTCTCCCATTTTACGGCGTTCTGGAGTCTGGAAACCGGAAAATGCTCGCCGTAAAATGGGTAAGAGGGTATCAAAAGCCTCGGTATCAAGCTCACTCATCCAGCGATCTAATGCACGCCAGAGCCCATCCTGGTGGAGAACAAGCAATCCGCTTCCTCGTAGTACCCCTTCTATCCAGGCAGCTGCTTGAGTTGCTGGGTTAGCTGTGGAGAGTGCTAGTCCCGTAAGCCTTTGAAATTCGTCCTCATCCAGTACACTCTGCTCTAATAAGAGGCGACAGCATCCGCCACGTAGCAGTCCGTGGATGCTTTCTCGTTCTACCAATGTGCGTAGTATCTTCTGCCATTCTTGGCGTTGTTCCTCACGGTTCAGCAGATTGATGCTTTCTTGCACTTTATCAATGCTACTGATCATGGATTGTGCTGCGTCATCGTCAAGCGAGGCACAGGCTCCTGGTAAGCCAATAACGATACGCTCGAATAGGCCGTCTATGACTGGTAGGATGTGTTCTGCTTTGGTCTGGCGTACATCTCCATAGTGTGCCACTTGTGCCAGCGGAGGTAATGCATCCATCAAGTGTTGCATGTCGGCAGTGATGGCTGCTCGCTTTTGGATGGCCTGTAACAGGTGGTCGATCGCTCCTGATAATTCTGCTAGTATTGTTTTACCCAGCAATTCGGTTAGCGGGGGTAATTCTTCAGTTTTGTCAGCAGTATGACAGGCAAAGACAGTTGCGGCAGACTCGATGGTATTGCCCCAGACGTTGGCCTCGATCAATGGCACTGCGAATTCGACCTGCCAGCGGATGTGCCAGTGCTCATGAAATGTACCCTTTTTGCCATGAACACGTTGTGGTGTACCCCATTCAATACCCAGCAATCTAAGTTGGTGCAGGAGTTGACTGCGGACACGGTCGGTCTCATTGCGCAAGTCAAGTTCAAGCTTCTTAATTTCCACTGAAGGCTTGAGACTCAATTTGCGCTGCCGAGTTTCCAGATCGCGCTGGAGTGGAACCATGGGGGTCTCGGTTGGTACTTGTCCAAGCATTTCGCCGATCTCTAGTTTGTCACGAATGAGACTCATCGGCTCTGGATTCCCATTGCATAGAACCGTTTTGATACTTTCATGGCATTCCGCTAGCCCCGGCATTGGCAAATCTCGCAGGGCAGCCAAGCTATAGCTGAGTCGGACTGCTTCAATGACACTGGCTGAGGATGCGTCGAGTCCCTGTTCACGTAAAAGATGTGCTGCTCGTGTTATCCAGTGGATGATAACATTGCCGGGAACCGTCCAGAGATGTTCGTACCAGCCCGGTGAGTTAACTCCTGCACCATAACCACTACGGTATGATAAACGCGAGTTAGTCCAGGGTATCCAGGTTGCTTCAGTTTTAACGCGTTTCACCCCTTTGAGGATTTCGGTGTCAGTTTTGGCTGGTCCTGGATTGATAAGTACTGGTGCATGCCATGCGCCACATATAACGGCGATGCGCTGATAGCCTTCTTTCTGGGCTGCTCGGATCATCTGGCGCATGTGGGCCTCGCGTCGTGCTTCTTGCTCATCTTTTGGTGGAGTGTCGGCACGCAGTTCGCTCATTGCTTCAAGGATGCTTTCGAACAGGCCTGTTGCGTTGTGCCGCTGCTCAATCTGTCGTTCCCACCACAGCTCATAATCCGTATATCCTGCAGCGTGAGCAAGTAGAGCCAGTGGATCATCCTGCAGACTCGTTGCATGCGCGTCCTCGGATGGAGCTTCTGTTGTCGGTGGGGCTACAGCAGCTTCGCTGATCTCTGATGTCGCTGTTTTGTCGATTGTCACTGGTATTTTGGTTGACTGTGGCTTCTCGCTCTCGTCTTCGGCAATCTTTGCTAGTTGAATAGCTTGTGGCAAATCGATAAAACGGCCAGGTATATCGTGCGATAGCGCATAGTTTAGGGCTTGCCACTCTGGTGAAAAGGTCGTAAACGGGTAATAGACTGCATATTTCGGCTTGTCAGGCACATAGATGAGCAATGCCACAGGCGGTTTCATATCTTGATGGGCCAGTAGTGGGAGTACTGCTTGTGCATCAGGAGGACCTTCAACAAGCACAATATCTGGCTCCAACTGCTCCAGAGCCACACGCAAACTGCGTGCACATCCTGGCCCATGGTGGCGTATGCCAAAAACGTGAAGGCTCACTTACAATACCTCATTACACGAGCGATAGAGATCTTTCCAGCCATTACGGTCTTTTGCAACTGTCTGCAGGTATTCCAGCCAGACAACACGATCCTGTACCGGGTCCTTAACAATTGCTCCTGTGAGTCCTGCAGCCATGTCGCCAGCTCGCAGTATGCCATCGCCATAGTAGCCAGCCATCGCTAAACCACTATTAATGACCGAGATAGCTTCTGCGGTAGAAAGTGTTCCACTTGGTGCTTTGACTTTTGTTTTGCCATCCATCGTAACGCCATCGCGTAACTCGCGGAAAATGGTCACTACGCGGCGGATCTCCTCTAGAGCTGGCTTCTCGGCTGGCAGCTCTAGCGCTTTCCCCAAGCTAGCAACACGTCGCTCCACAATATCAATCTCTTCCTCTATGGTGTTCGGCAGTGGCAGGATAACGGTATTGAAGCGGCGCATTAAAGCGCTGGAAAGTTCGTTGACGCCTTTGTCACGGTTGTTGGCTGTTGCGATAACGTTAAAGCCTTTGCGAGCCTGAACCTCTGTATTCAATTCGGGAATGGGCAATGTTTTCTCAGATAAAATGGTAATTAATGTATCTTGGACTTCGCTAGGTATTCGAGTTAATTCTTCAATACGGGCAAATTTACCTAATTGCATGGCATTCATCATTGGGCTGACTACGAGTGCTGCTGGCGATGGCCCCTCGGCAAGCAGTCTGGCATAGTTCCAGCCATAGCGGATAGCATTTTCGTCTGTTCCTGCGGTTCCCTGGATGAGGAGTGTCGAGTCGTCCATAATAGCAGCTGCAATATGTTCACTCATCCATGACTTTCCTGTACCGGGTATGCCATAGAGAAGGAGTGCTCGATCGGTTGCCAGTGTTGCGACGGCAATTTCGATCAAGCGTGCATTGCCAATATATTTCGGAGTTATCTCAAAACCGTTTTCCAGCTTTCCACCCATCAAATAGGTGC
>DASYAN010000090.1:0-6496 GCA_036501345.1 Ktedonobacteraceae bacterium
GGAAACCCAGGAAACCCAGGATCGGCGGTAAAAAACGCTGCACCCAATGGTTTAGAGCTTCTGCAAGACTATAACCGATATGCCAATCAACTAGACATTGACAACCAATTTGCCAATCAAACAGAGCGACAAAATGTCGCACAATATGTCGCAAACATCGCAACGCTGTTTCAGACAGACTCGACCATTCATCCTTATTATACCAACCGGTACTATCTTGAAAAGGCCATAGCTGCTGCTCACGATGGGAACTTCTTGGGCAAAGAAGTAGATGGTAAACATGTTATGGGCGTAAGCGAGTATATAAGGAAATTGAAGCAAGAAGATTGTCCTCAGTCCTCCGATAAGAGTCTCGTAGATTTAAGGCAAGCCGATGAATATCATTGGGTGACGTATTTGCGAGACGCGCTAGCTGATGCAGAGAGACAAGGTATGGTTGAACTGCTAAAGCAGGCTTTACCGATCGCAAAACAGATACAAGAATGCAGAGATAGCAATTTAAAACTTGCGGAAAAAGCGCTCGATCTCGAGACCCCATCAGAAGAAGCGAAGAAGATGGTGGGCGACATGCACACCGTTGAGCCTTCCTTGCTATGGCCCAAAATAGCCGAGAAACCCACCGCAGTTGGCAAAGATAAGAAATCTGATGTCCCATTGGATCCCAAAGCGATCACGAAAAAAAGTGATGGAGATCTGGCACTGGAAGCGGGAGGGGTTGCAGAACAAATCTATAAGCAAGCTGTTAATTCAATTGAACACATGATTGACTCAACAGATGATCCATTTCTCCAAAAAAGGTATCGGGAAGAGGCAGTGAAGATGGCAATGGACCTAGCTAAGCAAGCGTTCGAGATCAACAAACAAGACAAATCTATACAAAATCAGTGGCAAAAGCTTGAGGAACTCACAAAACAAATGAATTCCCAGAGGTGGAAGGACTTTGCTTTTACAGTATCAGTCTTTGCTCTCCAACAAGGTCCTAGGGCTGCTACTGAAGGTGTTAAAAAGTTCATGGATGAAATCATGAAAATATTAACGAAAGCGATTTAGTTAGAAGAGGTATAACCATGTTTCGCAGATGAGTTGACGGAAAGTAGACACCGATGGACTGCTATCTTAGCCAAAGAGGTTTTTTCCAGGAACGAGGGGGACATCTAATCACCTATAAGAAGATCACCTCACTCTTTGTCCTACAAGTTGTTCCCAAAATGTCCTACAAGTTGTTCCCAAATGTCCTAGAAAATATCCCTCTCACTAGTTATCCTTAGTACAAGCGGTCGCAAGTGGGTTCCCAATGGACCCTCTGATAATGAAAGCGTCTGACAAATAAAAATTGGAAGCTACTGTAGCCTCACCAAAGCTTGGAAGGAATATGATTATGAGTTACATCGAACCCACTGTCTCGATGAAAAGCCGAATGTTGAGAGCTGAGCGCAAGCGGCGCGGCTGGACCCAGGCTCGGCTTGCTATGGCCCTGGGAGTGGCCACCAGAACCGTGATCCGCTGGGAACGGGGGCTTGCTCTGCCCCACCCTACGCACCGGATGCAGTTAGAAAGGCTCTTTGGCAGAACAGCTGAGGAATTAGGCCTGTGGTGGAACACTGATGAGAACGAGACAGACAAGCTGGCATTGACAACACTATTCCCTGTCGCCCATCAAGCTATACCACTGGTTACATGCCAAGCATTGTTGTTAGTCGATAGCGCCATCCTACGAACTTTGGGTACAAGCAGCAGCTTACTGGGACAAGCAGGACTGTTCATGCAGATCAAAGAGCGTCTTTTAGATGCCAGCGGTTTACCCGAAACCGCTCTCTATGGTTTACCCGGCGTTGGTAAAACTACTCTGGCAGCCGCACTGGCCTCCGACGAGCACGTGCAAGCCCGTTTTCGCGATGGTATCTTGTGGGCTCCTTTGGGACCTCAGCCTTATGTACTGAGCCAGTTGATGCGTTGGGGAACGATGCTGGGAGTTACCTCCAGTGATGTGGAAAACCCCGAGAGCCCACTAGCCTGGCGCCGAGCTCTACAATTGGCTATTGGCAACCGACAGATGTTGCTGATTATCGACGATGCCTGGGCAGTAGAGGACGCCCTAACCTTGCGGGTTGGAGGTTCACAGTGTACCCATTTGCTGATCACTCGCCAGCCCCAGGTAGCCTCCGCCTTCACCCAGCAGACCATCGAAGTTCCTCAACTGGAGGAGGCCGATGGGCTGGCCTTGCTAGCCCGTTATATTCCCCAGCTGATCCAGCAAGATCCTCAGACCGCTCGATCGCTAGTACAGACTCTGGGCTGCTTGCCCTTGGCTTTGACCCTGGTGGGTAAGGCTCTGGCTTCATCGACCTTGACTCAACATCCTCGGCCTCTGCAAGTTATCTTGACACGATTGAATGATATCCAATATCACTTACGTCTGAGCATGCTGACCACATCTGGGCAATGGTTCCTCGGCCTTGTAAAAATGGTCCCCTTTAGCCTGTATTCTGCCATTGCTATGTGTATCGAGCAGTTGAGCCAAGAAGCCCTGGCCACTCTGTGTGCTCTGGCCATCTTTCCGCCCAAGCCCCACAGCTTTTCAGAGGAAGCCGCTCTGGCGATAAGCCAGCAACCCCGAGAGATACTGGATGAGCTCTGGAATGCGGGGCTATTGGAATGCTGGGGGCCAGGACGTTACAGCTTACATCAGGCAATTGTCCACTATGCACGTACCAGCGTCAAGTCTCCATGGCTCCAAGAATAAAATCGAGGTCCGATAGAAGATCATACTCACCTTACAGATTCAATAAGATAACGAGCAAGTTCCACAACATTCAGGAAGGAATGGTTTATGTGTAGAACGTGGATAATGCTGTGGCTAAAGACCATATCGATACCTCACTTGAAGAGAATACGGCCACAGCTCAGGAGCATACAGATACCCCAGCCAGCGAAAAGAATGCTGACACCTCAATTCCTGAAATCCATGTACCCCATCCTTACGCTACTGGTTATTGGAACTGCTAGCTTCACAGCAGAAAACCTCTTCACCAGGGCCACAGTTCCCTCCTGTACGTTGACATCGACGGCAGCGGGAAACGGAAACACGTCACTGGCCATAGATCAGTCTCTTGGTGCGGATAAATTAGCACAACACTTCAGTAGCGATAAAGACAGCAAATACGAGCTTATTTGCTCTGCCCAAGGCCAACCCGGTGGTATCGTCAGCCCTTCTGCCATCAGTCTCTCTATCAAGGGCAATGGTAGCCCCTCTGCCAATGGCGGCACTGTTCCTGGCGTAGATATGATCCTCGACCCACTTCATCCAGGCGGTATAGGAGACACTATAGGCGATGATATTGGGAACAATCCACCCAATATCTGCAATGGTAAACCCAATAGTAATAATAGCAAGCCTCTTGGACCCCAGGGGCACCCTTTGAATGGCCTAGAATACGACCACGCGTCGGACGCGTCGGACTCGTATTGTTCTGTCAGTGCCGCCGTAACCGCACCACAGAATCCTTATTATAAGGGGGGGGCGACACAAGTTCATTTAAGATCGATGGTCCGCTCACCAAAACCAATCTGGATCACTACTGCCAAAATCTCCTGGGTGTAACCGGAGATCGTCAGACTGGTGGCGGAGCACAAAGAGATGGGGATACAGCTCTCAGTTGGCAATGTCACAAAGCATGGAATGACTCGAGCGGTCAAGTCATAGACATGAACGCCGCATGTAAACAGCAACTGTCTACCAGTGATCAGTCGCAAGCTCGCTTTGGCTATTACTGGAGTGGGCATCCTCAGGTGTGGGATTGCTTAGACAACGCCAAGAACCTGGGCAACTTGAGTAAAAGTGATATCGACCAGTACTGTAAAAATGCTGGCTATCAGGGTAGTTCGGCAATGGAGGGGAAGACGGCTTACGATTACTTCTGTGCAGCCGATTCTTCTACGAATTCCACAAGTAATCAGAATGGGAACTCCGTCAAATTCGACACCATGCTTGATGTCTGTGAATGGAAAAATAAACAGGATCAGTATGTCATTGATGTCTTAGGGCAATACAGCGATCCAGCATCATGGCAATGCTGGGGCCCAGCACAATAAGTGAATGAACAAAATGGAGACAAATATGAACAATACCCCGATATCCAGATACGCAAAATGGATAGTATCGCTGTTTATGCTGCTTAGCATTGGGCTGATAACCTTCAATGTGTGGTTGCCTCTTGTCAGAGGGGCTATGAAACTTACAGGGACGACTGATATCTTGTCCACCTGTACATTGGTTTATGCATCTGATACAGAACATGCCAACCATGTCCTTTCTCAGACCTTGGATCCTAGTCTTACTAGCGATAGTGATGCTCAGCAACTAGTAACAGCTAAAGACAGCACCACTGGAAACCCGAAATATGCACTGGACTGTGGCTCCTCCAATACAGGCAGTCTCACTCCTTCACCATAAAAGGGTGGAAAACTAGTGCAGCTACCTTCCAAAGCTAATTTGTTGTGTAACCCATTTAAGGAATAAATTAATAATAGCAACAGCATAAGGAGAAAGCATCCCCTTCTCATGCATCAAGGTCTGTACAGAGATCGGTGTGCTTAGTCAAGGATATGAAGAAATTCACACTTTTGCTTTTTTTGTTTTCTTTGTTATCTTGTATGTGTTTTGCTTATAACGCATACATTATTTCAAAACGCACGATAGATACATCTACGGGGACACAGCCCACTGCAACATCATTCACAGGGACACAGCCCCATAGGCGCGAACTTAAGGAAAAACAGATAGGAAAAAAGGGGGAGAAAAAGGAGATGACAAGCCGTTTCGTGGTACCGTCAAAAAAAATCTAGCAGAAACGGACCAGGAGAAACGACATGCCATATCAGAAGCATTCGATAACAACAGAAGACCCTTCGCAAGGAACTGGGAACCAGGATGATTGGACGAAAGAAGTGGTTCCACGCTTGCCAGCTCACCTAGAAGAGCAAGCGAAGAAGCTCAAAGCCTTTGAGCGCAGTCGGGAGATCGGTTCTGCAATCGATTTGTTGCGTGGATTGCTCGCCTATGTCTACACAGCGCATTCTTTTCAGCATTTGGGGATGTGGAGCGTTTTAATAGGTCTGGCTAATGTCTCAGCCAATGACTGGCGCAAACGGTTGCAAAAGGCAGGTGCTTGGCTGGATTGGCTCTTGCAAGAAGTGCTTGCCACCGCATCACCCGTATCTCCGTCGCTCATACAAGCTGGCTTGAGACGCATCCTCTTAGTGGATGGAACCCATTGGAAGTGTTTTGGCCCAAAAGGAATGGTCATGCGGGTGCATACCGCCTTCGATCTGTTGACAGGTCGGCTCACGCAGGTCAAAGTGACCGATTGCCATGAGGGAGAGCATTTAGAAGTCTTTGACTTGCAAAAAGGAGATCTGGTAGTCACTGATCGAGCCAATGGCTTACGCAAACGTGTCGCTTTTGTCCTGTCCAAGTGTGCCGATATCGTCGTCCGCATCAGCCCATCCAAGTTTCCCATGGAAGATGAGCAGGGAGCGTCGATCTCGGTGATAGATTGGCGCGTATGGACTCCAGGTGCCAGACGGAGGGATCTTTAGCCGTCCCGTTTGGATTAGCTATCTCCACAAGCGGATAAAGCTGCGTTTGATTATTTTTCGCCTGAGCCAGGAAAAACAGGAGAAAGCTGAGCGACGCACCAAGCGCAAAGCAAGTAAAAACCAGCAGAAAGTGCAGTCAAGCACGCTGTATTTCTCAGGATGGGTCTTGGCGGTCACAACACTATCGCAAGAGCACTGGAGTGATCAGCAGGTTTTACAGTTGTATCAAGCTCGTTGGCATATTGAATTGCTCTTCAAGCGGATGAAGCAATTGCTCAAGCTCCAGAGCCTCCGGTGTAAGACGATTGCGACAGCCAAAGCCACCATCACTCTCCTCTTGCTGGGTTGGGCCTTGCTCGAAGAGGAGAGTTCCGCCATCCGTCTAGCGATGAGCGATGCCATGCATTGTACCCAGAGAACCTGTGAGGGAACTCTCTTCGGTCAAGAGATTTCCAATGCCTCCTGGTGGCAAGATGATCAGCGTGACCCGCTCTCGGAGTGGATGCTGGTAGAAGCCTGCTTTGATCTCTTTTGCCAACAGATCCGAGGCTCTTACACCGCTGAACGCTTTCGTGCCTGTTTGCCCCGTTTACAACGCTTTTTGTGTAGCGGTCATCGCGACAGGCCCCATCTTTACACTCAGGTCTCTCGCTGGCTTGGCACACCAGCGCCAGAGCCTTCCAATGAAGATGGTGCTCTGGTCGCATGACCCATTTGGGGGACTCCAACCGCTTAAGTTCGCGCCTATGGGGGTTCCCCCCATAGGCGCGGACTTAAGGAAACGTCATGCGCTGCAAGCGCACCACTCCGGATGAAAAAGTTGGGGTCAGCCTGCATGCAGGACGTTTTCAGAATACTCTGTTGGCCAATAGCAAAACCGGTAGATAGAGCACATTTC
>DASYAN010000091.1:0-11943 GCA_036501345.1 Ktedonobacteraceae bacterium
TGAACATGCCACTTCTTGTGTTTCCTGAGCCAGGAACATATCGTTTTTGTCTTTACGTTGATGGCCAGGAAGTGGGAACATTTCCATTGGATGTTCAGAAGATTGATAGTGGTGAGATTAGTAGTTCGTGAGTTCAGATTAATAGTAACTGTGAGGTAACGAGATGCTCGCTTTTGCAAATTCCTACACAAGTGGCGCGTTGAATACTCAGTTTTCTGGTTCTGTAGTTGCAACTGCAGGGCCAAAAACACACGCAGCAACACCGAAGCCCACTCTAACAAGTGGCACCTTGCCTGAGAGCTGGATACAGAGAGCATTAGATCAGCTTGATGATATTGCAAAACTCGGGCCAGACTGGGATTCGTACGGCGCCGATCCTCCATCTTCTCTGGCTATTACTATAGCATCAGAACTGCTTCTTATTGTCAATCAGAAATTTGGCAAGCTAGCCTACGAAGAATCACAGCCACAGATTGTAGCACCTCGTCCAGATGGCGGCATACAAATCGAGTGGGGTACACGGCCAGTTGAAATTGCAGTTCATGCTAATCCTTCAGGTAGCCTGGGCTATCTTTATATAAATCGGCAGGGCGATATCTCTGAATATAAAGAAGTGTCAAGTGCTTCTTGGAGCGAAGTACTACAATTAATTGCTAAAGTGGTGTTTACTGTATCAAGATGAATAAGGAACAAGAAATTGACGTCGATCAGATTAGCGATGATGATCTTCTCTATCGACGTTTTCATCCTATCTCCCTTCGGCGTGATGGAAGTATCACCTATGCAGCGTACATGCGACCTAAGACAACCATACCCGATCCTGAAATCTCTGTAAACCTAGCAATAAAAACGACTCCAGAGGAGACGTTAGCGGCAGCTTCACCTATATTCGGACTAGGTATGCTCAAAGTGGGTGACATCAGAAGAATGGGTTTTACGGTACGCTACAGCCCCAGCCGAGGAAACAAAGCACACTGTATTATTGAAGGTGCAAAAACCGAAAAGGATTGCCATCTCCTAGCTGAAATAACCCAAGTACATACTTTTCCACCGAGTAGATCAAACACATAGCTTTTATCGTATTTTTGTGGTCTATGTGGCTGGCAATAATTTAATTACGTTTTCCCGTAAATTTTAGAATTATTCTGGTGCAATTTGTACTATGATAGTCTGCTAATCTTCAATAGCCTTCATTCTCGCTTCTACCCTCAATATCAGCCTCAGCACTCAGCAATACGTCTCGTAACTCATCCAATAATGCAGGGTCCGGCGACTCCCATAAGCTGCGCTCGTGAGCCTCAAACAAGCGTGTGACAATGTCACGCAACGCCCAGGGATTGCTCTTACGTAGAAATTGCTGCGTCTGCTCTTCCAGCGCATAGGCACGTGATACCTGCTCATACATCCAATCCTCCATTACTTCGGAAGTGGCATCGTAACCGAAGAGATAATCCATCGTCGCAGTCAGTTCCAGACCACCTTTGTAGCCGTGCTGACGCATTGCAGCCAACCATTTGGGGTTGATGACACGTGAACGGAAGACTCGGAGCGTCTCTTCCTTTAGATCAAGCATACGGACACGCTCAGAATCGGCACTATCGCCAATATAACGGCGCGGGGCCTTGCCACTTAATGCGTGAATGGTTGCGATCATGCCGCCATGAAACTGCAAGTAATCATCAGAATCGAACAGATCATGCTCGCGATTATCCTGGTTTTTGGCTGCAATCGTGACACGAGTAAGTACGTTGCGAAAGGCCAAACGAGCATCACTGCCAAATGTTGCGCGAGTGTAGGCATAGCCGCCCCAATTGACATAGGCTTCGGCAAAATCGGCGGTGTTTTGCCAGTTGCGCTCGTCAATTAAGGGTAAGATGCCAGCACCATAGGCACCGGGTTTGGAACCAAAGATGCGATAAGACGCCCGCTCAGTACTTGTAGCTGTCTCCTGTCCCGCCTCTGTGTATCGCTGTATATCAGCTTGAATGTGTCGCCGGATAAAGTTTTGCTCCAGCGGTTCATCGAGGTCCGCCACCAGATGGACTGCTTCATCGAGCATGTTGATGAGATGAGGAAAGGCATCACGAAAGAAACCGGAGATGCGGCAAATCACATCAATACGCGGTCGACCCAGTTCTTGCAGGGGAATGGCTTCAATGCCAGTCAAGCGCCGATTCTCTCGATGCCATTGCGGACGCACACCCAGCAGCGCAAAGACTTGCGCAATATCATCTCCTTGCGTGCGCAATGCACTGGTTCCCCAGATACTCAGGCCCACGCTTTCAGGATAGCGCCCCGTCTCGTTCAGATAGCGATCAACCAGCGTCTTCGCTAGCTGTGTACCGACTTCCCAAGCGGATTGACTTGGTAAGGCTCTGGGGTCCAGGCTGTAAAAATTTCGTCCGGTAGGAAGAACATGTACCATCCCACGCGTTGGTGAGCCACTTGGACCCGCCGGAATGTACTGCCCACTTAACGCTTGCAATATATTGTGCACCTCGTCGCCTGTATGTGACAGACGCGGCATGATTTCAGTGCAGACAAAGGTTAATATATCGCGTATCTCAGAGACATCTCCAGAGGCTGTAGATAATTGTGTCTGTAAAATATCCTCAACTGCTATGGCGTCGAAGTCTCTCTCCTGCAAATTTGCAAGCAAATGATGGCAATATACCTCAATAGTTTCTATGGCATCAGATGCACTTATCAATTCCTTGGCAGGTGTGTGGCTTTCACTTTCGTTGACTGGATGCAGCCAGACAAGTTGTTGCTGCTCCCGGGCTGTGAGGCGGCGTCCTGGTGCATCGAGTAACGATGAGAATGAGAGATTGCACGCTCTAGCGACGGCTTCGCGAATACTGGGTGTACCAAGGTTGGGCAGGCGGCTGAGGCTGAAGAGTAGATCGGTCAATTGCTCGTGTAAGGGGAGCTGGCCCAGGATGTGGAGTCCGCCACGAATTTGTGCGCCAGTTAATTCACACAGATACCCATCGATGTCTTCCAGCAGGTGGGCAAAGTCTTTTCCGCGCATCTCGCTCAGCGTGACAGGAGTACCATGCTCCGTTAGCGTTTCGTCCCATTCATGAGCATGCTCATCATGATCGTGATCGTGCTTATGTTCATGCTTGTGATCATCATGTCCGTGTTCGTGCTCGTAATGATCATGTTCATGTTCGTGTTCATCGTGATCGTGATGGGCCATGGCCCTCAAGTCGGCATCGAGATGTGCTTTGACCATGATGTCCCAGATTTGGCGTTGCAATGCAGGTAATTTGCTTGGGTCGAGGGCTTCGACTTGATAATATTCATCAACCATCTGTGCTAGTTCTGCCAGTTCTCCATAAGCGCCCGCGCTGGTCATAGGCGGAACTAGATGATCAACGATGACGGCATGAGTGCGCCGTTTGGCCTGCACCCCTTCACCAGGATTGTTGATAATGAAGGGGTAGATCATGGGCAAATCGGCAAGCAACTGGTCTGGATAGCAATTCTCGGAGAGGCCCACGCTTTTGCCAGGCAACCATTCCAATGTACCATGCTTCCCCAAGTGGATAATCGCATCGGCATTCCAGCCCTGCGGGTCGCGTAGCCAGCGATAGAGGGCATGGTAGTTATGTGTCGGAGACAAGTCAGGAACGTGATAGATAGCATTTGGGTCCATACCATAACCTCGCGGAGGTTGCAGTGCTACGAAGACATTGCCAAGGACTAGTCCAGCGAGTGCAATCGCGTTGTTATGCACATATGCCTCGCCCGGCGGTAATCCCCAACGATTCTGTATTCCTTGCTGATTGTGTATGGGCAAATCGGCGAACCAGCGTGCGTATAGCTTATCCGATACGTGTGCAGCAGCCTGAGCCAGTTGTTCCTCGGTGAGCAGCTCTGTATCATACGAGCAGCGATCAATGAGAGTATGAATCAGTTCATCGCCACTCTCTGGAAGATCTTCAATATGATAGTCGGCTGCGCTCATCGCTTTTAATAGATACAGCAGCGAGGCAGGTGCATCAAGTCCTACAGCATTGCCAATACGAGCAGCCTTGCCTGGCGAGTTGGTCAGGACAATGGCAATACGTTTCTCAGCATTTGGCTTATAGCGTAAGGTAGCAAAGCGCAGTGCCAGATCAACAACACGCTCAATGCGCTCTTGAACGGGACAGTAGCGGACTATACGAGTCGTGGAATGCATTGGCGAGTCGGTAGATGCAACAAGCTCGTTTGTTTCCTGCTGTTTTTGCTGCTTAGTGCCCGCCATTTGATCTATCGTCTCCTTAAAGGAGATTGGCACAGTAATGATACGTCCATCAAACTCTGGCAAAGCAACGTTCATAGCCGTATCAAGAGGCGACAGACCGCGTGCAGAGAGTTCCCACTGCGCGTGACTGCTGCCAGCCACAATAGCTTGAAGAATGGAAACATTGAGCGAGACAAAACTAGAGGCATCCCACATGCCATCCTGCGTGTTATGAGGGGCAATACCGCCCAAAGCAAAACTCATAGTGGTAATAATAGCATCCACCGTCGTTTGCCCCTGCTCATTAACAAAATAGGTCAACGCAGTGGGAAGGGTATGCGCAGTGTTTCCATGAATGCCCGATTTATCGGGTGAGAAGGTAGGGACCCGATTTACCGTGTGCCCTCCGGGTATCGCGTCCGTGGGGGTGGGGTGGGATTGCTCGCTATTGGTAGCATCACGCCCATGGCTCTCGCTTTCGTCGATCTCCTTGAGCGATTGGGCAAAAACCGGAAGGACATTGGCTTCATGCGCCTCAATGGCATGTATCAAACTATCCACAAAATCTGTGTTGCCTGAGAGGTAATGTGCTCGATAAAATAAAATGCCGATAGTCGGGCGGCTCGGCCTGTGCTGTGAGCGCAATTCTGTTAGATTGATCCCATACCGACCGGGGTAATACACACCATGGCGTGGTTGTGGTACAGGCGGATCGAAGCCAAAACCGGTCGTCAGCAAGTGATCGCTGAGGAAGCGTAGGCAGTGTTCATAGTTCGCTACACCGCCTGATTGTAGATAGGCCAGAGCTTCATGGGCAACGGGCACACCAACGGTTGAGGATGCCATTAATTCGGGATCGAGAGTATCAGTACCGGGTAGACAGACCAGCCATTTCTTTTCCTGTTGCGCCCAGGTAATCAGACGCTCTATGCCGTAGGCGAAGCTCGCACGCCCCCCTAGCAGCCGGACAATCACCATCTCCACCTGCGGCAGCATAAGATTCAGAAAGGTATCAATATCGTCCTCGGTTTGTAAATGTGCCGGATTTGCTACTCGTAGCTCTGGAAAATCTGCGGGAAGGCGTGCTATCACGGCATGTAGGGTTAGCAAATCGGTGTCGGCATGAGAGAGAAAGAGCATAGCAGGACGTGTTATTTCTTGTGGAGGCATTAAAATTCAATCCCCTTCTGTGCTCGCACGCCTTGCAACTTATACGGATGCTTGATCTCACGCATCTCGGTTGCTAAATCTGCATAGGCAATCAATTCTTCAGGAGCATCGCGTCCGGTAATGACCACATGCATCTGAGGGTTGCGCTGACGCAAGGTATTGAGAACGTCTTCTATCTCAAGCCAGCCATACTTGAGAGCATAAGTAATCTCGTCCAGGATCACAACATCATAGAGACCACTCTCAATCTTTTCGCGGCACTGCTGCCAACAAGCCTGAGCAAGCGCACGATCCTGTTCAATATTCTCACTCATCCAGGTAAACCCTTGCCCAAGCGGAGTTATTTCAACTCCCATGCGTTGAGCCGCACGAATCTCGCCCCATTTGCCTGTCTTTGCCTTTAAGAACTGCAGCATAACTACACGAAAATCCTGTCCCCAGCAGCGCATTAGCAAACCCAGTGCAGCTGTAGTCTTCCCCTTGCCATTCCCAGTATTGACAATAACTAGCCCTTTGCGTCCAGCTTTGCCGCGTGCACGTGCATCCGCCTGCTCTTGGCGCTTACGTGCACGCCCTTCTTCGCTCAGCTCATCGATCTCTTCCTCGGAGGTAAGTGGTACAGCATTTATTATTGAAGAATCTTCGTGCATAGTATCTCTCCTCAGTCAACAAAAAAGGATTGGCCCTGCCCAAGCCAATCCGCTAGAAGAAGCGCCAGAACGCACTATTTTAGTGTCGCTGGTGCCTTTACACGCGAAGGCCCATAGCATCCTGCCGCTAGTGGGCGATCTGGCTTCACGTTGTTCCCGCAATGATTACATGACAGTGCGGGAACACAAGTGATTACAGTTGCGGGACAGCGTCGGAATCTCACCGAACTTCTCCCAACTACAGCAGATTATTTCTATTTGTTTTGTTGCGACAAGTTTCGCACACTCATAGTATAGTAGGTGGTGGGTACCAAATGTCAAGGAAAGAAATCACCGTTTGCTGCGAGGCAGGTTATCAGCTGCTTGGAAATATTGCGAACGAGGCTCACAATGCTCTATCAGAGTCAGCTTTCACTGACCAAGAGGCGCATTTCATAACTGAGAAATTGCTGAGGCTCTCCCCTCCTCCTCACTTGCCCTTTTTTCTCCAGAAGTTGTCCTCTTTTACCTCAAGTTGTCCCTTTTTGTCCCTAGAAAAAACCTCTTCTTTTAGGTATCCTTGGTAGAGAAGAGAAGTTGTGAAGGAATGAGTGGGCCTTTCTCTGAGCTAGACACCACGCATGGACCTTCACCAATTATTATCAAAGAAAAGAGGAATAATTCATGCACAATGCTCGTACCCCTTTACCACCAGGAGCCATCTTCAGCTCTCTTATACCCTTTCTAGTCTTTGGTTTACTCCTTGTAGTCTTTTCGACCTACATGTTGTGGCGTATCTTCAAGAAAACAGGCCAGCATGGAGCTCTGAGCTTACTTGTACTAATACCTGGTATCGGCTTATACCTGGTATTGGCTATGTTGGCCTTTGGCAAATGGCCCTCCAAGACTGAGGAGGAACAGTACCATATGAGCCATGGTGTCATGCCACCAACTCCGGCAACACAGGGCTACCCACCACAGAGATAGATTAAGGAGCATTCCCATGTCTCAAGATCCATACACTGGCTACACTAATCAGCCACAGAACCCCTATGTGCACGAAACACTGCAAAATCCACACGGAATACCACCGGGTCCCGATACAACTCCACCGCCTTATGGATATGGGCAGCAGGAACAGAATCATGGACAACAGCAACAGAGCTATGCCTGTCCTCCCCCACAGGCAACACCACTCCCACTAGAGCAGGCGATAAAGGAGCTACCCAGCCAGTACCGTAAAGTGCTGACACAGCCTTCTGCACATACATTTGCGCAGGAAATGGGCAAAGCGAGTTGGAAAATTGTTTGGGCACAATTGATAGGTTATGCAGTTGTAAGTGCCATACTGAGCTACCTTGCTTCGCTTATCATACCCAATCCCTTCTTAAACCTTTTCGGGACCACACCATCTAACCCAATAATGATCCAGCTTATTCACTGGGGCCTCACTCTTGGTCTCACTCCACTGATTATTCTCAGCTTCTTTATCGGCAATGGCCTCAGCTACCTCATGGCCAAGATCTTCCAAGGGCAAGGAACCTTTTTGGCTCAGAGCTACACCGAACTGCTCTACGGCATACCACTAGGCATTCTAAGCATCCTAATCTCTTGGGTTCCCTTGCTTGGTGCCATTATGGCACTCGGGATAAACATTTATAAAATTGTCCTGCAGATCTTCTCTATCATGGCGGTACATCGCCTAAGCGGTGGTAAAGCAACAGCGGTTGTCCTGCTTTCCATAGCCTTCCTAATAGTTGGCATCTTTTTTGCAGTACTACTTCTTATATTCGTAGTTGCTCTTATCATTAGTATAGGACGCATTCATTAGCTAACGACTCTCCAAGATAAATAGGAAAGTTTTTCCTAGGAACAAAGGGGACAATATGAGTAAGCTGATCCTCTCCGTGAAAAGGGGCTAAGATTACCAAAGTGTCCCTTTGTTCCCCTAGTCAAAGAACCCCTTGATCCGATATCCTTGAACTAGTTGATATGAAAGGGGCGAGGTATGGCATTTCTCACTAATGAACCGCAAGATAGGGCAGACCAAGCTATCTCTATGGCTATATCAGTAGGGCCATCGATAAATTCAAGGATTTGGGGAAATCCTTGGACATGGGCAAAAAGTCGAATGCTGCTTGTATTATTTATTTTAGCTATTCTCGCTCTTACTCTGATTTATATGACGCCACCAATCACAATACACCCGCAAAATCTTCTTCATGTACCGTCAAAGCACTCAGTCAGCTCTAATGGGAAGAGCAAGACCAGGAGCACAAATAGCAACGCGAGGTAATTGTCTTGAGGCAGATACGCGTATCTTTCTCCTGGAAGGGAAAAAATGTGCCAAAAACTATTGGTGTGTGGGTGATGAATATTATACGCGTCATGACAGTACTGTGGCTCGTAGCATTCTTCACCCTCACTCTTCTATATACGTTACCAACTACGCCTATAGAGAGTACGCTGGAGCCATTTCTCGATGCAACCATTGGAACATATTTTGACCAAGGCTGGGACCTATTTGCTCCTGGCCCTGTCGATACAGATTACGCCTTGCTGGTGCGGCCACTCAGTAACGACGAGTTTAAGGTTGCCGGAAAGGGTTTGCCAAATAATGGTTGGTACGATATATCTTCGCCAGTATGGGCAAAGCAAGGCAATATCTTTTCTGCCTATCCGAGGCTCTCTAATGTGATAACACAGGCTACGCTGTCTTATGATAATCAGCCTAGCCAAGAACCGCTAAAACTTATGGTAAAGTTTGCATCTGCATTCTGTAAAGATATTGGGAAAAGCAATGTTAGTTATATAGCACTAATGATTCGTGAAAGGCATAGTGTACCGTGGCCTGAAGGAAAAGCACCAAAGCCACCAGCCATCAAGACCAAGTTCGTCGGTATCTATCGGATGGACAGAAGTGTAGAAAATATCAACCTCTATCAGATTTGAGGAAAACTATGGAACCATTCTGTAAGACGTGGAGATGGCTTGGCAATGACCCTCATCAACTGATTGGTGTGAGGATACTGCAAATTGCGATAGGTGCTAAGCTCCTTTTTGACGTATTCACAGAGCTGCCATTTGCGACATTCCTATGGGGCCCAAATGGTGTAGGCTGGGGATCTACCAAACCAGTTTTGGGGCCAATGCTGGGAAATATCTTTGATCTTTTTTTTACAACGGATACTCGTATCTTCTATGTATTGTCCGTCCTGATTATCGGAGCATTATGGCTTCTAATAGGATATAATACTCGCTTTGCTACTTTTATCACACTCATCTCCTTCTTCATAATTCATCAGAGGTTACCAGAGATCACTGATGCCGGAGACACTCTCACAATACTCGTACTTATTTACATGCTCTTTCTTCTGCCACACCGGGCGAAGTTTTCCTCCGGGCAGTTTCGGGTGTGGTTACATAATATAGGGGTTCTGGCTATTATCTTTCAACTGGTCGTGGTGTATTTTACCTCTGGTTTGGCAAAAGCAGATGGAGACTGGTGGCAACAAGGGGTTGCAATGTACTATATTAGCCAGGTGCAATGGTTTATGCTTCCCAGTAGCCATACCCTATTTATAAACCCATGGATTGTCACAATAGCAACCTATGGCCCCATGGTCTATCAGTTGCTATTTCCAATAGCTATTATCTCGCGTGTGAAGCTACCGTGGATACTGTTAGGTATCCTTTTGCATGTGGGTATTGCAGTATTTATGGCGATGGTCTCTTTCTCGACAGTGATGATTGGATTAGAACTCTTCCTTATTTCTGACCAAGAGTATGTGCAGATCTGGAAGAGAGGCCATCTCATTTTGGGGAAATTGGTACGTATACCCAATGCGAGCACATCGGCTGTTTCAAAGATACCCGACCTGTGAAATTGCCTTGAAAAGGAGACCAACCAATGAAAACAACATACAAAGAGTTCGATGCTGCGGATTATCTCGACAATGACGAAGTCATTACCGAATATCTGTCTGCGGCTGCCGAAGATCCAAACCCTGATGTCTTTGTTGCAGCTCTCGGCGACGTAGCGAAGGCGCGAGGCATGGCACAGATTGCTAAAGATGCACAGTTGGGCAGGGAGAGTCTGTACAAAGCTTTGAGCATAGGTGCACACCCACGCTTTGAAACCATTCATGCTGTCTTGCATGCCCTTGGCGTGAAATTCGTCGTTGTTGCTGAAAACAGGGATTGAGCATGAAGATGACCAATAATGATAGAAAAGCCTCACCCACCCAAACAAAACTTTATCCTGCCTTTCTTTCATTAGAAGGCAAAGTATGTGCCATAGTCGGAGGTGGGAGCGTAGCGACTCGTAAAGTACGCTCACTGCTTGCGACTGGAGCGAGCATTGTGGTTATTAGCCCGCAATTGCATGCAGAACTACAGGCGCTGCATGCTCAATCGTTGATACGATCTATTTCAAACAATTATTTAACAGAGCATCTGGATGGCGTGCAACTTGTATTTGCAGCCACAAATGATCATGAAGTGAACCAGCGTGTCGCGCAGGATGCCCATGCACGGGGGCTATGGGTGAATGTGGCGGACAATCCAGCTCTGAGTGATTTTTATGTGCCAGCAACGCTTCACCGTAGTGATCTGACAGTGGCGATATCAACAGGGGGTAGTTCGCCAGCCTTTGCCCGCTACGTGCGAGAATTGCTTGAGCAAAGCTTGAGTGAGTCACTGGGGCAGGCATTAGAGATGATCGCTCAAGCTAGACCACTTATTTTGGCACAGCCAAAGGCACAGCAGGCTTCATTGTGGGAAAGCCTCTTTGCGCTCCATCTGGAAGCAATCACTGAAACAGAAGGCTATTCTTTTGCACGTAGTAAGTTTGAGGAGTGGCTAAAGAGCAACTCGCTTTAAAAAGTCCATAGCCGTCCGAGTTACAGTACTGGCCCATCCCAAGGAAGCACCATTAGCACTGCTAGTTTGCCGTTCTTTTGCCCGCTGCAGGGAAACATACCTCCTCTTAGTCTTCCGAGTGAGAGGATGCTGTGGCCCAAGTGCCTGCTCTCTAATCTGCCATGCTTGCTGCAAGAACAGTTCCGCTTTTCCGTAGTTGCCCTGCTTTTTGTAAAGCATGGCAAGATTATTGAGCGAATAGGCAGCATTAGGATGCTCAGGTCCCAATGCCTTTTCCCAGATCTGCAACGTCCGCAGGAAGAGTAGCTCTGCCTGCGCATACTTGCCCTGCTCGAAGTAGAGATTAGCAAGACCGTGGAGTGGATCAGCTACAGCCGGGTGCTCTGATCCAAACGCCTGCTCTCTGACCTGCAATGCTCGCATCAAGAGCAATTCCGCCTCGGCATACTTACCCTGATTAGAGTAGAGACTAGCAAGATTACTGAGCGAATGAGCCACATCAGGGTACTGTGATCCAAGTGTCCGCTCCCTGATCTGCAGTGCTCGCTGCAAGAATGGCTCCGCTTTTCGATAGTTACCCTGCTTTTTATAGAGAATGGCAAGACCATTGAGCGGATAGGCTACATCAGGATGCTTAGGTCCGAGTACGCGCTCTCTGATCTGCAGTGCACGCTGGTAGAGCAGTTCCGCCTCGGCATACTTGCCTTGCTCAGAGGAGAGATTGGCAAGGTTATTGAGCACAGAAGCTACATGAGAGTGCTTCGGTCCAAGTATCTGCTCTCTGATCTGCAGTGCACGCCGCAAGAGCAGCTCCGCTTGCTCGTATTTGCCCAGCTCTTTGTAAAGAATAGCAAGATTACTGAGTGAATAGGCCACGTCAGGGTGCTGAGGTCCGAGTGTCTGCTCTATGATCTGCAATGCACGCCGCAAGAGCGGCTCCGCTTCCCTATACTTGCCCTGCTCGATGTAGAGCATAGCAAGACCACTGAGTAGATCAGCTACGCGGGAATGCTGAGGTCCGAGAGTCTG
>DASYAN010000092.1:0-2422 GCA_036501345.1 Ktedonobacteraceae bacterium
ATAATGCTGAACAGACAGTGTTCTTCTGACTCCGCCGTAAGGATAAAGCCATGGTGGTTCTTCACAATCCTCTCAGTGATTGCCTTTGTTTGTGCTTCCTGTAGTGAGATTGCTCCATTTCAAGGGAAGTCTATGCATTCTTTGCACCTTCCAGCCTCTGGAACGCTGCCATTGACTGACTCCGCACCTCCACAAGGGGATGTGATCCCAACAGTCCCAGCATCTCCACCTCACGGGACACAGGTCAGTACTACTCCAACCCCAATACTACCGACGAGCAATGGGAACACATCGTACCCCTATATGTGGACTGGCCCTGCGGATCACCGACCAGGAAGTAACCAATGGTACCCATAGGCGACACTATTGACCAACCTAGCTCCTCACAATCGCTCAATTCTGCTACAAGGTGAAACTCTAACGATATTTGAATCGTGGTTTAATTAGTAGTTAGACATCTTCTATACGACTAGATTGGGGGAACTATGGAAAAGGAACAGCAAAGGAAAAAGAAGATCCTTATTGTTGAAGATGATCACGAGATTGGTCATTTGTACTTGGACCTATTAATGACAGAGACAAATTGTGTCGTTACATTGGCTAGTGATCCTTTTCAAGCCTTAAATGTCGTTGAGAAGTTCAAGCCTGATCTTTTTATTCTTGATTACCTGCTTCCTCATATGGATGGCTTCGAACTTTATAGCAGGCTGCATACCATAAAAGGGTTAGAAAAGGTTCCCGCTCTTTTTGTAACTGGTACGATACTGGACAAGAAAGGCAAGGGACCTGGGATCATTAGAATGCAGAAGCCATTTGATATCGATATACTTCTGCAGACAATTGAAAATATTACTACCCCAATATCACAAGATTGTCAGCTAGCTTGAAGCCTCATAGGCAGATGTTTATGAGCTTTGAACAAAATCCAATAGTGAGATTGCGATAGTAGTATCTGTAATTCAGCTGTACTACTATCGCTCATAATGAGAACTATTCAATATTGATAAAATTGATGCAATAAGAACAGGAGGTATATTAATGTTACATAGATGCGAAACCCAAACAAGGTCGATAAAAGCACTTATTCTGGATGCCTGGGAGCAGGATAAAGAGAAGCTCTTGATGAATTTGGGCGGCATCGATAGAGGGCATCGTAATGAAGAAAGGATTCGCCAGATTGAACAAACCATCGAAAGCCTGAAACCAGCACAGCAGGATGATGAGGTGTATATTGAGGACTAGAAACGACTGTTTTAGGAAAATGTCACGTCCCCTACCCACCTCAAACATATTCACTATCCTCTTTTTGCGTGAAGGTATCCACGATCAACGGACGCGATACCCAGAGGGCACACGGTAAATCGCGTCCGTTCCGCCAGTATTGCATCTTCTATGCTCTCAGATGGCTCTGCGCAAAAAGATAAATCGCACCCCACCCACACTTTTCCCCTTGACAAATTGCTAAGCTTTTCTGTATAATCATTCGTGTACTAACTATTAGCATGCTAACTATTAGGATACAAACGAACTATGAGTGACCCATCTGCTAGCAGCATTGGCTATTGGCTCTTCTACACCCAGCGCTGTGTAGAGTACGCGTTCTCCGAGGTCCTGCGAAGACATTGCGAGGAGCGAGGAAAGCCATATGCTATCACACCAGCGCAATGGGGGCTGTTGATACTTCTGCTTGAAAAGGATGGCTTACCCATTGGCACTCTCAGTCAAAAGCGAGGTATCGATGCACCAACAGTCACGGGCATTGTCAAACGGCTAGAACAAAGTGGCTTGGTGGAGCGTTCGCATAACCGAGCAGACCGGCGAGTAGTCAAGGTTTATCTGACGACTGAAGGGCGCGATATTTTACAATCGCTATTGGCAATTGTCGATGGCTGGAATGAGACTCTGCTGCACGGCTTCTCGCAACCTGAACGCGAAAAGCTTCTCGAGCAGCTTCAGCAGATTGTTGCGAACATATCCGATGTCGGGTCCGGCACAGGGGATCGCTTCGGTCTCCTACCAGAGCACATATTGCATCATCATATCGATCAATAACCGTTTAAACTCCATGAGCATTGGAAACCAAGGGGGATCTATGAATAAAGAAACTGTATCGGTTGTATCGTCACCTAGACAAGCGACAAACAGTGCTACGCCTGCCATAGAAATAGTTGATCTCTGCAAGAACTTTGGCTCATTCAAAGCTGTAGATCATCTCTCTTTGACAGTCCGTCAAGGAGAAATCTTTGGACTCCTGGGACCAAATGGATCAGGCAAAACTACAACGATCAACATGATTAGCGGTTTAACTGTTCCGGCAAGTGGCGAGGTACGCGTATTAGGCCAGGATGTACGGCGCAATGCACGCAAGGTACGTCAAATTCTGGGTGCAGTTCCACAGGAGACCGCGCTGTACGAAGAATTG
>DASYAN010000093.1:0-5403 GCA_036501345.1 Ktedonobacteraceae bacterium
ATCAGTGAGGCAACCGTCTTCAAGGATTTGTAGCAAGAGGTCAAATACTCTGGGATGGGCTTTCTCCGCTTCATCGAAGAGTACCACGCTGTAGGGACGACGACGAACGGCCTCAGTTAGTTGTCCTGCCTGATCATAGCCGATATATCCAGGAGGGGAACCAATCAGACGAGAGACCGTATGGCTCTCCATAAACTCAGACATATCTAGCTTGAGCATGGCACCCTCATCACCAAAGAGAGCTACGGCAAGCGTACACGCCAATTCTGTCTTGCCTACTCCTGTTGGTCCCACAAAAATAAATGAGCCAATAGGTCGACGAGTATTGCGCATTTGTGCACGAGAACGCCGAACTGCTTTCGCTAGAGATTGCACAGCTTCATCCTGTCCAATAATACGTCGATGGAGCTCCTGCTCTAGGTTCATGAGGCGCAGGCTCTCCTCTTCAGTCACATGCACGACAGGAATACCAGTCCACACTGACACAATCTTGGCAATATCTTCTACACCCACGATTGGATACTGCTGTTCTTGACGAAGGAGCCACCCATATTCGGCCTGCCAAAGGCTCTGTCGAAGCTGGCGTTCACACTTGAGCAAGTTTGCAGCACGAGGAAAATTACAATGAGCGATGGCCTCATCTTTCTCATGTTGTACTACTATAATCTCATCGCGATATCGACGAATACTATCAGGCACAACTGAGCATTGTACCCGAACATGAGATGCGGCTTCATCGATGAGATCAAGCGCTTTGTCTGGAAAGAAGCGCCTCTGGATATAGCGTGAAGACATCTTAACAGCAGCTTGTAAGGCATCATCACAGATCTTTACCCGATGAAAAGCTTCGTAGCGTGAACGCAGGCCCTGCAAAACCTTTAGCGTATCTTGCTCCGTAGCCTCGGATACGAGCACAGGTTGAAAACGTCGCTCCAGCGCAGTATCCATTTGGATAGTTTTTCGGTACTCATCTAATGTAGTGGCACCGATACACTGGAATTCGCTGCGTGCCAACATGGGTTTGAAAAGGTTAGAGGCATCAATAGACCCTTCAGCGACACCAACCTGTATCAGAGTATGCAGCTCATCAATGAAGACAATTAGATTAGGAGTAGTAGTCATTTCCCGCAGAATACGTTTCAGGCGTTCTTCAAAATCACCTCGGAAGCGAGTCCCGACCGAGAGTAACCCCACATCTAGCGCAACAATGCGGCAATGCTGAAGATTATCTGGGACTTTTCCTTGGATAATGGACAAAGCTAATCCTTCCGCAATAGCTGTTTTACCTACCCCAGCAGGACCAATAAGCACAGGATTGTTTTTTGAGCGGCGAGAAAGAATTTGCATCATGCGCTCTAATTCAGCCTCACGACCAATCAGAGGGTCAATAGTGTCTTCCAATGCAGCTATTGTTAAATCACGGCTAACTAAATTCAGCGTGGGAGTAGCTTGATAATGCGAATGAAACTGAGTAGAGAGGATGAGATGCTCGTATCCATTGCGCATCAACAGAGACAATTGTGCACGAGCCAAATCTAAGGAGACTCCAAAACTTTCCAATACACCAACGGCAATCCCATTTTGTTCTTCAAAGAGAGCGACAAATAAATGCTCTATCCCAACAACTTGGCTCTCTCCACTCCCTGCTTTTTCCTCGGCACGAGCTAGAATCGCACGAGCGTCAACACTCAAGGTCGGCTCGCTCAAAAGAGCTTTGTTGCCACGCCCCATCACAAAATCGAGCGCTTGGGAAATACTCGCCGTATTGACATGCAAAGATGCAAATAGCCCTTCAATGAGAGGATTGTGCAACTTGAGTATACCCATTAGAAGATGCTCGGGTCCAACTAGTCTATGCCTGACACGCTGAGCCTCCTCGCGAGCATAAGATATTACCAGACACACATCAGCACTATATTTATCAAACTTGCCCATTTTTTCTCTCTCCTCAATATTCCGCTAGCAAAGATGCTCCACATCTTACTTCGCTCTGCTAGCGCACAGGCAGTGTTCATAGTATCTCGCCAGCAACAACGATCCCTGCATCCAGATTGCATACTCACATCGTCACTACCAGATAGATATCGAACAAAGTACTCCTTCTAGAGAGGGGCAAGTGACAAGGGCCAGAAAAGTCAGGAGAAAAGGTCCCATCAAAGGGACAAGTGAGACAACTTGAGATGACTCTCGTTGCGTAGGACCCAAATTGCAAGTTCTTTTCAGCCATGCCCTGTCAACAGTATATCGAGGGCAATTTTTAACTCAAAAGCCTTCCCACTACAAACACCAGTTCAGGGCAAGATTGAGCCTACAGTTCCATTACTTTTCGAAAGTCATATATCGGTACTTTGTTAACACAGGAAAATCCTCCGAGGCGGGCGTATAGGGTAGTATTCTGCTGACCTCGATTGATCCCGTCATAGCCAGTTATCAGCGGAAGAGCAAAAAGATGACCAGTCCGCAGTCAACAAAGCACCAATATACTGTGGGAGGTGGCAAAGTGAGGTTTGCTCTGGTAGAATAGAAAGAACAAAGAGAAAGGGGCTTGCCACAAGCAGAGAAAGCGATGTTGCACTTGACGTTCAGCGAAGAAGAGATCAAAGAACTGGACTACCAGCGGTACCATCATCCCCACCCACGGGTGCAAAGGAAGATGGAAGCCTTGCTCTTGAAAGCCAAGGGATTGCCTCATCACCAAATAGCCAACTGTGTATGGATTAGGAACATCGTAACCCGGCTAAGGTCAGGACATCGTAGCACAGGGCTTGTGGATTTGCCCCAAATACCTCTTTTTCATCTGGATGGAGGTGTGCTGCAAGCTGATGGCTTGTGGACAAGAGGCACTTGACGGGGAAAGGCAAAAGCCCTGATCGTCGGCCTGGAAGAGTCAGAAAAAAGACGGTACACTTTTCAGTAGACAAGTTGATCAGTTGAAAAAAGGAGTGTCCGTCATGGTAACATCATCAGGGTCTCAGGCAAGCCGTGGGACCTGCTCATCTAGAACTGGACGGTTGAAAGTCCAGACCGAGAAGGTGAGAAGGCGTCCATCAGGCAGATGCGGTTGTTTCTGATTGACCTGTTGACAGAGAAGATGAAGATCACGGTTGTATTGTCGGTCATTAAAAGGGCGAAGTTCAACTTCAACTGTTTGCTGGCTTGATCTGACGATTCCTGGGAGACGGAAGAAAGGTGCTAGACGCCCCCAGGTAGCATTTGAATAGGAAGCAGGAAAATACTGGTCGCGTGTCCACATCGCGAGATTAGCCAGAGCGACTTTGAAAACCGTCATCACGTGATCTTTGCGGTTGTCGAGTTCGTACATGGTTCGCTCGTTTTTCTCTAAATTCTCCAAAGACCGTAAAAGATCACACTGTTTTTGCTCATGTTGTTGGATTTTCTCTTGAAGTTCGGTCAGATGCCCCGAGAGCTTCGGTAAACGCACTTTTCTTTTTTCTTGCTGGAGCAATAATTCACCCATCTTCTTTTGCAGCTTATTATAATGTTCCATATAGTTAACACTGTTTTCATCAAGCTTTACCAGATTAGTATATAACAAGTGGTATTGTTGTTCATTCCTTTCTATCCGTTCAAGTAATTTTATTTCGCTGTCTCTCATTTGATGATATTTAGCCTGTGCAGATTCCATCCACTTTTTGAAAGTCTCAAGATGCTTTTGAAATGTTTCGCGCTTTTTGTCACTTCAGAATTGACCACGGGAGCCTTGGAAAATCCGTGATTGATATCCAATCCCAAGGGGAGCAGGTAATCTTTGATCACGTTTTCTTGCGCTGCCCAGCGATGGATGTAGCTCTGGGCCAAAGCCACCGCGTCAAGGGGGGGGGCGGGGCAATACTGTTCAAATAAGGAGAACGGGTCGACTCAGACTAGAATCGACCAGATCAATGATGTGGTGAAAATCCAGGTCAAGTTCCAAAGGAGGAGCATGATAATGCTCAGGTTTCTTGCGCTCATAGCGAGAGCGGACGCGTTTGACGACGCGTGCCTGAATGCGCACGGGTTGTTTGGGCAAGCGTTGTTGGCCGATTTCTCTGATCAAACCTTCAACCATGTGAAGCCTGCGCGGCGCACAAACCAAGCCCAAGGGAATGAGACTTTCATCCATGATGCGGATGGTCTCGGTAAAACTGATCTGGGTGGGTGCGAGTCTCCGCCTGCTCGGCAGCTTGGAGTATGAGCGTGCGGACCACGGTATGGGCCAGCAAGAGCGCATAGATCTCTTGAATGACACCTTCAGGAGTCAAGCTGCGCAAGGTGCGAGCAGACAAGCGCAGGTGCGTGCGGGTCTCATCAATGACCACTTCCACGTGCCAGCGTTCATGGTAGAGCACAGCCACCTCTTTGGCTGGGTAGAGGAAGGGATCAAGCAGGGTGGTCACCAGTCGATAGACCTTTTCTCCAGCTGCTGGAATGCGTGGATCGGTGAAGGTGTAGGTGATGACACGCACCAGCATGCGCTTCCCACTGTGATGATCTTGGTCCTCATAGATCCAGGTCAAGTAGGACCCATCCAGCAAGTAGTCGCAGGCTTTGAGCAAGACATTGCTCTTCAAGCACCCCAGCACCTGCCCTCTGCTGGCTCGCACCTGGAAGATGGCTGCGCTGGAGTGAAAGCCACTATCCCACAGGATCAGACTGTGCTCCAGTGTCCAGCGTTCCAACAAGAGGCGCATGCCTCGGGCTTCAGCTTGTCGACAGGAACTGATCTCCACATCACAAATCAGATGGGTTCCACATTCCACCAAGAGCAACAACCGTGCCTGCGGAAAGGGGCTATGGGAAACTTCATCGTCACTACTGTAGCGGAAGGTTTCCCGATTGTCTGCGGTATCGGCGACCGACTCCACCGTCCCATCGAGAGCAAGCAAGCGCATCCCTTTCCAGAAGGCCCCCCGGGTCTGCTCGGTGGCCTTGGGTCCGGCCACCTTCACAAAGAGTTCCTGCAAGATCTCGCTTCCCAATTGGCTGCGTCGGTAGCTCAAAGCCGATCGGGCAGGGATCTGCTCCGGGACGTCGTCGCGGACCGTGCGCAGACCGCTGACCAGTTTGCCATACACCCGACGCTGCGACAAGCTGGGGTACACGTGCAAGGCGATCAGCCAGTACACGATGGTCTGCATATTCGTTTTGCGCTCTCGCTCTTCCCACATCTGGTAGGTCTCCAAAAGCTCTTCTATCTGGCTGGGCGGGATCACTTCTTGCAGCAATCCCATGTCTATCTGGTGGCAGACCTTGTCTGGCAATCCGTTTTCCGCTATGCTCATGATCATGAGGCATGTCCTTTCGTTCAACCTTTTGAGGATGGCTTGAGTATGCCATCTGGACTGCCTCCTTGTCTTCTTTCCTTCCTTTTTTCCCATCCCTTCGTGATGAGGTATTCTTATT
>DASYAN010000094.1:0-8684 GCA_036501345.1 Ktedonobacteraceae bacterium
AGCTATGATGAAGGTCGGTATGGGCACGATTGAGGCATGATCGAAGCGCATTTGTGTGAAGGAAACATGGTACGCAAGCGCAAATATCTCATTGCTCACCAGGAGTTCTCGAAAAGAGGGGAACGGTATGCGTGATATAGAAGCACTCCAAACCTACAACGGAAATGAAACCAGCCTTTTTCTTGCAGGTGGAATTACTGGCTGTCCAGATTGGCAGAAAGAGATGATTGAAAAACTGAAAGACTCGCCTTTGGTTCTCTTTAATCCTCGTCGCACCGCTTTTCCCATTGAAGAGAAGAACGCTGCAAGAGCACAGATTGAATGGGAGTATCTTCACTTGCGCAAGGCAACCGCCATTTCCTTTTGGTTTCCGTGCGAGACGCTGAACCCCATTGTGCTCTATGAGCTTGGCGCATGGTCGATGACAAACAAAAAACTTTTTGTCGGCGTTCATCCTGCCTATCAGCGAGTGCAGGATGTTTGGATCCAAACGGCTTTGGTGCGTCCAGATGTTCCAATCGTCGCAAGCATAGAAGAGCTGGTGCAAGAAATCACATCGTGGACAAAGAACCCTCTTGCCAACGCATAGCAATCTTTGCCCATAATACCGGATACCCTCAGTTTATTACCCACGTGGACGACCCATGTACGTCAAGCATCATGGCCCTTCGCTAAATGTGGTGAAAGCAAAATCGTTGGTCAGGGTGCTGTTGAGCAGAAAGGATAGACGATCATGAACGCTTACCTCAAGAGCATCAGCTACTTCAGCGCGATGAGTCCTTTGGAAAAAAACTACAATCGTAAACTTGGCTTGGCACACGCTCATTTTAAGAGACCGGAAAAGACGATTTCGTGTTTGCCTCATGCAAAGTTTACGGTTCTAGAAAAAAATAAATGACCCCCTGTCTTTTCCGTTGACGTTTTCTTCCTCAACAGGATAGATCAGGAGGTCTGCTTTGCATAGTCCCTTCTTGTAAAAGCTTTTTCTTCTTTTCCTCAGAAAAGATGCCTTATAGGTTCTCCAAAAATTTGAGGTGAGCAATGAGGGCCATTTAAGCCACCCTAATAGTCACTTACCTTCTTGGAGCAGTGTTACAGACTCTGCTAGAGCCATTGCCCATTTGACAAAAGGGAGCAAGGCTGTCACCTGGTAAGTTCTGCAATAAGATTTTTTCCATCAGGTGTTCCAACTCCTGTACAAGGATCCCAATCAGGCCCGGCAGAGAACCCACCATTATCACCAAGGAGCACATCCCTGAGAGCATTAGCATTCCACAAGGCAGGCAGGTTTGAGTATAGCATCGGATTGAGAAAACCAATACTGTGCTGACCTTGATGCATTTTACGCTGATTTGCAAGCGCTATGAGTCCTGCCCATAAGGGAGCAACGGCGCTTGTGCCACCCACGATCTGATCTACTCCATCCACACGAACTTTATAGCCCGTCTCTGGATCAGCGTCTCCTGCTACATCAGGTACTCCTCGTTTAGGGTTTTGTCCATCCATTGGCGGAAGGGGAACATTGGCTTTAACTTGCCAAGGAGGGAGGTCAAAGACAGCACTGATGCCCCCTCCCGTTGCAGATGAAGGGCTATTGTTCCAAACCACTTCACTGGTTACTTGCCCATGTTCCGATTCCAGACGGGTTCCTCCACAACAGGTAACAAAGGGGCTAGAAGCAGGAAAGTCAACATGATTTTCCCAACCAGGTTCTCCATCGGTTGATCCTTTATCTCCTGCTGTACAAAAAACCGTGATACCAAGTACAGCGGCAAGAGCAAATGCTTGGTTCATGGTATTCATTGCTTGTGGGGTCCACTCATTTTCAGCCGCTCCCCAGCTAATTGAGATCACCGAAGGAGGAAATCTCGTGTTGAGGATGGCAGCAATAACCGCGTCAATGAAACCCTGCTCGGTGTTCGGTGCAAAGTAGACATCGATGGCTGCTTGAGGAGCAATGGCTCCAGCAATCTCGATATCCAGGGCAACTTCTCCATCAGCGCTATCGGGATTTCCGGTGGGGCTATTTTGCATGCCATCAACAGAGACACTCGTAACTGTGGGTATCGGGGTAATCCCAAGATTCTGAAAGTAATCAAGAAGATCTTGCTGAACAAAACCTCCACCAAACTCAAGGATGGCAATACGCTGACCACTTCCATTCAAGTCTTGAGGGAAGTCATAAAGCCTTGCTACCTCAGGAGGGGTATAAGATTGCTGAACAGCATGAGCTCTAAAAATTGTTCTTTCACGATTAAATCGACGAATATGCGGTTCCGCTTGTCTTCTATTATCAGTACCTAAAATGCTCTCAATTTTATCAGCAAGATGGGTAGGAAGGTAGAGGGGTCCTGTACGACCACGAAAGCGTGTACCTTGATGCTCATATTCGTGCAATTCAGTCGCGAGAGCATAACTTATTGCTGATGCTGTTCCACGTAAAACAATTTTGCGAGCTGGACGATCCACGTCTACAATACTGAGATTGTGGTCACGTGCAAAAGCTTTGAAACTCTCGATATCTTCCTCCTTCGCACTATGTCTCTGTATATAGTCTTCCCGGTTTAAGCGTGGAATGTCTTGCGGCTCCTTTACCTGTGCGATGCGCTCTGTAAGAGGCTCAGGCGCTGGATCTTTCAAGTAGACACTTATTTCTACACTTTCCTCTGGGTTAACTGGGCCGATGTGACGAGCCTCTACGATAGGTGTACGTTCA
Organism: Ktedonobacteraceae bacterium; assembly: GCA_036501345.1. Lineage (GTDB taxonomy): Bacteria > Chloroflexota > Ktedonobacteria > Ktedonobacterales > Ktedonobacteraceae > DASYAN01. The sequence continues at coordinate 2,717 of DASYAN010000094.1, forward strand.
CTTCCAGTAAGAGGTTTGTAATGCGATGGAATGTTTCTAGGCATGATAGTATCCCCCTTTGCTTGTTTGAAAGCTCATTCCCTTTCGACTATTGTCTACAAGGACCATCTACAGGCGAATTTCTTCATCTGTATATCAAGGAGCCGCGTTTATAGGTCTAAGCATAGATAGCTTAGCTCACGACTAGATGCCTTCTCTAGACCCTTATTGCACAGGCCTAGAGTTTATCCTACGACATACTATCCACGATCTAGACTGATTGGCAGTAACTCAGGTGTAAGCATAACAATACTAGATGAAGTAGCGTAAAACATGGGAACGATCGGGATCTATGATATAACCCCACGAGGATATAAGACGCCCCGCATTTTAGGGATGACTCATATCTAGGTTGCCTGACTTATACCTCAATCCCACCCCATCGAGCATACACCACAGCAGCAGCAAGCAGAGTATCCAGCCACGTCTGATACGGCTCCCCAGACTCTATTGCCTTCTGCATCTCATCATAGATCTCCAGTATCGTACAAAGCGTGTGATACTCACCACACTGCTTCTCCTCCTTTTGCATTCTTAAACGTGCTTGCGTGATAGACCAAAACATTCCTCTTTAGGAATATTCCTTGACAAGTATGTTCCTTTTCAGGTATACTATGACTATGAAAACAATATGGACTGCTCTGACGGAGCCAAACCGCTTACACATTGTCGAACTTTTGCGCGATGGCCCTCTGACAGTAGGAGAAATCACCGATCGGCTGGGATTGCAGCAGCCACAGGTGTCGAAACACCTCAAGGTTCTCAGCGAGGCTGACATTGTAGAGGTCCAGCCACAGGCCAACCGGAGGATTTATAAGCTGAGGCGTGAGCCATTCCAGGAGTTAGAGTCCTGGCTCCAATCTTTTCGTCGCCTCTGGGAAGAACGCTTCGATCGTCTGGATGACTACCTACTGGAATTGCAGGCCACCGAGCAACATACCAGCAACCGAATTGAGGATAACAATGTTTGATTACCAATCGCTGAGCTCCCATGTTGGGGAACAGGAATTCGTAGTGGAAAGGCAATTCACTGCACCACACACACTGATGTTTCAGGTTTTCACCCAGCCGGAGCATCTCAAGCGCTGGTGGGCACCACAGCCGTTCACCATTCCCGTCTGTACCATCGACTTACGACCTGGTGGCATCTGGCACTACTGCATGCGTTCGCCGGAGGGTCAAGATCACTGGGCACGCAGTGTGTACAGCGAGATCGTGCCACCGGAGAAGCTGATCTATACCTCGACCTTCGCCGACGAGCACGCCAATCCCATCGAGGGGATACCAGAGCATCTGACCACCGTGATTTTCACGGAAGAGGCTGCTAAAACGAGAGTTACTGCTCGTGTCCAGTTCGCCAGTGCAGCGGCGCTTTCAGTCGCTATCGACATGGGTATGCTGCAAGGGATGAGCATGACCTGGGATTATCTGATCGGGTATGTGCAAGAGTTGCAAGCAAAGTAGAGGAGAAGACGATGTCTACTGTCATTCAATGCAAGCGCTGGCACAGACACTGCCCAATGCGAACTACCGCACCCTGGCAGGGCAGACCCACATGGTCAAGGCGGAAGTCCTTGCTCCCGTCCTGGTTGAGTTCTTCGTGGAAAAGAGAACAGAATAGACGTTAATCAATCTAAAGGAGAGACCAAGGCAGAAGGTATTGAGAACCAAGAAGCGAGCAGCGTTTGGGAGCGTTTATGCAGCCGGGACCACGTCGAAGCCACCGGATGTCGTTACCTCTATCTTATGCCACCACTAGTTCTTTCAGCCCTGTTCCAAGACACGGTAGGCGAAGCGGAGCATCCACTCCTGGAGTTTGATAGACTGCTCGACCCCCGCAAACAGACTGAGGTGGCCACCATCAAACCATTTGACTTCGATGGCCTTGCCGAGAGCTTTCATCTTCTCCTCATACATCTTAACTGGACGCGCCGGAGTTCGCGTGTCGTTGCATCCTTGGATGATGAGTACCGGAGCGCAGACATGCTCAACGTAGGTGATGGGTGAGCTGGCAGCGTACTGCTCCGGTTTCTCCTCGGGTGTACCACCGAAGAGAGCCTGCTGATATCCCCTAAGGGTCTCTGCTTCATCCTCGTACTGGATCGTCCAGTCGGCTATCGGCATGCCAGCTATACCAGCCGCCCACATTTCTGGGTATTTGCCCAGTGCCAGCAACGTCAAATATCCACCATAAGACCAGCCAGTGAGCAGGATTTGATCGGGCCTGGCAATGCCCTGCTCGATCAGCCATTTACGAGCAGCGACTATATCTTCAATTTCCAAGTGACCAAGATCGCCCAAAATCTGGCTTTCGAACTCTCTTCCAAATGTGGTTGAGCCACGATAGTTGATCGTGAGATAGGCAAAACCGCAATCGAGCCAGGCTTGACTTCCAGGAGCAAAGCTTTCGGTTTCTACAGCCTTAGGCCCCCCATGCATTTCGAGGATTGTAGGGAACGGGCCTTCTCCGTCAGGGGTGCCTAACCACCCCTGGATCGTCTGTCCATCAGATGAGGGAAAGGTTACGGATTGCCAGGAATGACTCGATGGCACTTCGCCCGCAGCCAACACGGAGCGCATCAATATCCCCGTTGCACTGTCGAGGGCAACCAGTTGCGATGGATGAGTGGAGTCCATCCATTGAGTAAAGATCTCGCCGTTTGGACCAAAATACGTTCCCCAGGGAATAAATGATCCTCTGGGGTGCTGCAGGTGCTGCAGTGTCTTGTTTGTGATATCGTAGACAAAGAGATGCTGGACCGCCTGTGAGAACTGACAGAGTAGAATGCGCTTTCCATCGGCTGACCAGTGCAGTGGCACAACCTCTCCCTCCAGATCGTCGAGCACCAGATCAACACGCTCACCTGTACGGGGGTTCCAGATGAGAGGACGCTTGACCCCCGTGCGATCGGTCGTCGCCAGCAATCGAAAGTCATCTGCGAGCGGTGAGAAAGCGAGCGGCTCAATGCTGCTCTCCGGCCCGTCCCACAACTCGGTGAGCTGCTGGCCACTGGCAGTGGTCACAGCCAGCAGACTGCATCGCAAATTGCCAGAACGTGCGGTGGAGCCTAACACGAGGATCTCGCCGTTATGGGAAAGTACTGATCCTATGACTAGTCCTGCTGCCTGGTACACCTGCCGTGGAGTGCCAAGCTGTCCCCCGGGTCCCAGGCCAAGACAGTATACCTGAAAAACTCCGGAGGTTGCTAAAGTACATGCGAGGAGGTTTCCTGCATAGCTTATATCTATGTTAAAGGAAGAATAAAGCGGCAGGTTTGGTGTGATGTCTTCTGGAGTCCCTCCCTCAAATGGGACTCGTACAAAATGTCCGATTTCGTTGCCCTGCTTGTCATCGAGATAGTATATATAACGCCCATCAGGTGAGATGAGACCCAACAATTGACCTTCCGGCCGATTCGTCAACTGGACCTGTTCCCCAGTGGGGAGATGCCATGCATACAGTTGAGCGACACCTGAGACATTACTCACGACCAGACCACGTGTCGGTGCCGCCTTCGCAAGCTGCGTCCAGAGAATGGTTGGGGCACGAAAGCGCTGTTTCCACGATGCAGCAGCATCAACTCGAAGCTCGTTGGGCAAAGCTGTCCTCCTGTTCTCTAATCGGGGGTGAAGATGGATGCACTCACAGCATTATAATATACCTTGTACGAGCAGGTCAAGCAACCGCATTCCCTCATGCAAAATGTTACTAAGACGGGTACACTTTCCTCACTCATGTCGCATAGAAAGGATGGTCCTCCTCATCAAAAGCTGGATCTTCCCCAAAAAGAGGGGTATTAAAGAGTTTTCTCTCAAATTCAGACTCATCAAACAAACTCACTAAAAATACACCGCTCTCATCAGTAATAGCAACTAGATTTCGAAATCTTTTAGAATTAGGGAATGTTCTCACCATTAAGGCTCCTTCTTCAGATAAGGTAAAAAACTGACCGTTATTATCTACAAGAGCAACTCGATCACTTGTTTCGACTACTGGACCAAGCTTAGTCGAATTTATGCTTAGGATGCGGCCAATAGGTTCTTTACTCTTTTTATCCTTACCTAATCGAATTAGGTCATTATTGTTAGGGAAACTTAGTTGTATAGAATGAAGAAGTCCAGTATTCGTATGCAAAAAGAGTCTCGTGTTCGAATTAAATGTAAATTGGATTTCCTCCATTGGAATGTTATACCTCATCTGCGCCTCTTCAAAAAGATATCTTAAATCTTGCCCTTTGCTTTCTATTGCAGTAAGCACTTTGCCTTCTGACTCAGATTCAGCTGTTTGCTCAGAGCTACTTTTAAAAAGGTCGAGACGGTTATGATCGGAATAATTCACGATATTGGGCCCTAACCATGACGTTCTACATGATTTGTCTGCCAGCGAATGCTTTATGCTACCTCTTCCCTGTTTTCGCCAATTAAAATCATCCACAAATGCGACAAGACCTTCTTCATTGCATGATGCATTGACTGTTCCATATTTCGCTGAGGTATTAAGGCAGCGAGCATCAAATTTCTTTTGCGACTTTTCTAAGTTAATAGGCCCTTTCTCATCCCATATCATATCAACATGATAAAAACCATTAGTTGCTCCCATATACAACCTTCTGTTATAGATAAGTATATCTAGAATAACTGGATCTGATATATCTAATTCCTGTTCCCCCAATAAAAAATCCCCTTTGCCCACCTCAAGAAAAGGTTGGGGAAACTTTTGGAATGCAGTAACCCACAGCGCTCTATACACATCCGAGTTCCTCAAGAGGGATCTGGATTGCTCATTGGAGAGCCAATCATTGCGAGAGAACATATATGTTGGTATTGGCAAGCTACCAAAGAGTTGTTCTGTAGTATTGACTAACCTCTCAAAATCATAGGTGAGGATAGTCCTCTTCTCGGTAAGTATGAAGAGTCTTCCCATGTAGACATAGGCATCTTCATAAACGCCTGGGAAAAAGAGCTTTGCTATCTTCATAACTTTCCTCTCTGAATAGCTCTACCGACCTTCTTGGAAATAATACCACTTTCTATCCAGCTATTGATAAAGTCATCAGAAGGAGTATCTTTAGAACGTGCAACTGGATAGCCGTGCCACGCATCTTGGGGGTTAGATGTACAAGGGTAATAATTACTTCCCTGGATATATTTTACTGCTGAGAGCATTACCTAACCTGGCAGGCATATCCCCACTAGTATATCAAATATATGCAAGGTCCTACTTAGGCATTAAAATTTAAAAATTACCCCGTTTGTGCGGCTCCAACTGCCACCAGATAGGATAGGAGGATGTAAAAATAAGGACTACCAGCGAACTGACAGATGAGGAGGGAAAAAACTGGAGAGCTATTTGGTCATTGAACATCTAATGAAGTTCATCAAACTGGAAGCTTATCAGCAACTGAGAGAGCAGACTTCAGAGTAAGGATACCGGCGGCTATTTTCGTATTTCCGGTTCCTTCACTGGGCTATTTTTCTGCGAATAATTCTTCAAGACTTTTCCCAGGAATGTATTCTATGATGTCCCCTTCAGCTATTGCTTTCTTCGTTTTAGCAAGTTCTCGTTCTCCTTCTGCAATGCCTTCTGGTGATGAAAATAGACGGTCCCATTCTCTTTCCTCAATCTCCTCTAAAAGCTGTTCTGAGATAGTTTTCAACTCGTCAAGAGAGAGCTGCTTTGCCTCTTCAACTATCCGCTGTGTTTGATCTGTTGTCATATAACTATCCCTTTCTCTTTTGTGACGACTCTCAATCCCCTAGAAGGGGATGAGCTTCTGAGTCACTTCAACGGTTTGGCCTGTTCCCGTGGGAACCTGCTCACATAGCAGTGGTTGATGCGGTGACTGACTCAGACAACAAGCATCCGAAGATGCTAGGGGCGCGTCTGCCCTCCTACTACGCCTAGTTAGACTAGGACGTAGATACGTAA
>DASYAN010000095.1:0-6531 GCA_036501345.1 Ktedonobacteraceae bacterium
AAGATCCACACGGCTCCACGCAGTAAAATCAACAGAACTAAGGTAAAGCCAGACCTCTTGACGTTTAGCACGGCCAACTGGGCGCATGTGCAACGACTCGGTACGATAATCAAAAAAGCGCGGATAACAGAAATTAGCGACTAAAGTCTCAGCTAACTCAGCCTTGAAACGCGCAACTTCAGCAGGTGGGAGTTGTCCTAAATAAATGCCCATCCGACACCCTCTTTCCTTCTTACGCTAGAATACTACAGCCATAACTAAAGTTTTAATCTCGTCTCAATCTCGTCTGAACCAAACACATCTTTTTCACAACACAAGCACCTATAGGCTACTCGGTGATTTGCAACGTCATTAACTGTAGCGCCTTAGCACTCGGGCTAGCTATAACTGTACCAGGAGCAGATACCACGTGCAAAGGCAGCCGGGCATGTACATCCATTATTGTACTAGATGATTGTACCAAAGGTAAAAGGGCAAGGGACATATGAGCTAGTCCATCTGGGACTTTTGTCCACTGGATGCCAACCTGTGGGCTGTCTATGCGTACAATTTTGCCCGATTGCCAGCTACTAGAAGGGCACCAGGACATGGTGGGGACATCCGCACTAAGAAGATATGTTCCCCCTTGCTCCATCTGGACAAAGAGCAACAAGCGGAGTGGTGTAGTACTTGGCGCAGTAATTTGCCAGAATGTTGTTATCCCGACAGTATCTTTACTTCGGCTGAAAGGTTGGGAAGCAGAGACATTATATCCTACCAGTCTCACATTTCCCCCATCAGGTGTAGTGAAATCCACCTTGAGAGGATGGGTGACGTCTTTTGGCTTGGCATAGATATTGGAGCAGAAGTCCTTCGGCCAGTTAAGCAGAACCTGACTTGCATCAACTCCCTCTTCTAGCACCATAGGAGAAAAGGGAGAAAGACTAGGTTCAGATAAACCGCGTTTGAGCAAGAGATAGCCATCTTGAGCAAAGGCAACACCATACTTCCCACTGAGTAAAACCCTTTGTACTTCGTGCATATACTGAGAAGCATTGTAGGGATAGGTATCACTCGTCACATCCAAAAAGACATAATCTGCCAAATCATCGGCATAGGGGAAGAGATAGATATGCTCCCGCTCGCTTAGATGCGGAACCAGCTTTGATTGCGCTGATACTGAAGCCATAGGAGGAACCATATCAATGAAGTGCTGAGCTAGTCTTATATGATCCGTTACCTTGGGCCAGCGAAAATTCTGTGAAAATGGCATCTGTCCATAGAAGGAGTAATCTGTATTAATGGCGCTTACCAATGTGCCTCCTAGCAACCCTGCGAGCAAGACTATATGTACAATGCGTGCAGGTAACCAGGGGTAGAATCCTAGTCCATCATGCTTACCAGAACGCTGGCTATAATACATACGCAATGAGGCCATCATAACCTGTATCAGCCACCCAATAACTACCAGAGCTTCTATCGTTGCGAAAATCAATACTGGCACGATCTCAGCATTATACTGAAAAATACCGCTATACATCTGTGGATCAGAACTCAACAAGTTGATTGCCAGCGATGGAAGAGCAATGAAAAAGACCCACGGAACCAGCAATGGTAAATAGAGAGCAGGAGCAAAGAGAACATTCAGATATGCCAGATGCCCTGGTTCCCGTATATATTGATTTAAAAACTCATGCGGATGAAGCAAACTATTCGCAATAAAAGCAGTTGGTTTCGCTAGCTGGGGATAACGCGAAACCAGAAGTGGATGCCCTGTAGGACTGAAATGAGGCATGATCACCGCATAGGCCAGATAGAACCAAGTAATGCCTATAAGAAAAAGCGCTAGACCGCTACGCCAGCGCCACTGAAAGACTATTGCCCATACACCAAACATGGCCACGACAAGCCCAATCTCTTCTTTACAAGCCAGAGACAATAATGCAAAAATAAAGACTCCCACTGTACGGCCTGTATACATGAAATAGAGCATAAAAAGCAAAAATGGGGCTGCAAAGGTCACCGCATGAAAATCAAAGACTAATGCTTGCTGCAGTGCAGGATAGAGTAAATAGAGCACAGCAATTACAACAGCCGCCAGATTACTGCGTAGCCTGAGGCGAGCTAACCAGAAAGCGGGATAGGCTCCACTTGCCACCACCAAAGTTTGCAGGACCAAAAGCACTTTGGGATCAGCCCAGATAAAATAAAGCAATGAGATCGGGATAAGGAGCGGATCAACATGGATCGCAAAGCGTATAATTCCTGCAGGTGAAACACAATTGGTATCGAAGACGATATTACAAATAGTCTGCTGAAGCAGATGCCCATGAATGGTGTTCCAAAGAGCTTGATCTGTAATCCCAAAATCTTCGGCATTGGTCATGAATGCATCTTGGCGAACCATCAAGAGCGCAATAAAATAGACACTAAAAAGAAGCACAGCTACCGTAACCAGCCCGGTAGCAACCCAGAAGACACGCGTGAATGGCATCGGTTCCGGCTCTGGATAGAGACAGAACCGACGCTTCAACCACGCAAGGCGTTTGCGCCAGACTATACTAATCACTCATTCAACTTCTTTCTAACTATACAGAAGGATCTGATACGCATTCAGCAACTTCCTCTTTACTTGCTTGATATTTAGATTCAGAAGAGGCTGCTAGCTCCTCCCGCTGTATAGCCCGCACTTGCCGTCCGCCACTCACATATGCAATACTCACACAGAGTAACTCGGCGGCAGTAGAAACCAAACGAGAGAGAATCGCAATAATTGCCGACAAGCCAGCGGGTAAAAGAGGAAAAGCCAGGACAAAAATAGCAGTAATTGCTGCCTCACGGAATCCCAGCCCACTGGGAGTAATAAAGCTCACAAAACCAATATCCCAGGCAATTGCATAAATACCGATACAAATTGGCAAGATCGCGAATGGCGTATCTGGCCATATGGCCCGCAATAGGATAAAAAATGCGCATCCAGCGATGATCCAGCTTCCACACCAAGCAAGAGTGATCAGTAAAATATCTCGGTAACGCAATGATAGCTCTACGGGATTACGCTTCAACAGACGTAATGCAATCGTCAGCAGAGCATTGAGCACACGTGGATGCAAACCAATCAATAGAGCGAGTATACTTCCGATACCCAAGACAACGAGAAGCGGTGTTCCCAGGGCAAGAGTACTGACAGCCGAAATATCACTCCAGAACAAAAGGCTTACAGCAAAAATGAGGGCAGCTGCGGCAAGTTTCGTGATTAGTTCAATCGTTATACTTGCAAACGCAATTGGACGAGATACACCATACTTTCCTATCCACAAGATGCGTGTGAGCACATGCCAGATGTTTCCAGGGATATAGCGCACAAACTCTGAAGCTAAATAGACACGCAGGCAGGGTCGCAAATCCAACAGAAAGCCGAGGCGTGCCAATACTCCCCGCCAGATAAGGCCGTAAGATACTTCCTGTAATAGAAAGCCCAGAAACGCTAGTGCTAGGAGCCAGGGATTCAACTGAAACCTATGGGTCATTAAATCATGCCATTCCTGATTCCAGTTCTTGCCCACAAAGAAAACAATTGCTAGGAGAATAATCACAAGCAAAGCAATTTGCAATATACGCTTGCCAAATCCCTTCCACTGTTTTTTTTGCATTAATCCAATTCCTGCCTGATATTATACTCTTCTCCACGCTGAAACGCATAATGACGGATCATTTCACTCTGCAGACCAGTCAAAAAGAACTGCAGCCCAAAGATCATTAACAGGATACCAACAAAAAGCATCGGATGTACATGGATAGGCTGATGATCGATGAAATAACTGCTAACAACGACCCACAGATCTACCAGAAAGCCTAGCAACATCGTCCAGAACCCAAGTGGGCCAAAGAGTCGCAGAGGGGTACGTAGAAAAGTCGTCAGAAACAGAATATTGAGCAGATCGATCAACCCACGAGCAAAACGGCGTGCCCCAAACTTTGAAACGCCAAACTGGCGTGGATAGTGATGGACTTTAATTTCTGCAACTCGAAAACCACGTGATTCTGCAATGACAGGGATAAAACGGTGAAAATCTCCATATAATTTTAAATGGGGATCTTCAATTATTTCACGACGATATGCTTTAAAACCATTGTTAATATCATGCAGATGAACACCTGTCATCTTGCGTACTAGCCAGTTAAAAATACGCGAAGGAAATGTCTTTGACAGAGGATCTAGACGTGGGAACTTCCAGCCTGAAACCAGATCATAGCCTTCATCAAGCTTTGCAAGAAACCTAGGGATTTCCTGCGGATCGTCTTGAAGATCACCGTCCATAGTAAATATAATAGAACCCCGGCAACGACTAAAACCAGCGACGAGTGCAGCAGTTTTTCCAAAATTTCTCCGAAAGCGGATCACACGCACAACTTCAGGATACTCATCGTGTAATTTTTTCAACGCACCAAAAGTATCGTCAGTGCTTCCATCATCAACAAAAACGATTTCATAGCGTTGCCCCACCTGCTCAAGCTGTGCAGATAATTTCTCAAATAGCAGTCGTACACTCTGCATTTCATTCATCACAGGAACAACAATAGAAAGCACGACCTCCTGGGGCGAAGACGCAGGGGTTAATAGGTCAGATACAGCAGAATGAACTAATTCTGTTTCTTGCATGCCTTAAACTCTCCACTCACAAAGATGCGACAAGCAAGCCCCATGCCTGAACGTGGGAAGAATTTGCCGCTTCAGGCTGCTCCTTTGGAGCCTCCTCTTGCGCGAGTAATGGTGGTCTCACAGGATTTGATAAAGAGCGGCCTAACATAGGGCCATTACTCTTCTTCACTACTACAACGGACCAACACTAGCAAGAGATACACCTTATAGTTCTTTATTACCAAATATCTGTCAGTGGTTTCAGATTCTCTGGAGAGAAACGTGGCTAGCATAATAGTTGCTACTTGTCAAAACATATGGTATAATTAGAGCACATCGAAGGAACGTAAATTCAAAGATACTTTGATGTTTCTTCACCTGGGGATGTCGGGCTTCGACAGGTAATTAGGTTGAAGAATTGCAGGTCGAGGTGTCGGTACGCACTCTCGTTAAACAACCGACGAAAAATTAGCTGCCAAAAACAGTGAATTTAAAGTTGAGGGTGTTAAGAACATCTCTGTCTTCGGGCAGAAGAAGTTTAACTACGCTCCAGCTCTCGCTCTCGCTGCCTAAGAAGTAGTGACGCGGCGTCCGCCTAGCCTTTGACCGTGGGGCTAGTTCAGGGCGAAACACACACGGAATGCGATAACGTGGACCGCCTTCTAAGCGTTATCTAAGACCAGAGGGCCAGTGTTTCCGGCATCCTGTCGATGGGAGGCCGAAACACTAAATAAAAACATCGACTAAACCTGTAGTACATTCTTTGATAAGGTTGCTTGGACGGGGAGTTCAACTCTCCCCCATCTCCACCAATGATAAGGCTAGAAGTAAAGGTGTGAACCAGCTTCTAGCCTTGTTTTATAAGTGCTAACCACTACACTTTCATACTTCAATGAAGAGATTGAGAGCAAAATACCAGTATTCTAACTCTCGGACTATCTTTTCGTATCTTCTTTTTAGAGGAGCAGTATTGTACGTATGTATCACCTTGTCTTTCGTATCCATGCTCTTAAACGAATGAGGCAGCGTCATATTCGTGAAGAGGAGGTACGTTCTGTAATAGCAAATGGAGAAGTCATTGAAGATTATCCTGACTCTTTCCCGTTTCCTTGTCGGTTAGTTATGGGATGGTATGGAAGCCGATGCTTACATATAGTCGTTGCTGAAAACATCCAAGCCCAGGAAACCATTATTATTACTACTTACGAACCCAACCATCTTGAGTGGGAGCCAGATTTGAAGAGGAGGAGAAAACCATGAAATGTGTCATTTGCAGATATGGAGAAACGGCCCCAGGAAAAGTTACTGTCACCTTGGAAGACGATGGAGCAACAATCGTCATCAGGGAAGTACCTGCTCGTGTCTGTCAAACCTGTGGAGAAGAGTACGTCGATGAGGAAATTGCTAGCAGGCTCTTACAAATTGCGCAAGAGGCAAGCCAAGCAGGTGTGCAAATAGATGTCCGCCGTTACGTTGCTGCATAAATACTATGGGCACAGTATGGAGAGTTCATATATCAGCGCATCCCATCCATATTAGAGAAGAGATGCGCCGATTCAATAAACATCAACTCCCTTTTTCTCCCATATTGCTCCCATCCCTAAACTCATGATCCCACTTATCCGTAACTTCCTTTTGCATCGATGGAAGCAAATGAGAATATCATCCTAAAGTTATTGAAATGCCGCTATGCTCCAATAATTCTTGCACAACCTTCATATTAACTTCGATGCTTAACAATATGTCGCTGCACTGTGCCTGAGATCTGTGAGCATTAAACGATTTCTGACGTATCTATTTAACGGGAATCATTTTTGACAGGGGAGTTCCTGTAGTTGCCACGGTTTCTGAATCAGAAACTCTTGAACAAGGTAGACTATGAAGCCCTAGTGACAGAGAAGTTCCCATAG
>DASYAN010000096.1:0-4862 GCA_036501345.1 Ktedonobacteraceae bacterium
GCATCTACAAGTGCTTTTCCTCGTGCATTGACTGGATTTGATTGAGCTGCTGCTACATTGCCAGCTCGTATACGAGTAATTTCTGCCTGAGCATAGTTCGTCGACCAGATAGATGCTTGTTTGTCGACTCCTGCTAAAGCAGAAGCACTCGATTGAAAGTTCGAGCCAGTGGTCTCAGATTTAAGCTGCTGAAGGAGAGACTGATAGTCCGTCTGACCACTGCTGAAAGGGTCCAGAAACGTTGTACTTTGGGTAGTAACATAGCCATGTATTGCTGTTTCCTGATCTACCATGGCTTGCGAAAGGTCATTGATCTGAGTAGTCATGGTCACTTTCCTGTCACCGAGCTGCTGCTGCGTTATCAGAACAAATATCCCGATGCCTGAAGTGAGCACCAGACAAACTACCAGCAAACCCACTGTCAAGATCAGACGATCTTTGAGTTGCTGGATAAGGCTACGTTGCCGTGAGCGATGAGATAGTGTGAACATCTACAGTATTCTTGTGCCTTTCTCTGCTGGTTATACCCTTGTCTTTTATGCAAGAGCCTTCCCATACCAGACATATACCACTATAATCAAACCACAACTCATAAGCAAGCTCTTCCTTAATCTCAGGGTGAGGTTCGTAGTAGCCAATCATAGAGTATCTCACTTTGATCAAGATTTATGCATAAACCTATAAAAAATTTGTAAGGGCTCATCTTTGATCTCGCCTCCGCTTTTGCGAGAAGCAGGGCAGATGCATATATCTGCCCTGCTCAACAAAGAATACTACTTACTATGGCTCTCTTTGCATCTCACTGTAGACATATTTCAGGTGCCCTTTATTGTTCTGTGGCTCCGTGGAGTAGCCGATCAAGGCAAGCAGGATCAGAAGCGGAGCACTCCCCAACACAGCTAACCCGGCAAGCAGACCGAATTGACTGGCCAGAAAACCAACTATGGCTGGCAACACCATTTCGAAAGGTTCGCCCAAGCCAGTCATTGCACGGACCAGACCCGAGCGTCCTGGTAACTGTGCGTAAGCCTGAGCTTGAGCAATGGGATACCAGCCCGTTGCTCCCAAGCTAATCACACCCAATGCCACCCCTGCTAGCCATATATTGTGTGTACTCAACAGTAAAAGCATGCCAGCCAGGACCACTCCGGCCATCCCGGCCAGTAAGCGATGGGGAGCTTGGCTGGCGAGACGCTTCAACCATGTGAGGCGATCAAGCAGCACTAGCCCAAGCAGGCTCCCCAGCAGAGCAACCGCAAGTATCAAACCAATCGTTACCTCGCTGGCGTGTAATACATCGCGCAAGTAGAGCGCAACAAAGCCTAGAAATACTTCATCAACCATCGTTGGGATTAACGTGAGTACTCCCCAGCGTAGTAACAGAGGATTTCGCATGGCCTTACCAATCATCCTCCAAGTACTTTCCTCGTCCTTGTCACAGGTCTCGTCTGCTTGCTCGCTGCTCTGGACGGTTCTTCTGGGAAACGGCAGCACTGCAGTGACCAGAAAGGTGCTCGCCCACAGGCTTGCGGCCAGCCAACAGACTTGAGGCCAGCCCTGATGCAAACCAGCCAGACTCGTGACGATGAGTGGCGCAAGAATATCACCGATGCTCGAGAGCAATGTCCAGCGGGTCATTGTATCCGTGCTTTTGGCCGGATTCCCATCAATGAGTGTGGCCTGTGCGAGTCCGACCGCGATCCCAATAGCGGGGAAAGAGATCGCAAAGGCCAGCAGCAATAGCGCATAGTTTGGAGTAGAACCAGCGATTACATAGCTCAGAACCAGTAACAACAGTCCACCAAGAATCCATAGACGCTTGGGATGCTGATCGCTGAACACATTGATGATCGGCTCCAGCAGCGCCGCGCCGCTGCCAACCGTAAAAAGCAGGCCGATTTGCTGATAGGTAAGTCCCAGGTAATCGCGTAGCAAGGGCAGAGCGACAAGTGGCAGACCTGCGATACACTCATCGAGCAATCCATAGCTCAGCAGTACCGCATGCGTGAATGAGGAAGGTATCCTGTGTGTACCTTGCCATTGATGAATGTTTTTGAAGACCATCTAACAAACCTCTCCTCTCAAAAAAGACACTGAATAAGGATCAATAAAAAGGAGTGAATCTTGTTTAGAGAGGGAGGAGCACGCACACAAACGACACGACCGGTATGGACCGCTCGTGGATGTTGGAAACCTGTAGAGGAATACAGGCTGCTTGCAAATAAAGAGCTATTTGCAAGTTAGCAGGGACTGCGTGTGCTCATAATTGCCAATCGCCTTTGCTCATTGATGGATCAAACGCGTTGAGGGTCCTCCGCTGAGTTGGAGCTTTGCGTTGTCCTGGTTTTTATCAGTCTGAGAGACCTCTCCAGTATAGCACAAGTAGTGAGCACATGTGGTAGAAATAAGGCCGTGTAAATGAAGCAATGAACAGGGTACAAGGAAAAGGTAGCCTTCACAGAACAATCCTCAAACCAATGGCAAAATTCCTTCCAAAGAAGTATGAGAGGATGGAGGCGGCATAGTTTTGGCCTCGGCGGATACAGCAGGTAATCGGCATGGTTTCCTTCCCTCTGTACCATTTTTATTTGAGGAAATGATGCTCTTGACATTTGCACCTGTACTCTATAAACTAGAATAAACACTGATATATACTGGCTAAGACCAGAAGGAGTAGGCGCGTAAATCGCAATCAGAGAGGGAAGATCACCGGGCTGTAAGTCTTCCCATTGCAGATACGCATCGAAGGTCGCCTGGAAGCCTGAAAGCTAGCTTTGTAGTTGGTTTTCGCGGGTGTGCCCGTTACCGCACATAAGAGGATCATCCTGCCTTATAATCCAATTTGGGGATACAGCAAGTTTTGAGGATGCTACAAGGCTTTAAAGATACTACTGAAGGGTGATCGAAACAAGGTGGTACCACGAGTTATGCCCTTTCTCGTCCTTGACGGGAAGGGGTTTTTTATATGTTAGAAATTGTTGTTATTGCGTTAATTCAAGTAGGGACTGATGAATATGATTGAGCAGGAAAAGTTGACAGAAACAACCGATATCGCAACTTTACCTAAAGCGTATGAGCCACAGGCCGTTGAGACAAAGTGGTATCGCTTTTGGGAAGAGGGCGGCTACTTCAAGCCGCGTCCTAATCCATCTCGTAAACCGTTTGTGATCAGTATGCCGCCGCCCAATGTGACGGGAGCATTGCACCTCGGCCATGCCATCACCGCGACGATCGAGGATATTATGATCCGCTATCATCGCATGCAAGGTGATGAGACCCTCTGGGTTCCCGGTGAGGACCATGCTGGCATTGCTACCCAGACGGTGGTGGAACGTGCCCTGACACAGGAAGGGACCGACCGACATAAAATCGGACGCGAAGCCTTCTTGGAGCGCGTCTGGCAGTGGGTGTACCAGTATAAGAGCCGTATCCAGGATCAGCATCGCCGCCTGGGTGCTTCCTGTGACTGGTCGCGTGAGCGTTTTACCCTTGATGAGGGACTCTCAAAAGCTGTGCGAGAGGTCTTTGTGCGTCTGTACGAAGAGGGCTTGATCTATCGTGGTGAACGCATTATCAACTGGTGCCCGCGCTGCATGAGTGCTATCTCCGATCTAGAGGTGAATCACGTTGATACGCCGGGAAAACTGACCTATGTGCGCTATCCACTGAAGCCACTGGAGGGCCAGCAGTCTGGTAAGACCGAATATATCGGCGTTGCCACGACGCGTCCCGAGACAATCCTGGGCGATACTGCTGTGGCTGTCAATCCCCATGATGCACGCTATAAGGATATCATTGGGCGCTTGGCTATCCTGCCAGTGATCGGGCGTGAGATCCCGATTGTCGGAGATGAGGCCGTCGATTCCTCGTTCGGTACTGGTGCGGTCAAAGTCACACCTGCTCATGATCCGGTGGACTTTGAGATCGGGCTACGTCACAATCTGCCACGCGTGCAGGTGATTGGCTTCGATGCAAAGATGACTGAAGAGGCTGGCCCCTACGCTGGACAGGATCGCTATGATGCTCGCAAGAATCTGGTGGCTGAACTGGAGGGTCTCGGCCTGATCGTCAAGATCGAGGACTACACTGTGCCGCTGGGTCGTTGCCAGCGCTGTGATACGCCTGTGGAGCCATTGATCTCCAAGCAGTGGTTCGTCAAGATGCAGCCTTTAGCCACACCAGCACTTGGGGCTGTCAAGTATGGTCAAATCAAGATCGTGCCTGAGCGTTTCAACAAGACCTATACGGACTGGTTGGAAAACATCCATGACTGGTGTATCTCGCGCCAATTGTGGTGGGGTCATCGTATTCCTGTGTGGTACTGTGACTCGTGCGGTGAGATGACAGTCAGCCGTGAGGATGTGACGGCTTGCCCACACTGTGAGAGCGCACAACTCAGGCAGGACGAGGATGTGTTGGATACGTGGTTCAGTTCTTGGCTCTGGCCTTTTAGCAATTTGGGTTGGCCTGAGATGAGGCCGGACTTGTTGCGTTACTATCCAAATGCGGTGATGGAAACTGGCTACGATATCATCTTCTTCTGGGTGGCACGTATGGTGATGTCGGGTATCCATTTTCTGGGTACGGTGCCATTCTCGACCATCTACTTGCACGGTCTTGTCAGGGATGCCAAGGGCGAGAAGATGAGCAAGTCCAAGAATAACGTGATTGATCCGCTGGAGGTCATGGACAAGTTTGGGACCGATGCCCTGCGCTTCACTCTGGCAACGAGCAGTACGCCAGGCAATGATATGAAGCTGATCGAGGAGCGTATCATCGGTAACCGCAATTTCGCGAACAAAATCTGGAATGCGGCACGCTTCGTACTGATGACTACGGCAGAGGTGGGTGGTGGTATTCCT
>DASYAN010000097.1:0-6172 GCA_036501345.1 Ktedonobacteraceae bacterium
AGATAGTCACGCAGAAAGAATGGCAAGCCCACAATGACTGTCCCCAGTGTCGCAGCTGCAATGCGTACGGTCGTGGTATTTACTCCATGGTCAGGTGCACCTACTATCTGACTGATCTTATAAACAAGTGCAATGATGTGAAACTGGAACGGCCCATGCAAAAGAGGATTATACTGGTAATTTCGCAAATTCTCCATCAATCGCAAGGCGAAATACGCGTGAAGGCTCTCATCATGATGCAAAGGTTTATCACCTAGCCCCCAAAAACGGAGTACAGCCCCCAATAAGATGATTCCCCAGAAAGCAACTGCTGTTAGTATCCACTCACGGGAAGGAGGAAAAAATTTTGCCCTCAGAAATACTTTGGAGAACGATTCGTCCTCACTGCTTGTGATGTTGCTAAGGACATCAAGTTCAACTTCTTTTCTTTCCTGGATAGAAACTGCTTCAACCCTTTCAGCTTGTGGCGACTCGGTAACACCATTATTGCCTTCTTGCCGCACCGCGACGCCATTTTTCCTCTGCTGATTTACAGAAGACGAGGCTTGATATTCTTTTTCACGGAATGTCCTCTGATCTTCCAAAGGATTGCTCTCTCTCTTACCAGAATAAACTGGTCCTATACTTCGTTATCTAATCCTGTCTTTCTTGTAGAGAACATTTTCTAACTCAAAGCCCTCTCACTATTGGTCTCTTCTGGACAGGATACCTGATGAGAAAGGGTTTTTCTAGTGACATCTATAGACAACTTCCGGCGAACTATGAGACACCTGGGTCAACCAATAGGATATCTGACAGCCTCTTTTACTCCAGTGTTCCATCTGCCAGGGTTAGGAACCACTGACTTTGTAGATAGTAACTCCCTTGGCTTTATACACAACCTTCATAAATGCATTATACCTATACAAGTTGACATTAGTATATTTTGTGATCTCTAATGGTCCAATGTACAGATACTGAGCTTTGTAATGAGCCATTAAAGACAAAACAACATGGGGATCTGAACTTGTATAGATCTGATCAATGTCTGAACCACGGCGCTGAAATTCAGCATTATTAGCATTATTGTTAAGCCAAGTCAAGCGCCACTGATCCTCATGGCCCACCCAACCCATCAGCGTTGGCAAGCCTGTAAATGCCGAAATTCGTCCATAGAATGAATAGTCATCGCCCATCGCCTCTACAATTACAGGATCACCCTGGATGTTAGCATTGAGCCAGCGAATGGCCGCATAATCGTCCGCACTATTAGTATAAGGACAACTCGGACCAGCACAATTTTTCAGGTATTCCAATCCATCCAAGCTATTCGTACGCTCTAGGTTTTCCAGAGATCCCAGCCAACCTAGGCTATCCGTAGACCCCAGGTAAGTAGAAGAAAACGTCCCACCACCACTAGCATATCGCTCATAAGGTGCAGTCAAAGGATAAACCATACTAGCAAGCACCAGCACCAGCAAAATGAGACCCCACGATAGCCGTATACCCCGCACTATTTGGAACAGAAATGGAGAGTCTTTCGAGACAGAACGAAAACCATCCAGGATGAAGAAAAGGCCCGCCGAACAGGCCACAGAGAGTAATATCCAAGCCTGAAAATAAAACTTAAAGACAGTATTCATGCGATTCAAAACAGTGGTATCAAACGCATCTTTAAGGAAAAATATCTCACAACCAGCCACGAGAGCAAAAGCAGTAGCCCCCAGCAGCAGAACGAATGCATATGAGCGATCCCGACAGTGATAGCACATCAGTGCCGCACCTAGGATCGCAAAGTTGCTACCAACAACAAAGGTGGCACTATTGGGCACTACTACCAAAACCAAGAGAGAGAAGGCCCAAGGAATCAGATAAGCTATAAGCATAAAGCGACCAGTAAACTCCGGAGGCATTGCAAGAGCATCTTCTTGCCATCGTCCCAAAAGTGGCTGTTTCATTGTACTCACCAGCAAAAGCGAGAAAAAAATAAAAGCAAAAAGGCCAAAAATCAACAATTCATCGCTGAGCATTGAACGTGATTCTGCAGATACCAAGCCAACACCCTGTGCCGGAGAAATAAAAGTCAAATAGAATGGCAGATAGAAAATAAACGAGAGAGCAACCAAGCTTGCCCCAGCAACCAGGATACCAAGGAGCAAGGAAAAAGAAAACTCCTCATGGTAGGCAAACCATTGCTGACCAGTGATACAGACTAGGGTCAGTCCCATATAGGTTGGATAATCCCATCCGTTCATCAGGTATAAGCTGCCGAGCACAAGTGCCGTACAACTAAGATTTAAGGGAATGGACCAACCACGGCCAAAGATAAAGATTCCTCTTCCTTCCGCTTCCAGCAACAGGTTAAAAGCCAACCCAACTGCCATAATAGTAAAAGCTAGACTCAGCACATGAGCATGAAAACAAGAGAGCAGAAAACTAAAGGCGGGAAACTCATTGATAGTATTAGGAATAACACGCGAAGGATTAAACCAAAGGTTATACAAATTAGGGCTTGATGAGCTATCATGAGCAATCCACCACTGTTGTGTCGAGGCCAGATTGCCAAAGACAAGCGCCATCAGCATGCCCAGCAGTCCATATGGAATAGCAGGCAATAAAGGTCGAAGAACCATATCAGGACGTTCCAGCAGAGCACCTGAGTATCGTCGTACTCGCGAACGTAGATAGCGAGCCCACGTGACGACATTACATGTGATCCCAAACAGATTCACCGCACATAAACCAAAGAAGATACAGATGCCTGTATTGAAAGCGATAGACGGAGACTGTCCCAGCAATTTAGCCAGTACAGCGATAGTAAAGTGCGCATAATAATAATAATTGATACTATAGCCAGCAAACCACATATCGTTGGGTGGTAGATGGGGACTCCGCATAATGGCAGCGATAAAGCCCTCATCCATGAACATCTCATAGCTACTGATAGCTGGTCCAAAGGAACGCACCCACCCTAATAAGAAAACCATCCCGAGAAACACGCCTTCAACGACCAGAATATACAACATATTTTGACGTACCATCTTCACAATAGCATGGCGCAAATGCATAAATCCCAACGAGCTACCAGCAAGCAATAGAAGTGTAACTACAGCAATAAATAACTGATTGAAAGGCAAAATAGGCACACAGATCAATGGCAGCCAGATACAGAATGATAGCAATACCATACCCAATGCCTTGCTGAAAGCCCAACCACGGTCAGGCAAATTGCGAAACACGCTGAAGGTCAGTGGTAAGCACATCAATCCTAATATTTCGACTAAAGCCCATATCTGAAACAGTTCAAGCATAAACTTTCCCTAACACAGCTCCTCTGTCAAGATGTCTTGATCACCTCTGCCATGCTGACAAAAGGTAGATGGACACCTTCTAGCAGTTTGTGGAAGAGTTGATCGGAAGTATAAGGATAAGGAGTATCACGCACAAAAATGCGGGCCGTTGGATGATCAAAGACTGAATAGCTTTCATCAGCACGACGATCATTAAGAGCTATCCCAAAAAGATGGGGATAATCATCAAACTGTGCCGCCAAGTGAAAGCCAAGTTGCCCACTAAAGAGTAACTGATAGTAGTGGATGGTCAAAGGATAGCGCTGAGGGAGACGCGGAATAGACTTATCCAGACGATCAGTGGCCATCGTAATAGCATTCACTTTAGGGAGAATAGCAGCCAATTGCCGTGCCTTCGCTACTGTATCGTCACTATAAAGATCCAATCCAGATACAGACTCAGCCTGAGTAAACATGGATGGATCGTACCCATCGACAGGAACTGGCAAAGGATCATCCCATTGCTCATAGGTTAGTATACTACCAGGAGGCAGATAATGATACATCCAAACAGAAGCCTGAATACGGGTATTGGGTTCACTATAGACGTTGAGCAATGCTAACCCTTGAAAGATCGTTCCGACCAACACACTTACCAGTAAGCAGGCACCTAATGCCCTCTTCCCTGACACATAAAGCCTTGTTCCTTTAGAATAGCCCCGGTCAGGAGGCGTGGGGAATAACATCGGGTTTTCCCTTGCTCTTCGATCCGTCTGAGGAGACTGCAATAACAGTGGTAACACCCTATTCTGTCTCCGCAAAAAGCCGTCTTCTGACCTCAGGAGCCCTCGAACCACTGCTAGCACACCTACTGCAGCCATCAGGGTAAGTAATGGATAGATGGGTAACATATAGCGCATATACTTAGTATAGAAACTCCCAACAATAGCACTATAGACGAGTACCCAGGAAAGCACAACCAGCCAGGAACCGGCATCACGCGTCAAGGCACGCCAGATAAACCACAATAATGCTGCAAGTGCACTACATCCCAATGTCACTCCCATGCCCCAGAGGACCATATTCTGTCCTTCGTAGAGATAAGGTATGGTTCCAGCAAATTGCCGGGTATAGGGAACATCGAGCACACCACGAGCTACATCACCCTCCTGTATTACTAGACGGCAGAAGTTGTTAAAATCTAGCAGTGCATAAGGCTCAACAAGCAAAAAAATTAAAAGAGCAATAGAAACAGCAAAGACTAACATACAGAAAGCATCTAAGAAGTCACGCTGTTTATACCAGCGCAATCCAATCGCAACCAGCAAAGGAATAGCTAGAGGTGCAGCACTAAATTTCGTACCGAGTGCAAGGCCATAACCCAGGCCAACCACAAAAGCCCAACGTATAGGCGTATTGGTATCAACCAGTGCCACACAAGCTAATATCGTAAGCATTACAAAGAAGAGGAGCATGGTATCCACAGCATAGAAGTGTGAAAGTTGCAATTGTAGGGGAGTAAACACAACTAGAGCTGCCGCAAACAAAGCAACATTCCACCCATAAGGCCGCATGGGAAGATCATTCTGGGTCAGCCGCAACCCTAGCAGAGCGGTCAAAAGAATAGTACCAGTATCAAAGAGAGCCGAAATAGCACGCCCAATGAGCATCAAATTGGCAAACGCCGCCGGACTTGAAAAATTATAGTGCAAAATAGCGCCAATTAAAGCTAAGAGATAGAGGGGGAAAGAACCATAAGCAAAAAAATGGGGGTTGAGCGGAGATTGCGTTGGATCAAGAAACTGCGCCCAGCTCGTTGGCCAGCGTAAAGCAGTGACTTGGAAAAGAATCTCACGCTCATCGGGATGGAAACTATTTCCTTGATCCCAATTGAGACCGTATAACCGCAAGACAAAGCCGCCAAGACATAAGACTCCCAGAGCCAAAGGTCTCCAGCGAATAACGATCTTCATCACCAAAATACGTGATGGTTCCTCTCTATCCTATCAATGGGATAGAACACCACGTTGCTCTCCTTCACTGTTCTCTCTTAATTATAAATGATACTCTTGATTGAATAGAGTAACCTCACCCATGAGATAGGTAATTACAAGAATATTTTCTTAGTATATGAACTATGACAACAAAGGTCAAGAGACAGTACTTGAGAGGCATACACTTTCAAAAGTCAGTCAATGAAGCATTCACGCAGCCGCATGCCCTTGCCCATCACTTTTTGTAGCAACAGCACACATCTGGACATTGGTACAAAGCTGATCATCATCAACATCGACATCGACAATTACGCTATCCCCTTTGCCACAGGAACCACGCAAGATAGCCTCCGCCAACCTATCCTCCAGCAGATGTTGTACCGTTCGACGCAGAGGACGAGCTCCATACTGAGCATCATACCCTCGTGCAACAAGCAGCATACGTGCATCATCTGTGACCTGCAGATCAATGGATTGAGCCACCAGACGCTGCTGAGTCTGCGCAACCATGAGATCAATAATCTGGCGCAAATGTGTGCGACCTAAGGCATGGAACACAAGTACTTCATCAATCCGGTCAAGCAATTCAGAACGAAACACTTCTCGTAGTCCATGAATAGCGCGTTTACGTATCTGCTCGTGACTCATCACATCTCGTTCACTAGATGGTGGGGCAAAGATCATCGATCCTTGCTTGTTATAGATAGTACCAATGTTGGATGTAAGAATAATAATGGTATGCCTGAAATCAACTGTCTGTCCCCGAGCATCAGTGAGGCAACCGTCTTCAAGGATTTGTAGCAAGAGGTCAAATACTCTGGGATGGGCTTTCTCCGCTTCATCGAAGAGTACCACGCTGTAGGGACGACGACGAACGGCCTCAGTTAGTTGTCCTGCCTGATCATAGCC
>DASYAN010000098.1:0-3464 GCA_036501345.1 Ktedonobacteraceae bacterium
AAAATGTCTTTTTTCGCTCTCCAAAAGTCTCTTTTTCTCTAGAAAAACTCCCGACTTCTCAGCTATCCTTGAGATAGGCACTCGTTTTGAGTGTCGCATGAGATGTGTTTGAAAAAAATAGAGGGGTTACGAAACGCCCTCATTAAGCATATTTCTGAAACGGAACAATTTCGGATAACCTCATCTTTCACCAAAGTTGACCAAGAACCCTAATGTTGTCCGCTTTTTTGCCCAAGATGTCCGCTTTGTCTCTACAAAAAATCGCTTCTCTGGGCTATCCTTGCTATAGCAGGTGTACCCATCATATCGTAAAGGACAGGATCAAATGGATTGCCTAGGCCGGGGCTATGACTAATGTTGATATCACTTCTATTACTATTATAGCATCAAATGTGGAATATAATCACTAATAGAAGCAGACGATCGTGCAGTATGTATGCAGTTTGAATCCATGACCAGGATCTAGGTTGAGCAGTTAGTACAATATTTGGAGAAGATAATGAAGCACAAAAGATGGTCTGTTCTTGGATTTGCTATCTTGGTGTTTGTAAGTCTCCTTTTACCAGCAGGTGTCGCCTCGGCAGCAATGTCTACATCAAGTATACCAACAGGACGACATGCTGTAATGCCTAGTGCATGGCCTGCTAAATATTTTGCACCATACGCCAGTTCTGACCAAATCATACAAACGGCACAGCAGACGGGAACCAAGTACTTTACTCTGGCTTTCATTATCTCTAGCGGGTGCCAGGCATCCTGGGATGGTTCCACAAAAGTGGATGGATCCGCGACTGATGCAACCATGATGGCCATCAATCAACTTCGCAGCATGGGAGGTGACGTGGCTATTTCCTTTGGTGGGGCCGGTGGCCAAGAACTAGCACTAGTCTGCACCGATGTAGGAAGTTTGCAACAACAATATCAGAATGTAATTGAGGCCTATCATCTCACGCATCTTGACTTTGACGTAGAGGGGGGAGCCATTGCAGATACTGCTTCAGTTATGCGACGAAATCAGGCTCTTGCAGCTTTGCAGAAAGCTAATCCCAATCTGGTGATTAGTTTTACTTTGCCTGTCTCGCCAACGGGTCTGACTGGCGATGGTATCAATCTTCTGCGAGATGCCCTTCAAAAAGGTGTCAAGGTGAGTGTTGTCAACATTATGACGATGGATTACGGTCAACCTTCCAGCCAGATGGGAGCCATGGCTATCAGTGCCACTCAGGCCACAGAGAAACAACTTGCCTCGATTAATATGTCAGCCAAAATTGGCATTACTCCGATGATTGGTCAGAATGATTCCCCGGGAGAGATCTTTTCTCTGGATGATGCTCGTAATCTCGTGAAATTCGCAAATCAGGATTCTAATGTCGCTGAACTCTCGATGTGGTCAATCGGGCGTGACCAGCCTTGTAGTGGAGGGCAAGGTGGCCCAGCTTCGTCAGATTGCAGTAGTATTTCTCAACAACACTACGATTTCACAAAGATTTTTGGCCAGTTTTCTGGTGGACAACTACCCCCCCCAGCACCAAGTTGGTCTTTCCCCTGTTCAGACATTACAAGTCCTACAGGCCATGGTTCGCGGCCATCTGAACAGATTATTAGCAAAGATTGGCTCTCAGGTAACGTTGCTAGTGATACAAGTGAAAAGGCAGTCTCTCAAGGAGGACATTTTCTTTCCACCTATATGGCAGATACCTACAGTCTCCCGCAAATTCATGCTCTTCTTCCGTATACCGAGGGGCTCGCATTTCTTCTGATCACACCATCAATCATGCTGCTCAGTTATCAGATCATATTGGGAGCATCTAGCTTTCGCCATGCAGGTGCGCTTGAGGGATTCACACATGTTCTGTTAGGTGCACTGGCAGTTGCTACCTGTTTCGAATTGATCCAGATGCTTATCCAATTGGAAGGGACCATGACCAAAGCTATCCTGCTGTTACATGCTCAATATCCCTTTCCCAAAGTTACCGTTAATAGGATTCCTGTCGTATATACTCTGCCTGGTGAGCCTGCTAGTTCGTATCGAGCAATTGTTGTCCCAATGAGCCGATGGGGATGCGCTCTCAACGATTTCGTTGACGTTTTTTCGGTATCATTTGTAGAGGACACAGTGGCATCAGTGATACCCCTTTTTGGTGGTCTGGCACATCTTGCAGGACATACCATAACTATAATCGATCTCATTCATGATGGTGGAGAGATGGCTCTGACCATACTGTCAATCCTGCTATGGGGACAAGTATTCTTGCGCATTCTTTTGATCAATTACTATATTCTGATGGCCCCTCTCGTCTTTGGCTGTTGGGCATTGCCAGGAGAGGCGGGACAAAATGTGTTACGTCTGTGGTGTAAAGGATTTCTCACTGTGCTTTTTATTCAAGTCATTCAGCTTTTTATTGCCACGACGCTACCAATACTTCTGCCAACCTTGCCGCAAACTATTGATGATAGGATGGGGATTCTGCAAAATCTGCTGGCGCAATTTCCACCGATTCTGACGTTATACTTCATGTTAATTACACCGCGCTTACTGGGAGCTTCGATGTCGAAGGTCCTTGGGACAGCTGGTTCAGTAGCTGGGGGATCGATTGCCGCAGTTGGGACAGCTGCCTCTTCCTAAGATGGCTCTTACGCAGGTTCGCTGATCATGGATACAATCTCTTCGGTGAAGAATACGCCGATCAACTCCAAGAGCGAAGACACCTTTTTCATAGAAGCTCATCATTAGCAAGAATCAGCAAACCTGCGTAAGATCCGCAAAATGGCCAACTCTCTCCTAAAGTTGGCCTCTCTGTACAAATGGACCAGCAGCAGGTAGTATCAGAGAAGATCTGCCTGAGGTGGTAACTCCAGCAACGCACGGGCTTTTCGCTCATCTGATGCAAGAAGTAGATCACGCTGAAGCTCTTTGAGCTTTTCAATATCCTGAATGCGAGCTATGGCTTGCTGCACTTGGGTAGTGGTTGCAAGGGCTGCAAACCGAACATGCAGGACATTCAAGATCGCTTCTCGCAAGCCCTTGGCTTCACCCTTAGCCTCGCTCTCGGCTGCAATCGCCATTATCCTAGGATTCTCCCTGATCCGGGGATCTATCTGGTACTGAAGAGGGAAGCATTGGGCGAGCAATGCCGGGATCTCTTGTTCATCAGAGATGCGAGCCAGTTGGCGATGAAACTTTTTCAGTTGCTCGATATCCTGGCTAGGGACGATGGTCTGTTGCACTTGAGAAATGATGAAAGCAGGGAAGCGATCACTAACTAGATCTAAGATCATTTCTTGGATGCCTTCAATAAGGCCCTCGATACGGCCCTTGGCCTCAATACTGTGAACTTAAGCAGCACTGGGAACCACCTCTTGCGCTGAAAGAAGCGGGTCAAGCATTTGAACAAAATCCTCAAAGCGTTGCTCAGGCAAAAAGGACTCGGGCCGGCGGCAGATGACGCTTTTTGGGTTTATGC
>DASYAN010000099.1:0-9448 GCA_036501345.1 Ktedonobacteraceae bacterium
GCGTATTCACTTACTAATGCTACGTCAGTGGGAGTCATGACCTCAGTGATGACGGCCATGCCGAATTCCGCACTTGCTTTGGCCAGTAGTTGTAATCCAGCTTTGCCGAGACCACGGAAGCCGTAGGGTGAGGTCGATGGCTTGAAGGCTCCTCCACGCAGAATAGTTGCGCCTTCCTTACGTACTGCCTCTGCCGTTGTCATGAGCTGCTTCTCAGTCTCGACGGTGCATGGCCCTGCCATCATCACAATTGTTTTGCTACCGATGCTAACTACACCCCCTGGGGCGCATCGGGTTGGCACATCAACAATAGTGTTTGCTGGATGGAACTCGCGACTGGCAAGCTTATATGGCTTGGAGACACGAATAACGCTATCTACGCTGGGCAGACTTTCGAGGGATTCGCCCAGAGATGGATTAATGCCGCCAATGCTACCAGGTGTGCCAGATGGTCCCACAGCTCCCAGGACGCCGATCACTGTGCGCTCTACTCCCTGTGATGGATGGCCACTCAGGCCATGCTTCTCAAGGAATTGTAGGACGCGCTCGATATCTGCCTCGCTACTGGTAGGTTTCATGACAACGATCATAAAAAAAAGCTCCTTTTAATAGATTCTCAATGAGGTACCATGTGGTACTACAGGCGCATAGAAGTTCCACGAAAATAGAGTGGTGTCACGGGCGCGATACCCAAAGGGCACACGGTAAATCGGACCTCTATATTATTGGCAATAAATTGCCATTTTATCATGGCTATTCTTGTCTACGCATCTTCTGCGCGAAAAGTGGGACGTAAATTAACCGCATCTTTGAGGTACACGTGTTGTATCTCTGCTGCACTGCGAGTCGTATTGACATGGATCAGCACACGAATACATTTTCTCAGGCTACCGGGGACTGGAATTTCTCGGGCGCACATTAACGCTGTCTCTAGCCAGCCAAGACTGCGTGCAGCCACTGCTGGAAATTCTGCATCCAGGTCATCTGTAGTAGTAAATATTACGCTGGCAATATTGTCAGGATGCAGATCATTTCTGGCTATGAGCAGTTGCAACAGTTCAGCAGTGGCCGCGAGTATTTCCTCCCGATCATTGTAGTCTACTGTGGTTGCACCACGGATACCACGACAGTATATCACTTTGACTCATCCTTTTCAGTAAAAAATAGAGCTCTTCATCAAATCTTGGGTAGAGAAGCTACTCAACATATATATTTCTATTTTACGGGATGGTGGCAAGGTTGGCAGTCCTATTGATGATGCTGGAACACATTGTTCAAATGCTTGTAAAAAACAATTTGTGGCTTGTTATACACTAAAAACATGAAAAATTTATGATCATACGCGAAAAGAAGCCGAGCTATGTAACTCTCATCCAGCTTCTGGAGGCATGTGAGGCTGTCAATGAGTGCGTTGGCACTCGTTGACAATCCTCAATCAATCTTGCTTGCCTATTCCAAGCCTTGGTGGTTCCTCAGAGAAGCTATATATTGCCTCACTGCATCTACCTGTTGTCCCATCTCATTCTGATCGATCAGATTGACCAGAGCGCTTCCTACAACCGCGCCTTCCACAAAAGTGGTCACCTGGGCAATATGCTCTGGCGTGGAGAGACCGAAGCCGACGGCCAGGGGAATCTCTTTGGTGTAGCTGCGAACGCGTTCAATAAAACTGCGTAGGTGGGATGGCAGTTCCTTGCGTGAGCCTGTTACACCGCTTAGTGAGACACAGTAGATGAAGCCTGCGGGTCCCTTTCTGGTTCGGGCTACGATATTTTCGATGCGTTGATTGGGTGCCGTGGGGGGAACCAGGAAAATGAGCGTAAGTCCATGACGTTGTGCCTCTTCCTGCAAGGGGGCGGCCTCTTCAGCTGGCAGGTCGGGGACGATTATTCCACTGATGCCGTTTGCGTTGGCCGTTGCACAGAAACGTTCAATACCGTAGGACAGGATGGGGTTGTAGTAGCCCATGAAGAGTAATGGGACGTTGCTCCTGGCCGCCACCTGACGGGCAATTTCCATACAGCCATTGATGGTCATGCCTTGCTCTAGCGCTACATGTCCTGCGTGCTGGATGGTTGCTCCGTCGGCTAGTGGATCGCTGAAAGGTATGCCCAGTTCGATGATATCTGCCCCACCTTCTGCCGCAGCCAGTACTAGCTCGGCACTTTGTTCCGCTGATGGGAAGCCGCACATGAGGTAAGGGATAAGGACACCACGCCCTTCTTGTTTAGCACGCTCGAAGGCTTTTGTGATCCTGTTGGCAGGGATGTCTTGAGAATTCTTTGCTCTTAGTACACCATATTGCTCTATGACATTGCTATTTGTGGGTTCCATTGCACTCTCTTTTCTTATAGCCTGACATTCAAAGCTTTGGCAACTGTGACCATATCTTTATCGCCGCGCCCTGACAGATTTAGGATAATGAGTGAGCCTGCAGGAATTTTGCCTTGCTCGCCCATTTCTAGCAGGTAGCCAAGGGCGTGAGCGGACTCCAGGGCAGGAATAATCCCTTCGGTCTTACTGAGTGCCTGGAGGCCACGTAGGGCTGTTTCATCGCTGGCTGAGACATAGGTGGCGCGACCAGTGTCTTTCATATAGCTATGCTCTGGGCCAACTCCTGGATAATCGAGTCCCGCTGAGATGCTATGTGTATCTAATACCTGCCCGTCTTCATTTTGCAGCAGATAGCTGAGGGCCCCATGCAGAACTCCTGGTCGGCCCGAGACCAATGTTGCAGCATTCTGTCCCGGCTCTAGTCCTGTACCACCAGCTTCGACGCCAATCAATTGAACTTCTGGCGCATCTGCAAAGGGATGGAAGATTCCGATAGCATTGCTTCCACCACCAACACAGGCCAGGATCATATTTGGCAGTCGTCCCTCTTGCTCCAGGATTTGCTGGCGTGCCTCTTTGCCGATGATTGACTGGAAATCGCGTACTATGCGTGGATAGGGGTGGGGTCCAGCGGCAGAACCGAACAGGTAGAAGGTTGTCTCCACGTTGGTGACCCAGTCGCGAATAGCTTCATTGATAGCATCTTTGAGTGTACGTGATCCGCTACTGACCGGGCGTACTTCTGCACCCAGCAGTTTCATGCGAAAGACATTGAGCGATTGGCGTGCGATATCAACCTCACCCATGTAAATGATGCAATTGAGGCCAAGCTTTGCACATACTGTAGCAGTGGCAACACCATGCTGACCCGCCCCTGTTTCGGCGATGATACGTTGCTTGCCCATACGCTTGGCGAGCATACCCTGTCCCATGGCGTTATTGATCTTATGCGCTCCGGTATGCGCCAGATCCTCGCGTTTGAGATAGACTTTGATACCAGGGGCGACCAATTCGGAGAAACGTGGTACGTAGTAGAGTGTGGTTGGGCGTCCTACGTAACCGAAAAGATCTTTGCGCAGTTCCTCCTGGAATGCTTCGTCCTGGTGCGCATCTTCGTAAGCTGCTTCCATCTCAGCCAGGGCAGCCATCAGGCTCTCGGGGACGAATTTACCGCCGAATGGTCCGAAACGTCCACGCTGGTCTGGGTAGAGATCGTGTTGGTAAGTTTTAGATTGTTCTGTGTTTTGTATTTGCATGGTTTTTGTCTTTCTCTAGTCAGTTATCCGAACCTGTTTGATAAAAGCTTGTATCTTCTCGCTATCCTTCTGCCTGTCAGTTTCGACTCCGCTGCTGACATCGACTCCCCATGGGTGAACCTGACGAATCGCTGCTGCTACATTCTCCACCGTCAGACCTCCGGCAAGCAGGATACGATGAGTTTGGCTAGCCAAGCGAGCAAGTTCCCAATCGTATGTTTCCCCACTTCCGCCCCAGTCTGGTGTTGGTGCGTCAAGTAGTAAGCGCCAGACGACTGACTGGTAGCTCTTGATCTGCTCCAAGTCTGCTGTGTTATGGATTTGCAGAGCTTTGATGACAGGTCGCTTGATTTGCTGGCAGAACTCGGGAGTTTCTGTACCGTGGAGTTGGACATACTGGAGTCCTACCTGTTCAACCACATCGTTGATATAGTCAACCTCTTTGTTGACGAAGACACCGACAAGGTCAGGTTTGCACTGTCCTATGGGCGGGTGCATAAAGCTAGCGCTTGCTTCTAGCACAGAGCGGATCTGCTGTGGTTTGATAAAGCGATGGCTTGGTTCGTGAAAAATAAAGCCCAACATGTCTGCCCCGCCATCGGTAGCGGTATTGATATGTTCAGCGGTTCGTAGGCCGCAGATTTTCACCTGTGTGCTACTATTTGCCCCATGCAGTAACATATGCATCTGCTTGGGCACGTCATTGGAAATCACAAGTGACTCGCCAACCAGCATGGCTTGCACGTCGTAGCGTGCTAGACGCCGTGCATCTGCCTGTGTATGAATACCGCTTTCAGCTACCACGACCCGGTCCTTGGGGATGATCTGGCGGATCTCGCCCATGAGATATGAATTCATCTGAAATGTGACCAGATCGCGGCTATTGACACCAATAACAACTGCTCCCGTATTGATAGCACGTTTCGCCTCTTCAATGGTGTGTACCTCGACGAGGCTGCGCATATGTAACTCATCGGCGACATGCAGCAAGCGTCGCAACTGGGTATCATCCAGGATGGCACATATCAGCAGAATGACATCTGCTCCCCATGCACGTGCTTCGTATACTTGGTATTCGTCAATGATGAAATCCTTGCGTAGGACAGGGATACTCACGGCTTGTTTGATTGCCGTCAAATATTCTGGTGATCCTAGAAAGAAATGAGGCTCTGTCAACACAGAGATGACCGAGGCTCCATTCGCTTCATAGACTCGCGCTAGCTCGACGGGATTGATATGGGGAGCAAGCAATCCCTTTGATGGTGATGCGCGTTTCACTTCGGCGATCAGGTGGATTTGCGAGCGTGGTTCGAAAGCCTCTAAAAGGTCACGGGGCCTTGGCTGTTCAAAAGCCTGACGCTGTATCTCGGCCAGAGGATGTTCGCGTTTCCGCACCTCTAAATCTGTTTGTGTCTGTGTAACGATACGATCGAGAAACATTATAATTACCTGTCTAATGTCTGCAAAGGGCTGACGCAATACCCAAAGGGCACATGATGAATTGCGGCCCCTACCGATGGTAATCACCTAAAGGTGACACGGTAAATCGCGTTTAGTTTGTTGGCACCTGTGTAGTTGCCAAATTCCCTAATGATTGAGAACATTCAATAACTTGTGCTAATTTGGATTTAGCCTTGCCTTCA
Source organism: Ktedonobacteraceae bacterium (assembly GCA_036501345.1). GTDB lineage: Bacteria > Chloroflexota > Ktedonobacteria > Ktedonobacterales > Ktedonobacteraceae > DASYAN01. Next base: position 5,234 of record DASYAN010000099.1, read on the forward strand.
CGCAAGGTTGCACTAGCGAGCTTGACACCTTCGCTTAGTGATGAAACTTGGTCACAGGCCAAAAGTGCAGCACCAGCATTCAAACAGAGCATGTGAGTAGCTGGCGAATCGATATAGTCCGATAAAAGTTCACGTAGCATGGCGGCGTTATGGGTTGGATTGCCTCCCAGGATACCCTGGCGATTAGAGGCACTTGGCAGACCAACATCCTCTGGAGTGATCGTGTATTCACGCAATTGCTGACCAGAGCGTACTTCGCAAATGCGTGTTGGCGCACTGATCGAGCACTCATCTAATCCGTCCTCGCCATGGACGATCAATGCATGGTGACTACCCAGGTGAAGCAAGGCTTCGCCCATCTTGCGCATCAGTGAACTGTTTGGGACTCCTAGAACCTGGTAAGGCGTATGTGCCGGATTGGTAAGCGGGCCGAGAATATTAAAGACGGTGCGGATACCGATCTCGCCGCGTGTTGGGCCGACGTGCTTCATTGCTGGATGGTAGGCCGGAGCAAACATAAAGCCAAAGCCACATTCTTGTATGCTGCGGGCTGTCTGTGCTGGTGTCAGGTCGATTTTCACTCCCAGCGCTTCCAGTACATCGGCACTGCCGCATTTGCTCGTGGCAGAGCGATTGCCATGCTTGGCAACGGCAGCCCCGGCTGCTGCTGCAACAATGCCTACGGCGGTTGAGACATTGAACGTTCCTGAGCCATCTCCCCCGGTTCCACAAGTGTCCAGAGCTCGTGAGGCCATCTCCTCGTCCAGATGGACACGAAGGGCTTTTTCATGCATGACGTGAGCAAATCCTATAATCTCCTCGACGGTCTCCCCGCCGGGTCGCAGGCGCAGGGCAGTCAAGAATGCACCCATTTGCGATGGAGTTGCCACTCCGGTCATAATCTCTTCCATTGCTGTGGTGGACTCTTCTGTGCTGAGTGTGCCTCCTGCAGCAATATGGGCAATAGCTTCGCGAATCATTATTCGATTTCCTCTTCCTCAACTGGTACGCTGGTAAGATCATATAATGCAGCAAGGGAAAATTTGAGGTCAACACTTACCAAGCTAACCTCTTGCCCTGGCCTGTAATATTTTACCCCTTTACTATGCATGCGTCAGAAAATTGCCTAGTAGCTTTTTTCCATCTGGCGTCATAATTGACTCTGGATGGAACTGAACACCTTCTACAGGATAGTGGCGGTGTCGCAACCCCATAATTATGCCATCTTCTGTGTCGGCAGTAATCTCCAGATCATTCGGGAGGGTCTCGCGCTCGACAATGAGGCTATGATAACGATTAGCTTCGAAGGGAACGGGCAGATTGCGAAAAATACCTTTCCCTTTATGATACATTAATGAAGTCTTACCATGCATTGGTTCTGGGGCTCGAATGACACGACCTCCGTAAACCTGTCCAATGGATTGGTGTCCCAGGCAAACGCCAAGCAATGGGATACGTGGCCCAAAGGCTTCAATGATCTGACAGGACATACCTGCCTCGTTCGGGGTGCAGGGCCCTGGCGAGATCACGATATGATCAGGCTTCATAGCTTCGATTTCGTCTAGGGTAATCTGATCATTACGTCGTACGATTATCTCGGCTCCGAGTTCCCCCAGGTATTGGTACAAGTTATAGGTGAAGCTGTCGTAATTGTCGATTAAGAGCAGCATCTTAATTGCCCTCCTCTTGGACTAGAGATTGCTCTGCATTTTCTCTGGCTTCTCGAGCGATCTTTTCTGCTTCGTCCAGGGCGCGTAGCAAAGCTTTGGCCTTGTTGAGACTCTCCTGATATTCGTTGCTAGGGTCAGAGTCGGCGACAACACCGCCGCCAGCTTGAATATAGGCACGACCATTTTTGATGACCATGGTGCGCAGTGCAATAGCAGTCTCCTGGTTGCCTGAGTGGCTGAAGTACCCGACAGCACCCGCATAGACACCACGCTGTTCTCCCTCTAGCTCACTGATAATTTCCATGGCGCGAATCTTGGGTGCCCCCGAGACGGTACCAGCAGGAAAACCCGCTCGTAGCGCTTCAAATGGAGAGACATCTTTGCGTAACTGGCCCGAGACATTGGTGACCAGATGCATTACATGGGAATAGCGCTCGATAGTCATAAAATCGTCAACTTTGATTGTGCCGATTTCACTCACTCGTCCAACATCATTGCGCCCCAGGTCAAGCAACATCACGTGTTCGGCGCGTTCCTTGGGATCATTTTTCAGCTCTTCTTCCAAATGTTCGTCGCTCTGTTTATCGAACCCGCGCGGACGAGTGCCAGCGATCGGACGAATCGTCACTTCATTATCTTCGTAGCGCACCAGTAGTTCTGGTGATGCTCCTACGATATGGAAGTCTGCTAGATCGAGAAAGAACATGTATGGTGATGGATTGATTGCTCGCAATGCTCGGTAAACGGTGAGTGGGGAGGCAGTAATATGACGGTTCAGGCGTTGTGATGGGACAACCTGGAAAATGTCGCCAGCTTTGATGTACTCGATTGAGCGCCGTACCATATCCTCGAACTCTTCTTTGGTGCGATTTGATCGGATCTGTAAAGCTTCCTGATCATGAATGGGTGTGGGCTCTTGCGGCAAGCTGATGGGCTGGCTCAAGCGTTGCTGCACATTGTCGATAATCGCGATACCGCGCCGATATTCTGCTGCGAGGTCTGGTGCATCGAGATGCAGATGGGTAACGATGCGGACACGATGTTTGACGTGGTCGAAGACCAAGACTGTTTCGGTAAAACTAAAGACTGCCAGAGGAAGATCCAGTTCATTCGGCTTAGGAAGCGGCAGGCGCTCAAAGCGTGTGACGACGTCGTATGCCAGATAGCCAACGGCACCACCATGAAATGTTGGGAGTTGGTCTTGCGAAGTTCGATCCGGGCATACCAAGCGATACTGGCTCAGTTCAGCCTCAATTAGCTCAAGCGGATCGTGGCACGGGACCTCCTCGACATTCATGTTGTTGTCATTGGCTTGATTGTGTTGATGGTCCATATGGAGTATCCTGGCCGTATCTCCACGCTGAATCATGACCATATAGGGATCGAGGCCGATAAACGAATAGCGTTTCACATGCTCGCCCCCGGAGACGCTTTCTAAGAGAAAACTGTACGGTTGTTTGGCTGTCTTGCAATACGCTGAGACGGGAGTTTCCATATCAGCAAGAATGTCGCGGTAGAGCGGCATAAGGGGACGATGGGCACGTTGCTCTTCTGTGTCTGCTGTGGAACTGCTCATTTCCTCATCGCGAAGCCGCTGAAACTCTTCAAATGTTGGATAATACATTTTTTGCCCCTAATTGTTGTATTAGACGCGATAAATCAGGTTCCTAATATCGCTCAATGGTGGTAGCGGACGCGATAAATCGGGTCCTTATACTTGGGCAATGAATTGCCTGGTTTATTGGTTATTAAGCGCTGTGCTTAGATGATGCTAACCAAGGCCAATTACATTCTTTACGTGTTGAATTGTAGCCTCTGCGATTGGACGAACCTCATCCGCACCTTGCTTGAGAATACTATCCAATGTCGGTAGGTCGTTAATCAATTCGTTGTAACGTTGCTGAATGGGCGTCAGTGTCTCGACTAAGCGCGAAGTTAATGCTGCTTTGAGGTCCCCATAACCCTTACCAGCAAACTCCTGTTCAATTTCCTGCTGAGATTGCCCTGTGAGCGTCTGGTAGATGGTTAGCAGGTTGGTAATACCTGGCCGTTCTGGATCAAAGGCTATTAGGCGCTGTGAGTCTGTCGTTGCTCGCCCAAGCTTCTGCTTAATAGTTTTAGGATCATCCAGTAGATTGATGCGTGAGTGTGGGCTATCTTCGCTTTTGCTCATCTTCTTTGTTGGATCATCCAGTGACATGATGCGGGCTCCCATCTCGCGAATCTGTGTCTGCGGAATGGTGAATACATCCTGCTTGTAGATGCTGTTGAAGCGCAGCGCAATGTCACGGGTTAGTTCCAGATGTTGGCGCTGGTCGTCGCCGACTGGAACATAATCAGTCTGGTATAGCAGGATATCGCAGGCCATCAGTACTGGATAGCAGTAGAGGCCAGTATTAACCGACTCCAGGTCACTTCCAGCCTTGCTCTTGAACTGTGTCATACGGTTCAGCCAGCCCATTGGAGTGAAACAATTGAGTATCCAACTCATTTCGGCATGCTGGTGAACATGTGACTGAACGAAGAGTTTGCAATAGCGTGTGTC